>JAPYON010000009.1 GCA_029938175.1 Paracoccaceae bacterium | reverse complement strand
GCATCAGCTGTTTCCGCAGACCTTTGCCTTGGCGCAACCGGCACAGACACGGGCGGTTCCATCCGCCAGCCTGCGGCCTTTACGGGCATCGTTGGCGTTAAGCCTACATATGGTCGCTGCTCCCGCTGGGGCGTGGTGGCGTTTGCCTCGTCGCTGGACCAAGCAGGCCCAATGGTTAAAACCGTGCGCGATTCGGCGATCATGCTGGAATCTATGTCCGGCCATGACGCCAAGGATTCGACATCCGCCGATCTGGCAGTGCCCAATTTCGAGGCCGCGTTGACCGGAGACATATGCGGCAAGAAAATCGGCATTCCAAAAGAATACCGCGTTGACGAAATGCCTGCCGAGATCGAAGCACTTTGGCAGGAAGGTGCGGCGAAACTAAAAGCCGCGGGTGCCGAGATCATAGATATCTCGCTGCCCCACACCAAATACGCCCTGCCCGCCTATTACGTAATCGCCCCCGCCGAAGCATCGTCGAACTTGTCCCGCTATGATGGTGTAAAATACGGACACCGCGCAAAAATCGTTGCAGGCGAAGGCATTGACGACATGTATTCCCGCACCCGCGCCGAAGGTTTTGGCGAAGAAGTCCAGCGCCGCGTTATGATCGGCGCTTATGTTCTGTCGGCAGGATTTTACGACGCCTATTACATCCGCGCCCAGAAAGTGCGGACCCTGATCAAACAGGATTTTGAAAAAGTGTTTGCTGATGGCATTGATCAGATCTTGACACCAGCAACGCCAAGCGCGGCATTCGGATTGGGTGAAATGGCCAACGCCGACCCGATCAAGATGTATCTTAACGATGTGTTTACTGTCACAGTCAACCTCGCCGGATTACCGGGGATTTCTGTGCCAACGGGCCTCGATTCACAAGGCTTACCGCTGGGATTACAGCTTATCGGTCAACCGTGGGGCGAAGCGGATATGCTGAATACCGCCTATGCTCTGGAACAGGCTAGCGAATTCGCGGCAAAACCTGATAAGTGGTGGTGAATTGATATCTAGAGGTTTTCCATGTTGAAGAAATCGGCCGTATTGATCGCCGGACTGGCCTTGGCTGGATGCGAGAAACAAGCAGGCGGCAACGGGTATTTTGATTCGGTTGATCCGATATTCATAGTCGAAGAACCTGTGGTTCTGGTCTCAGTGCTGATCGAAGAACCAAATACTACAGAAGCCCTTAGCGAAGCGATAGAAGCTGCTATCATCAAAGGTGAAGCAGACGGAACCGACACAGCAACTCTGGCCGAAAACAAAACAGAGGCTGACGAAGCGCCGGCAACGATCAGCACCGACGATGGCACGTTGGATTTGAACGTCACCTCACAAGAACAACAGAAAATCGAGCGCGACAAGGCTGCAATCTTTCTTGCCGCCGCCCGCGCGCAATACGTGATTATCGAGCCGGGCGCCCTACCCGACATCGTGGCGGGCGTAAACATCGCGCTTTATGCTCGCGAAACCACGAATGCCATCGGCGAAAAACTTTACAAACGCCCGTTATTAAAACTGCGCCTGTCCAGAACCGAATGTGGCAAGTTCGGAACACCTGACGATGCCCAACGGTATTTCTTGGCTAATGACGGGCCAGTACAAGATCCGTTGAACCTTGATCCTGATGGGGATGGATTCGCATGCAGCTGGTCGCCTGAGTTTTATCGCGCACTTCGATGAAAAAAGCCCCGAACTTCGGGGCTTTCCAATTGGTAATAAATTTTATGTATTAAACTTTAAGTTCGCCCGCACTCTGCCGGCCATCACGGCCCTCGACCATTTCGTATTCAATCGGCTGATCATCCTGCAAACCTTGTAGTCCCGCTTCTTGAAGCGCAGTAATGTGAACGAACACATCCTTGCCGCCATCTTCGGGCTGGATAAAACCGAAACCTTTTTCGGCGTTAAACCACTTAACAGTTCCTTTTGCCATCTCTGACTTTCTCCCCTTGGTATTTACCCTGACGAGCGTGTCGGGTTTGTAACAACGCGGACGATACCAGATGTGACTAATTGGCGCAAATAAAACAGAAACTTTGGCTTACGCCCATTATTCTACGTACAAATTACCTTAGCAGAATCAGAATTCTGGCATTCGCACATCGGCAAAACAGGCGCTAGTGCAGGGGTCAGCGAAAGTGTTAGGGTCAACGAACCGTATTTCTGGCCAAATTTATTTAAAGGCAAGTATGATCCAACTACGCCGCATATTACGGATAGCGCCGGTTATTTTTGTTACCGCCTGTGCCAGCTTGCCGCCTGCCAGCCCACCAATTGACGGTAACGATCTGCAACAAATTTACGCCGCTACCGAAGCCTCGATGCGAGGTCAGGGCATGATGCGGACCGAGACCAGTCCAAAGGACGCCCCCTTCAGCTATTACGATCTGACGCAAAATTTCGAACGGATCGCCCTGCATAACGAGTACCTGATAACTGATGGACGTTTTGTAGCCGGACAGTCCCAGACATTCCTGCGCCGCTGGGAAGGACCGGTGCGCGTTGGAACAATCTTCGGGGCCAGCACCGACGGCCGCACCGCACGTGTGAATACAACCGAGGTTGCCCGATACACCAAACGTCTGTCGCAGTTGACGGGGTTGGATATGCGGGTTTCGGACGGCGCCGAAGCGAACTTTTTGGTGCTGTTTCTAAACGAAACCGAACAATCCCAGTTCGCCAAAACGCTGCCGACATTATTGCGAAACATAAGCCCCGCAGTGGTTGATGCCTTTGGCAACAGCCCGCGCAACATCTTTTGTGCCGCTTTTGCGTTCACCAAACCGGGGAGGAAAGGCGTCTACGGGAACGTGTTGATACTAGTGAAATCCGAGCATAGCGATTTTATGAGAAAATCCTGCATTCACGAAGAAATGGCGCAAGCGATGGGCTTGACCAACGACAGCCCCGACGCGCGTCCCTCGATCTTTAACGATGACGAGGAATTCGCCTTCCTGACCCGCCACGACGAAATCCTGCTGCGCATGCTGTATGACCCGCGCCTAAAAGCTGGAATGGAACGATACGAAATCTCACCATTATTGCCCGCTATCGCCCGTGATGCAGCGCGATAACAAAGCGGCCAGATAAAAAGACAGCCGCTGCGATTATTCGCACCGACTGCCAGTTCATGTGCCCGTGTGAACATGTTACATCAAACAAAAGGGCGGGCCCTAATGTCGGTATGTGTGCGCACCCGTAACAAATACTCGGAGCGCACGTTTTACGTTGTAAGGTGCTTACGGTTTACAAAAAATAGTCGTTACTCTGCACCTTCAGCACAGACATTATTGCTAACAATCAAGGCAACCAAAGGGGCGAAATCAGACTATTTGAAGAAGTTTTTGTCCCGCGACGTGGCAATCACGCCACAATTCAAACTAACAATTGGTTAAACTTTCATGAAGCCTTAGATCTTTTCGCGATCAAGTATCTCGATTCCGCCTTTTCCCATCGAGATGATTTTTTTGTCCCGCAAAATTCCCAATTCTTTGTTGATCGTCTGGCGTGAACACCCGACCACGCCGGCAAGATAACTCTGCGAATCATAAATTTTGCTGTTCCTCTCAGAGAGCATAAGCAGATAGGCGCACAGGCGGTGATCCACGGGCGAGTTCTGATCGGCCAGCTTGAAATAGTTCAGTTTGTAGATATATCGTTACTTACAGGACATTAGACCGAATGGTAAAATAATATTAAGCCTACGGGTGAAATTCGCAAAACGAAAAGGCGCGCAGTTGTCCCGCGCGCCTTTCGTATTGTTCAGTGACTCCCCTTATTTCTGGGAAATACGACCGTCTGTGTAAGGCGTGTACGCTCCACCAGCTGCCATATACTCGGCAACAACATCTTCAAGACCCGGGCCATAGTCATAGGCGTTCATGCCGTCGGTCGAGAAGATTTTGTATCCGTCTCCACCACCACGCATGTAGTTGTTTGTCACAACGCCATATACTCCGTCCGGATCAATCGGAACCCAGTTTCCGCCATTGTTAACCAGAACTTCGGTCACGCGACCCTCGTTCGGGGCAACAGAAGCATCCCATGTGAACCGAATACCGGAGACCTGCGGGAAACGGCCTGCGCCGTCCTCGACCTGGCTAACACCGTTTTCAAGCGCGGCAACAACGCCAGCACCTGTCAACTGCATAGTTGCAAGGCTGTTCTGGAACGGCAGCACTGTCAGAACTTCGCCCATGGTGACTTCGCCGGAATCGATGCTGGCACGGATGCCGCCACCGTTCTGAATAGCGATCGTCACGCCTTTGTCTGCAACCTTGGCCACCATCGCGTCTGCGACCAGGTTGCCCATTTCGCATTCTACGGCACGACAGCTTCCGCGGTCACCGTCGATTGATGCGGCAGAAGATGCCACGACACGGTTACGGATTTCTTCCAGTGGTCCGGCAGCTTCGGAGATACGAGCAACTGTGCCTGCATCCTCGACCACTTCACCATCCATGATGATTGGCTCACCGGATGCGGAGATCAGGTTGCCAGCGTCATCGAATGTCGCGTTCAACTCACCCAGGAATTTACCGTAAGCGTATGCCTGAACAATCGCTGTGTTACCAACCATTGTCGGATATGGACCTTTTGCACGATCAGAAGTGTTGGACAGGTAAGTGTTCGAGTGACCACCAACGATGATATCCACACCGGACGTGTTCGCCGCGACTTCCTGATCAACATTGTAGCCGGAGTGCGACAGAACGATGATAATATCCACGCCAGCGCCGGTCAAAGCATCAACCTGATGCTGGACGGCATCAGATGGATCAGTGAAGTTGATGTTTTTGCCAGGGCTTGCCAGCTCATCTGTATCTTGCGGCGTCAGGCCAATCATGCCGACCAAAGTTCCATTAACATTTAGAACTGTAGATTTCTGCAATGTGCCAGCCAGTAGTGGCTCGGCCGAGAAATCGGCATTCGACATCAGAACCGGAAAGTTCAGCGCATCCATGAAGCCGCGTAGAACTTCGGGGCCATCGTCGAATTCGTGGTTACCCACAGTCATCGCATCATAACCCATCTTGTTCATCATCTCGGCAGCCAGCTTACCCTTATAGTAAGTATAGAACAGCGTGCCCTGGAACTGGTCACCGCCAGATACAAGAACCGAGTTCTCGGCCCGCGCACGTGCAGCTTCTACCGCTGTTACCAAACGCGCGGAACCACCAAAACATTTACCTTCAGCATTATCTTCAGAAGAACAACCGGAGTCGTACTTGCTGATCGGCTCGAAACGTGCGTGAAAGTCGTTCGTGTGCAAAATTGTCAGACTGTAATCGGCAAGCGCGCCAGTGGCAGACATTGCCAATGCCGAAGCGGCCATAATTATACGAGATATTTTCATTTTTTCCTCCTTTGAATGCCGTGAGTAAACAACAAGTAAGCGAGTCGCGCAAATCCCCTGCATCTTTTTTTGTCCAAATACTCAAAAATCCCTCGCCAAACAAAATTTCTAACAGTGATTATTCCAATTGACGCGCAAAATACGCTGCCTACGGTCAGACTAATTTTATTAGCCAAGGTTACGCCATGAACACCCCCTGCCCAACTCGCAAACCCACGATCTCGAAGCCCTGCTGCACCCTTATGCCAACTCGCCCATCCTGCGCGAAACCAGCCTGCAAATCATTACACGCGGCGAGGGCGTGCGGGTGTTTGACGACGCTGGACGCCCCCCTATATCGAAGCCATGTCAGGCCTGTGGTGTGCAGGCCTTGGCTTTAGTGATCCCGAGCTGGTGGCGGCTGCACAAGAACAGATGGGCAAGCTGCCGTATTATCACCTATTCGGCAACAAATCCCATGAACCGGCGGTGGAGTTAGCCTAAAAGATCAAGGAGCTAGCACCGGTCGGGGCGAAAGCGTTGGAGATTTACCAGAAACGTAATATTGTCGGCCACGTCAAAGCTCTTGCTCCTGTTTTCGAGGCAAATCTGGCGCAATTAGCGGAGCACCCGCTGGCCGGAGAATGCCGCGGCCTTGGCCTTTTAGGGGCATTGGATTTGTCTCCGGATAAAACCTCTGACGGTTTTGCGACCATCGGCAAGGTCGGCGCTCGCATGGCGGCAGAACTGGTCGATCGCGGCCTTATCGTGCGGGCCGTTGTAGATAGCATCGTTTTCTGCCCTCCGATGATCATCACCGCGGATGAACTGGATGAAATGTTCGCCCCGATAAAAGACGCACTGGATGCGACAATGGATTGGGCGAAGGCTGAAGGCTTCCTATAAACTTGCGTGCCAACGGGTTGACGTTTGAACACCCGTGGCGCATTCAAACGCCATGATGATTTACAAGATATTCCTTGCGGACGAATGGTCCGCGCTTGAAGCCACAGGCGAGACGCTTGGTGCGCCGATTGATCTGGCTGACGGGTATGTGCACATCTCGACGGGTGCGCAGGTGTCCGAGACAGTTTTTAAGTATTTTTACAAAAAAGAAAGCTTGCGGATATTGGCTCTTGATGCTGATACGCTGGGCAAGGCTTTGAAATGGGAGCCGTCGCGCGGCGGTGATTTGTTCCCGCATCTTTATCGCGCGTTGCGGATGGAAGATGTGGTCTGGTGCAAGCCCTTACCGCTTGTGGGGGACGCGCATGTATTTCCGCAAGGTGTGCTGTGAAGCGGGTGCTCCAAAAGATGGGCCTACCTTTGATGCACTTGCTGGACCCAGAGCGGGCGCATGGCTTGTCGATCAAAGCGTTGAAGGCGGGATTAGTGCCTTTGCCGGGGCCAGTTACATCGGACCGTCTGGCAACGTCTCTGGCGGGGATGGCTTTGCCTAACCCTGTTGGTTTGGCCGCAGGTTTTGACAAAAACGCCGAGGCTATTGCGCCGCTGTTGCAGGCAGGTTTCGGGTTTATCGAGGTTGGCGCTGCGACGCCGCGTGCGCAGACAGGAAATGCAAAGCCACGTTTATTTCGCCTGACACCAGATGCGGCGGCGATAAACCGGTTTGGATTTAACAATCAAGGCATGGATGTGATTGCAGCACGCGTTGCGGATCGACCTGCAGGCGGGGTTCTGGGGATTAATCTTGGGGCGAACAAAGACAGTACCGATAAATCCAAAGATTTCGCATCGGTTCTGACCGTCTGTGGCCCGTATGTGGATTTTGCCACCGTTAATGTTTCCTCGCCCAACACCGAAAAACTGCGGGATTTGCAAGGCAAGGCGGCGCTTGAAGGGCTGTTGGCAGGGGTGATGGAGGCTAATGCGGCCCTGAGCAAACCCGTTGCCGTGTTCCTGAAGATTGCACCTGATCTGGAGCCGGCGGAAATACGTGACATTGCGGATGCGGCTGTTTCGTCCGGCATTGCGGGCATCGTCGCCACCAACACCACAC
This sequence comes from Paracoccaceae bacterium, assembly GCA_029938175.1. Lineage (GTDB taxonomy): Bacteria > Pseudomonadota > Alphaproteobacteria > Rhodobacterales > Rhodobacteraceae > NORP23. Next base: position 31,957 of record JAPYON010000009.1, on the reverse strand, counting down.
TTTCGCGTGATGGTTTGGCCAGTGCGAATGCGGCTGAGGTTGGTGGGTTATCCGGCCAACCGTTGTTCGATAAATCCACCCGTGTTCTGGCGCAACTGTCCGAACTGACCCAAGGCAAGCTGCCAATCATCGGAGTTGGCGGCGTCGGTTCGCCCGAGCAGGCATATGCCAAAATATGTGCAGGGGCATCCGCCGTGCAGCTTTATACGGCGATGGTTTACAATGGCATTGGGCTGGCAGGCAAAATCGCGCTGGGGCTGGATGAATTGTTGGCCCGTGACGGGTTTGACAATGTGGCAGATGCTGTTGGCACAAAACGCGAGGCGTGGCTGTGACTCAACCTGTTATCTGGCACAACCCTCGATGCTCGAAGTCGCGTGAAACCTTGTCCATTCTGGAAGTCGAAGGGTTCACGCCTGCCATTGTGAAATATCTGGAATCCGCGCCGAGTGTTGAGGAAATTCACGATGCTCTGGTTTTGTTGGGAATAGCGCCACGTGACCTTATTCGTTCGGGCGAGAGCATATATAAAGAGCTGAATCTGGCGGGTGCCGGCGAAGCAGCTTTGATCACGGCCATGGCGGCGCATCCGATCCTGATCGAACGTCCAGTCGTATTTCATAACGGCAAAGCCTCGCTGGGGCGACCACCGCGCGCAGTGTTAAGCATTATTTAAGGGTCGGCTGCGGCCTCTAGCGCAGGATAATAGCGCCACAGGGTTAACGCGCGGACTATGTCGAAGATTATAAGGGAAAGCCACAGGCCGTGATTGCCCATCGTCGGTACCAAAATAAACAGGATCACCACATAAACGAGGGCGGACTGGAACATCGCCATGCGCATCTCGCGGGTGCGGGTGGCCCCGATAAAGAACCCGTCGAACATCCAGCTTGGCAGGCCGACCAGCGGGAACACGATCATCCACCACAGGTATTGGCGAGCCTCGATGCGAACATCGGAGGAGGTTGTCATAATATCAATTATTGTTGATCCGAACAGAAAGAAGATGGCTGTTAGTAAAACTGCTCCGGCTAATCCCCATTGGCTGGAGAGAACGGCCGCGCGGCGTAGGGCAGTACGGTTCTTCGCGCCCAGCGCCTGCCCGACAAGCGCCTCGGCGGAGAAAGCGAAACCATCCAGCGCATAGGCCGTTAATCCCACAAACTGCAGCAGGATTTGATTTGAGGCCAAAGTGATATCCCCCATGCCCGCGCCGATGAACAGGAAGGTCAAAAAGCTGATCTGCAGCATGACCGAGCGCAGCATGATGTCGCCGTTAACTATTGCCATCCGTTTGACTTTCAGGCGATCGAATATCCGACCCCAGTCGCGCCATTGATCTCCGCCAAATGCCGCGCGGCATAGCCACAGACCTAACAAGACTCCGCTCCATTCGGCGATAAGGGTGGCGATGGCGACGCCCTCGATACCCATGTCCAGCCCCAGCACAAACCACAGATCAAGCGCCACGTTCAGGCCGTTCATCCAAAGTTGCAGGATCAACACGGCGCGGGTGCGTTCCATGGCGATCAGCCAACCGGTTATTGCGTAGGTCGATATCGCGGCAGGAGCACCCCATATCCGGATGGACATATAGCTGCGGGCCATGCCCTCAACATCGGCAGAGGCAGGCGATATCTGGAATGCACCCCAGAACAAGGCCGACTGGAAGATGATGAAAAGCAGACCGGCAGACGCTCCGATCATCAGTCCGCGCGTCAAAAGCGCGCCCGTTTCGGGCGCGTCCCCTGCCCCGCGAGCCTGCGCCACAAGTCCCGACGTCCCCATGCGCAAAAAACCGAATATCCAGTAGATCGCTGCCAAAATGACCGAACCTATACCTACCGCGCCTATGGGGGCCGGATTGCCCAATTGTCCGACTACGCCCGTGTCCACCAGTCCGAGAATCGGATAGGTGGCATTGGATATCACGATGGGGACAGCGATATTCAGAACGCGTCGGTGTGTGATCTCTTTGGCAGTTAATTCCATTCAGGTTATCATCTCGGGCATCAGGAAATGCCCCGTTGCCTGTGCAAAAATCTGGTTTTTGTCGTCTTGCCAAGCTTCAACGTGCACCGAAGCATAACGCCTCCCCGAGCGGTTTACACGGGCGCGAGCATAGGCGTCGCGCGGCAGGCCAGTGCGCAGGTAATCGACGGTGAAGTCGATGGTTTTTGGAAACGACGGGAATTCGCCGCGCGCAATGGCATTGGCAACTGGGCCGCCTTTTTCCATTTTCGGCCAGATAATCGCGCACATCAGCTCCATCACCGCGGTGATTTCAAGGAATGCAGCAGTTGTGCCACCGTGGAGGGCTGGCAGAAAGGGGTTTCCGATTAACATCTCAGTGAAAGGGAGTGTGGTGGTCAGCTCGTCGCCTCGACGCTCGAATTCAACACCCAGAAAATTGATATAGGGGACGCTACTGGCCATTTTCTGCAAAGTAGCGTCGCGGCGTTCCTTGGCAGCTTGCAATGCCTGCGTTTTCTTTTGAGGCATTAGGTACCTGCCTTTTTTGCAGCACCAACGGTGAAGGCGCCAGCAGCAGTCGCGACGGGAACCTCGGTGTCTTCGTCGAAGGCTTCGGCGCGCACGAAAGCGACGGATTTGGTGACCCGGTAGCATTCGGCGCGAGCCGTGATCCGCTGGCCCGGCGTAGCGGCGCGCATATAGTCGATGCGCAGATCTATGGTTGCAGTGGGCCCCATGATTGAGGGATGACTGGTGACGGCGCCCCCGCAACATGTATCCAGCAGTGCGCTGATCACGCCCCCGTGGATGACGCCCGTGGCAGGATCTCCGATGAAACGATCGTCGTAATTGATCGCCATTTCAGCCTTGCCGCCCCCCATGTTAATCATCTCTATCCCGAGCGCTTGAGCATGGGGTAATATTGCGAAAAACTTTTTCGCCATCTCGATGCGATCTTCAATGCTTACATCAATCATCATGTCCCCTGACGACTCGGATTTTGGTTTCTCGAACTCTGGACATATTTTACTTGATATTGCCACCCCATTTCATGTATTGAGATTGAGAATAGCTCGCAATTGCAGGAAATACCGAAAATGCACCCTAGTGTGTCCACCCCGACCGGCCCTTTTATCTGGCCCGAGAAAATTGGCCCGTTCAAAGCAAAACGCCTGCCAGTTATTCTGATTATGATCGCGCTGGCCGCCTATCCGGGCGAACTAGGAGAGTTAACTCGCGGGCTGATGACGGACGCCTATGTGCAAGTTAGCGCCTTTGTAGCAACGACTTTGATGATTTTCTACGGCGCAGAGCGGATCTTCAAATTCAACCTCGGTTCGGCGTTGAAGAATTCCAAAGGTTGGCAGGTTCCACTGTCGGCCGTGTTAGGCGCGACACCCGGTTGCGGGGGCGCGGTCGTGGTTGTGGCGGCGTATTCATCAGGTAACGCAGGATTCGGAGCCGTCGTGGCTGCCCTGACAGCAACCATGGGTGACGCTGCGTTCCTTTTGATCGCTACGCGGCCCGATGTTGCTATGGTGGTGCTGCCGACCTCGCTAGCTGTCGGGGTCATTTCCGGCATTATCGTGGATCGATTCAACAAAATCGACTATCGTGGGGTCGCTGCAGCGACCTGCGAACTGGCGCCGTTGATCGGGCGTATCCGGCCAAAAGACTATATATACGTAGCGCTTGTTGTGCCCGGGCTGGTGATGGGTATCTCGCAACTGGCGCTAGTAAACCTTGTGGCGGTTTATGGTGACTGGATGTTGCTGGTCGGAATGCTGGGCACGGCGATCGGCCTTTGGGTCTGGTCCACCTCGCCTGTGCAAGCCATGACAAATGTGAATGATGAGCCATTTACGCGGGTTACCGAAGAAACCAGTTTTATTTCGATCTGGGTGATTGGCGCGTATCTGGCGTATGATTACGTCGTGGTGTTTGCCGGTTGGGATCTGAAGGAGTTGTTCTCGTCTGTGGCGCCGTTATTGCCGCTGATGGGCGTTGTGATTGGCCTGATCCCCGGTTGTGGACCACAGGTTCTGGTGACGACTCTCTATATTAACGGTATTATTCCTTTTGCGGCACTCATGGGTAACGCGATCTCGAATGACGGGGACGCGCTGTTCCCTGCTATCGCCCTGAACCCCAAAGCGGCAGTTATGGCAACCGTCTACAGCACCGTTCCGGCGGTTATTCTGGCCTATGGCTTCTATTTATTTGCCCCTAACGCATTCTTGTGATTGCAATACATCCAGCTATTGCCCAAATAGGGTAAAGAGGATGATATGGCCGAGAAGACTTTAACGCTGAAAGAGATGTGCGCGATGTTCGATGTAACACCGCGCACTTTGCGTTATTATGAGTATCTGGAGCTTATCTCCCCTGCGAAGACAGGCCGAACACGACATTATGGCGCCACCGAAAGGGCACGCGTCAAGTTAATCCGTCAGGGCCGCCATTTTGGGTTTCCGCTTGAAGAACTGCGGCAATGGCTGGAGCTTTACAATCAGTCCAACCAAAACCGCAGCCAGTTGGAACGTTGGGTCGAGATGTCCACCGACCAGATCGCCCAGCTTGATGAACGCCGCCTGGAGCTTGACGAGATAACAGTTGAGCTGAAACGCCTTCGGCAACTGGCGTTGGATTCCCTTAATTCCACTGGTTAACGCCACATCACCTTACGTCAACGTCAACTTTACTTGATTTCGCAAAATACCGGCCTTACGTTAACGTCAACCAACGGAGGGAAGCATGACAGATTCATCGATGACAATTGGCCAGATGTGTGAGTCCTATGACGTAACGCCCCGCACCTTGCGGTTCTACGAATCAAAAGAGCTGATCTTTCCGATCCGCGAAGGCCAAAAACGCCTTTTTACCAAAAGTGACCGCGCGCGCTTGAAGCTGATCCTGCAAGGAAAACGCTTCGGGTTCAGCCTTGAGGAAATCCGGCAATTACTGAACCTCTATTCGCTTGGTGACCAGCAAACCACGCAGCTTACCAAAACTTACGAACGGGGGCTTGAGCGGCTGCGTGACATGGTCGAGCAACGCGAAGAGCTGACCGAAGCTATCGCTGATCTGCAAGAACAATTGAAATGGGGCGAGGGTATTCTCGCTAAACGCGGCATCAAACTTGCTGCCGAATAAAGGACCACGAAAATGCAAACCTACACCCCGCCCCTGAAGGACTTCGAATTCATCCTGCACGACGTTTTGCAAGTGCAAAGCGGTGACACGCCGGGATACAGCGATCTGGATGCAGAGTTCAGTGGTGCGATTCTAGAAGAAGCCGGAAAAATCGCACGTGATGTTCTGATGCCCCTTAACGCCATTGGTGACACGCAGGGATGCACGCTGGAAAACGGCGTTGTGCGCACGCCGGACGGTTTCAAAGAAGCCTTCGACATTATCCGCGACGGTGGTTGGACGGGCCTAAGCGCCGATCCAGAATATGGCGGACAAGGCATGCCATTCGTTCTGGGAACCGCTGTCAGCGAAATGAGTTTATCCGCCAATCAGTCTTTCAATATGTATCTGAGCCTGACTGCCGGCGCATATGAAGCTATCCACACCCACGGGTCGGAGGCGCTGAAGGCGAAATTTCTGCCGAAAATGGTGACATGCGAATGGACCGGAACCATGAACCTGACCGAGCCGCATTGCGGCACCGATCTGGGCATGATGCGTTCCAAGGCTGACCCTGTCAGGGACGGCACCTATAAAATCAGTGGCCAGAAGATTTTTATCTCGGCGGGAGAGCATGACATGGTGGAAAACATTATCCACCTTGTGTTGGCGAAAATTCCGGGTGGACCTGCGGGCGTTAAGGGTATTTCGCTGTTTATCGTGCCGAAGTTCCTTGTGAACGAGGATGGCTCGCTGGGGGCGCGGAACGGCGTCGCTTGCGGGAACCTCGAAGAAAAAATGGGCATTCACGGCAATTCCACCTGTGTGATGAACTACGATGAGGCCGAGGGTTATCTGGTTGGCGAGGAACACAAAGGTTTGCGCGCCATGTTCACCATGATGAACGCCGCCCGTCTAGGGGTTGGTCTGCAAGGGTTGGCGCAAGCCTCTGTCGCATATCAAAACGCCCTTGATTACACCCGCGAACGTCTGCAAGGCCGGGATGTGACCGGTGCGAAAAACCCCACCGGTACTGCCGATCCGCTGATCGTGCATCCCGATGTGCGCCGATCATTGATGGATCAAAAATCTTTTATCGAGGGTGCACGAGCATTTCTGTTGTGGAACGCAACCCTGCTGGACGCAGGTGAGTTGTCCGATGACAAGAACGCCGAAGGGCTGTTGTCACTGATGACCCCTGTCATCAAAGGCTTCCTGACCGACAAAGGCTTCGACATGACGGTGCAGGCTCAACAGCTTTACGGCGGGCATGGCTATATCGAGGAAACAGGTGCTTCGCAATTCGTGCGCGACGCACGTATCGCCATGATCTATGAAGGCGCAAACGGCATTCAGGCATTGGATCTGGTCGGACGTAAGCTGGCCAGCGGTGGTGGCAAACATGTCATGGCGTTTTTTGATCTGGTGAAAACCTTCATCAAGGAAAACGAAGGCGACGCAGCGTTGAAAGCAGATTTCCTTGATCCGTTAAAGGCAGCATCCAAGGATATGCAAGCCGCAGCGATGTATTTCATGTCAGAAGCCCCGAAAAACCCCAACGCGGCGCTGGCTGGATCAACCGACTTTATGCATCTGTTTGGTCATGTAGCATTGGGCCTGATGTGGGCGCGCATGGCCAAAGTTGCCAGCGAAAAACTGCTTGAAGGTACCAGTGATGCTGCGTTCTATGAAACCAAACTTGCAACAGGCCGCTACTATATGGCTAGATCGTTGCCGGAAACTGCCCTTAGGCTTGCCCGCATTAACAGCGGAGCCGAGCCGGTTATGGGACTAGATGCCGAGGCATTCTAAATGGAAAAACGCCTTCCCCTTACGGTTCGTCGCTCGATGAACCTGACAGAACCTGCATACGAGCGCCTGCGGCGCGTTGAATGAAGATTATGGCTTTGGGAAATAACTATTTGTTACCCGTTCTCCTAGAACGCCTTGATAATTATGCCGACGCGGACAAACTGTCCGCGGTTTTCGACGAGTTTATCACAGAATATGGCGCGCCGGCGCCCAGGGGAATGAAGAAATGAGTTTTAACAATTTACGTTCGGAATGGATGACAGAAGAGCATAAGATGCTCAAAGAAATGACCGCGCAGTTTATTGCTGAAAAATGGTCGCCAAAATTCGAGAAGTGGCAAAAAAAGGACGAGATGGACCGCAGAACTACTCTGCGTGTAGAATGGTTAATAATCCGTGAACAAATCGGCTTCGGTTTTGTTAAAATACTCAAAAACAACTTCAACCAAGTTCAGGAGCGTTACAGATGACCATGCAATTGCATTGTTTTGGCGAAAGCGGAAATTCTTATAAAGCGGCTTTGTCGCTGGCGTTGTCGGGCGCGGAATGGGAAGCTGTCTACGTGGATTTCTTCAAGGGCGAGGCCCGCTCGGATGAATATCGTGACATGAATATCATGGGCGAAGTTCCCACGCTTGTTGACGGGGATTTGACCCTATCCCAATCGGGTGCCATTCAAGATTACATTGCCGAAAAGACCGGTCGTTTCGGGGGCAAGACGTCAGACGAGCGGCGTGAGATCTTGCGTTGGGTGTTGTGGGACAATCACAAACTGTCCAGTCAGGCGGGTGTCACCCGATTCCTGATGAACTTCCTTCCCGAAGACAAGCGTCCGGTAGAAGTTATTGCCTTTAAACAAGGTCGTTTGAAAGGTGCATATGCGACACTGAACGCTGCCCTTGAGGGGCGTGATTGGTTAGTGAGCGACGAGATTACCAACGCCGACATTTCCTGCTGCGGGTATCTTTATTACCCCGAACCCTTCGGGTTCGAGCGCAAGGATTACCCGAATATCGACGCCTGGATGGATCGCATTGCCGATCAGCCGGGCTGGAAGCACCCATATGACCTGATGCCCGGATCCCCTGCGGACCGTGCTTGAAACTGAAGGACGAATTCGATGACCGAAGCCTATATTTATGACGCAATTCGCAGTCCCCGTGGCAAGGGCCGCAAAGATGGCTCGTTGCACGAACTATCATCCGTGCGCATGTCCGCCAATGTTCTGAACACGCTGTCGGAGCGGAACCACCTTGATACATCCGCGTTGGAAGACGTGATTTGGGGTAATGTGACCCAGGTGATGGAACAGGGCGGATGTCTGGCGCGCTCGGCGGTGTTGCTATCTGATTATGCTGAAAACGTGCCTGGCCTGTCGATCAACCGTTTCTGTGCCAGCGGCATGGAAGCAATGAACATCGCCGCTAATCAGGTGCGCGGCGGGGCTGGCGGTGCATATGTTGCTGGCGGCGTCGAGATGATGGGGCGTGTTGCAATGGGCGCGGACGGAGCCGCAATTGCAGTTGATCCAGAGCTAGCGATGAAGACGTATTTCGTGCCACAAGGTATCTCGGCCGATATTATTGCCACGGAATACGGGTTTAGCCGTGACGATGTAGATGAATATGCTGTGGAATCCCAGAAACGGGCGAAAATAGCGTGGGATGACGGGCGTTTCGATAAATCGGTTGTCCAGATCAAGGATCAGAACGGTCTGACTATTCTGGATCGCGACGAATACATGCGACCGCAGACGGATATGCAATCCTTGGGCGGCTTGCGCCCTGCGTTCAAAGAAATGGGCGAAGTGATGCCCGGGTTTGACGCGGTTGCTATGCTGAAATACCCGCACCTGGAAAGGATTAACCACGTGCACCACGCAGGGAACTCGTCGGGTATTGTGGACGGGGCGGCGGCAATTCTGGTTGGCTCGAAGGAATTTGGCGAGGCGCATGGCCTCAAACCGAGAGCGCGCATTCGGGCGACGGCCAAGATTGGCACCGACCCTACGATCATGTTGACAGGTCCCGTTCCGGTCACCGAAAAAATTCTGCGCGATGCGGGGATGAATATCGGCGATATCGACTTGTTCGAGGTTAACGAGGCTTTTGCTGCCGTCGTTCTACGTTTTATGCAGGCATTCAATGTTAGCCGCGAGGATATCAATGTTAATGGCGGTGCGATTGCGATGGGACACCCGTTAGGGGCCACTGGCGCAATGATTATTGGCACAGCACTGGACGAGTTGGAGCGGTCCGGCAAAGGCACCGCGCTGGCCACATTATGTGTTGCATCCGGCATGGGTGCTGCCACGATTATTGAACGAGTATAAGGGATTATGATCATGAACAAAGATTTCAAATACGCGGTAGATTCTGACGGTGTGGCCACGATCACCTGGGATGTGCCGAATAAATCCATGAATGTAATGTCGCGCGACGGCTATGCCTTGTTCGACAATATGGTTGATGATGCCCTCGCCGATGATGCAGTTAAGGGGATCATAATTACCTCTGCTAAGAAAGATTTCGCAGGCGGGATGGACTTGAACGTGCTTGGCAAAATCCGTGCCGATGCAGGGGACAATCCCGCGCAAGGCCTGTTCGATTTTACGATGTCCGGCCATCATGTTCTGCGCAAACTTGAGCGTGCGGGAATGGATGCGAAAACCAACAAGGGCGGCAAACCCGTTGCATGGGCCAGCCCCGGTACGTCGGCAGGCATCGGCACCGAGATCGGTTTGGCCTGTCACCGTCGGTTCGTGGTTGACAATCCCAAAGCCAAGATCGGTTTACCAGAGATCCTGATCGGGATTTTCCCCGGTGCGGGTGGCACGACCCGGCTTGTACGGATGCTTGGGCTTATGGCGGCCTCGCCATTGTTGCTAGAGGGCAAAATGTTGCCGCCTGCAAAGTCAAAGGCAGCCGGAGTTATTGACGAAATTGTGCCCGGTGATGAACTGTTAGCCCGTGCTAAGGAATGGGTTCTGAGTGCGACCGACAAGGATATCGTTAAACCGTGGGACGCCAAAGGTTTCAGGTTCCCCGGTGGTGCGCCTTATAGCGCGCAAGGCTTCCCGATGTATGTCGGGGCTTCGGCCATGATCCACGCAAAGACTCAAGGCGTTTATCCTGCGGCCAAAGCGATGATGTCAGCCATATACGAGGGCGCTTTGGTGCCTTTCGACACGGCCCTGAAAATCGAAGCACGGTGGTTTACTAAAATTCTGATGAACCCCAGTTCCTCGGCGATGATCCGTTCATTGTTTATTAACAAGTCCGCCCTTGAAAAAGGTGCAGTACGGCCTGATGTCGAGGGCCAGTCGGTCAAGAAAGTCGGCATTCTGGGCGCAGGCATGATGGGCGCGGGCATCGCTTATGTCTCGGCGATGGCAGGGATCGAAGTGGTTCTGTTGGATCGCGAACAAGAAGCTGCCGAAAAGGGTAAGGCCCATGTCGAAGGTATTCTCGCAGGCGGTATCAAGCGCAAGAAAATCACACCGGAAAAGGCCGAGGTGGTTCTTGATCGCGTGCTGGCCTCGACCAAATACGAAGACCTCGAGGGTTGCGATTTAATCGTCGAAGCTGTGTTTGAGGATGTCGGCATCAAAGCCGAAGTCACCAAACTGGCCGAAGCGCATCTGGGCGAGAATGCGATTTTTGCGACCAACACGTCGACATTGCCGATCACCGAGTTGGCCAAGGCCAGCCGGAACGCCGAAAACTTCATCGGCATCCATTTCTTCAGCCCTGTGGATCGCATGGCTCTTGTTGAGATCATCAAGGGCAAGAAAACGGGCGATATGGCTGTGGCCAAGTCCCTCGATTTCGTGCGCCAAATTCGAAAAACACCTATCGTGGTTAACGATGCGCGGTTCTTCTATGCCAACCGCTGTATCATTCCATACATTAACGAGGGATTAACGATGGTGCGCGAAGGTGTTTCGCCCTCGGTTATCGAGAATGCCGCAAAACAACTTGGTTTCCCGCTAGGGCCATTGCAATTGAACGACGAGACCTCGATTGATTTGGGCGTCAAAATTGCCAAAGCCACCAAAGCAGCGATGGGGGATGCTTATAACGATAGCGCCGACGAGGTTCTGCTCAAGCTATTTGACGAGGGTCGTTTGGGTCGCAAAACCCTGTCCGGATTCTATAACTACGACGAAAAGGGCAAGCGCACCGGCCTTTGGGAAGGTTTGGCAGCTAATTGGCCGCTTGCCGAGGATCAGCCAGACTTTACGGATGTGAAGCATCGTCTCGCCATGGTTCAGACACTGGAGGCTGTCCGTGCGCTTGAGGAAGGCGTGCTTGAAGACATTCGCGAAGGCGACGTCGGCGCAATACTTGGTTGGGGCTTTATGCCTTGGTCCGGCGGCCCGTTTAGCTGGCTAGACATTCTGGGTGCGGCACATGCGGTCGAGATTTGTGACCGGCTGGCCGAAACTTGTGGCGAGCGGTTCGCCGCCCCTGCCCTGTTGCGCGAGATGGCCACGAAGGGACAGACGTTCTATGGGCGTTTCGGCGCAGACGCCAAAGCCGCGTGAACTGGTAAACGACGGGTTAATATCATTTCGAGGGCCTCGCATTTTGTGCGGGGCCTTTATTTTATTGTTCAGCGTAAATCACTCATTGTGTCAGACCTGTTTCAACCCCAGATTAACGATTGAAACCTGTACGAGGCGGGGCATAGAGTTACTTAGCGGCTCAGAGAAGCCAAAACAAAATAGCAGGAGCATATTATGTGTGGAATTATTGGCATTCTGGGGACATCCGAGGTCGAACCGTCGATCATCGAAGCCCTGCGTCGTCTGGAGTATCGCGGCTATGACAGTGCCGGCATTGCAACCCTTGATGGCCGCACGATCACTTGCCGACGTGCGGTTGGTAAGCTGTCCCAGTTGGTAACGTCTCTGGAAGACACCCCGATCAGCGGCAAGTCCGGCATTGGTCACACCCGTTGGGCAACCCACGGCGCCGCCACTATCGATAATGCCCATCCCCATTGCGCCGGAAGCGTGGCGATCGTTCATAACGGCATCATCGAGAATTTCTGCGAACTGCGTGACGAGCTGACCGACAAAGGCGTGAATTTCATTTCCCAAACCGATACCGAAGTTATCGCGCAGCTTTGCGCTGCCTATCTCGCCGAGGGCAAGAGCCCCAAGGACGCTGTAGAAACCACGCTTACACGCCTCACCGGAGCGTTCGCACTGGCGTTCCTGTTTGAGGGCGAAGATGACCTGATGATTGCGGCGCGGCGCGGGTCGCCGTTGGCCATCGGACACGGTGACGGAGAGATGTATATCGGGTCGGACGCGATGGCGTTGGCTCCGCTCACCAACAAAATCACCTACCTTGAAGAGGGTGACTGGGCGGTTCTTACCCGCGCTGGTGTTAATATATACGACGCGCTTGGCAATGCGGCAGACCGGATGATGAAAACTGTGAACATCAATTACATTATGGCGGACAAAGGTGAACACAAACATTTCATGGCCAAGGAAATACATGAGCAGCCCTCGGTTATGGCGCTGTCTCTGTCGCATTACCTGAACGCAGATCGCACCCGTGTTTCGTTGCCTGATATCGAGATTGATTTTTCCAGCTATGACCGACTGGTCATAGTGGCCTGCGGCACGGCCCATATCGCCTGCAATGTCTCCAAATACTGGTTTGAACAAGTCGCCCGCATTCCTGTCGAAATCGACATAGCCAGCGAGTTTCGCTATCGTGAAGCGCCGTTGAACGGCCGCGAAGCTGTGATTTTCATCAGCCAATCGGGGGAGACCGCTGACACGCTGGCCGCCCTTCGCTATGCCAAGGGCAAAGCCGCAACCATATTGGCGGTGGTGAATGTCGCCGAAAGCTCGATCGGTCGCGAGGCAGATCACAGTTTGCACATCATGGCCGGACCGGAGATTTCCGTGGCCTCGACCAAGGCCTTCTCCTGCCAGCTTTCTCTTCTGGCAAGTCTGGCAATTTTGGCGGCACGACAATGCGGGACGATCGACGCCGCCGAGGAAACCCGCCTTATCGCTGCGCTGACGTCCGCACCGCGACTTATGGCCGATGCCATCAAATGCGAAGCCGAATTTGAGCGCGCCAGTCGCAAGCTGGCCAAAGCCAGCGACATTCTATTTCTTGGGCGCGGTTCGCTGTTCCCGCTAGCACTGGAAGGTGCATTAAAGATGAAAGAACTCAGCTATATCCATGCCGAAGGGTACCCCGGCGGAGAGTTGAAGCACGGACCAATCGCCCTTATTGACGATTCCGTTCCCGTAATCGTCTTCGCCCCCAGCGGCGATTTATTCGATAAAACCGTGTCCAACATGGAAGAGGTTATGGCCCGTGGTGGACAGCTGCTTATGTTAACAGACGAAGCGGGCGCAGCGAACTTCCCCGACGGATCGCTAGATAAAATCATCATGCCAACCGTTGATCCGTTCATCGCCCCCATCGTCTATGCTGTGCCTGCGCAACTGCTGGCCTATCATACGGCGCTGGAAAAAGGCACCGACGTAGACCAGCCGCGAAACCTGGCAAAGTCCGTCACGGTGGAATAAAGGTCACATCTGCTTGTATTGGGCTTGTGAACGCACCCATACCTCCATTACAGATACGCATCGGCCCTGTTGAGGCCTATGTCTCACTTCAGGAGTCCGCCGGGATGAAAGCACGCCTTCCCTATATTTTTATCATCGTTACGATGATGCTTAACTCGATCGGCATTGGCCTGATTCTGCCAGTGATGCCCAACCTGATTACGGAATTGACCGGCGGCTCTATCAGTTCTGCCGCCTTATGGGGTGGGGTATTGGCGACGACTTACGCGGTTATGCAGTTCTTCATGGGGCCGACGCTTGGTAACCTCTCCGACCGTTTCGGGCGTAGACCAGTTCTGCTGGTATCACTTGTGGCGATGGGACTGGATTATATACTGCTGGTTTTCGCGGGAACGATCTGGTGGCTGTTTGCAGGCCGTCTGATCGCTGGCGTCGCTAGCGCAACATTCTCGACCGCTTCGGCCTATATTGCCGACATCTCGGCTCCGGAAAAACGTGCAGCGAACTTTGGCTTGATTGGGGCAGCTTTTGGCGTTGGCTTCATCATCGGCCCCGCAATCGGTGGATTCCTTGGCGAGATCGGCCCCCGTATGCCATTCATGGCAGCGGCAGCCGTGGCCCTTGCCAACGCAACCCTCGGATATTTCATACTTCCTGAGACCCTGCACCAATCCAAACGCCGGTCATTTGACTGGACCCGCGCGAATCCGGTCGGCGCACTTATTTCTATTCGTAAAATCCCGCACCTGCGCGGTCTAGTTGTCATTTTCCTGATCTTCACGATCTCGCATCAGGTTTATCCGGCTGTATGGAGCTATTACACGATCGAACGATTCAATTTTTCGCCCAAAATGATCGGTGCGTCGCTGGCCACGTTCGGGTTTTTCATGGCTATCGTGCAAGGCGGTCTGATCCGCGTCGTCATTCCGAGGCTCGGCGAAATGCGCGCTGCCCAATGGGGCATGGGCATGAACTTTGTAGTGTTCATCATTGTCGCATTCCTTAGCGAAGGCTGGATGCTTTTCATCCTGATGCCATTCATGACATTGGGTGCAATCGCCGGACCTGCGCTGCAAGGCATCATGTCCAAACTTGTGGACGACAACGCCCAAGGCGAGTTGCAGGGTATTTTCGCATCCGTAACCGGCATTGCGCTGATCCTAAGTCCGATCACCATGACCAGCATCTTCCGCTATTACACCTCGACCGAGGCCCCGTACTACCTGCCAGGCGCCCCGTTTCTGGCATCTTCGTTGTTGGAAATCGCGGCGATGGTTCTGCTGTTTGTGATTGCGAAACGGATTTGGGGTAGTTCGACAAATTCAGCCGAATAACAAAAAAAGGCCCGCCAAAATGACGGGCCTTTCTAATTCGCAAAATAACCAGCTTAGTTTGGTAGATCGCCGTCTACGCCTTCGACGTAAAAGTTCATTCCAGCCAATGTGCCATCGTCTGCTGTTTCACCAGCCGCCAACCAGACAGAACCGTCCTGCTTGTTGATCGGGCCTGTGAACGGGTGCAACGTACCAGCGGCAATTGCGTCGACAGCAACTTGTGCTTCGGCTTGAACGTCAGCAGGGATACGATCGGAGAATGCACCAATTTGAACCATGCCTGGTGCGATACCGTCCCAAGTGTCTACGCTAGCCCATGTGCCGTCCATGACAGCCTGAACGCGCGATACATAGTAAGGCCCCCAGTTGTCGATGATGGAAGATAGACGCGCTGTTGGGCCGAACTGCATCATGTCGGATGCTTGACCAAAGGCGAAGATGCCTTTTTCTTCAGCGATTGTCATAGCAGCAGGGGAATCTGTGTGCTGCATAATCACGTCTGCGCCCTGCTCGATCAATGCATTCGCCGCGTCGGCTTCTTTGCCCGGATCAAACCATGTGTAAACCCAAATAACTTTGAACTGCACGTCGGGATTAACCGATTTCGCTGCTAGATATGCCGCATTGATGCCGCGCACAACTTCAGGGATCGGGAAGGAGGCGATGTAGCCAACAGTGTTGGTTTCAGTCATACGACCGGCAATAAGACCGATAACATGACGACCTTCATAGAAACGTGCGGAATACGTAGAAACGTTGTCTGCGCGTTTATAACCAGTCGCGTGCTCGAATTTAACATTCGGGAACTTGGCCGCAACGTTCAACGTCGGATCCATGTAGCCAAAGGATGTTGTGAAGATGATGTCAGCGCCGCCAAGAGCCATCTGTGTCATCACGCGTTCAGCGTCGGCACCTTCAGGTACGGACTCAACATACGTTGTTTCAACCGCATCGCCGAATGCTTCGACCACTGCCTGACGGCCTTGATCGTGCTCATAGGACCAGCCTAGGTCGCCTACGGGGCCAACGTAGATAAAACCGGCCTTGGTTTGCGCGATTGCAGAACCCCCAAGCCCGAGTGCCAGTGCAGCTGCAGCTGCTAATGCTGGAATAAACTTCATAAAACTTCCTCCGTTTTCGGGATATTTCCCGTGATCATTGCCTCAGTGTGAAGCGTTGAATATCCGACCCAAAGAGGCCGGAGCGTTTATGCTGGCGCGTCTGCGATCAGCAGACATTATGACCATCACAATAATAGTAATAAGGTAAGGAGTCATCGACAAATATGCCGCCGATATCCCGATTCCCAAGGCTTGTAGATTTAATTGCAGGATCGTGACGCCGCCAAACAGGTATGCGCCCAGAATCAGCCGCCATGGTTTCCAAGACGCGAAGACCACAATCGCCAGCGCAATCCAGCCTGCACCAGCAGTCATGCCCTCGGTCCATTGTGGGACACGCACCAACGACAGGTACGCCCCGCCAAGGCCCGCACATGCTCCGCCAAAGGCAATCGCGCCCATGCGGATCATCACGACGTTATAACCAAGCGAGTGCGCCGCGTCGTGGTTCTCACCCACAGCGCGCAATATCAACCCGCCGCGGGTCCGGTTCAGGAAGTACCAAACACCCGCCACTAACGCGATAGACATATAGATCATGGGATCATGGCTAAACAGGATCGGGCCGACGACTGGTAGGTCACTAAGCACAGGTATGTCCAGATGTGGAGTCGAGGGTGGCTTCATCCCCGTGTAACTCTGCCCCAGCAGTGCCGCCATGCCCAAGCCGAACAACGTCAGCGCAAGGCCCGTCGCCACTTGGTTAGACAGCAGAAACTGTGTTATAAATCCGAAAATCAACGCCAGAACCGCGCCCGCGACCATGGCCGCCAGCATGCCGATCCACGGGTTCGATGTTTCCACCGAAATCGCAAAACCTGCAATCGCGCCGATAATCATCATGCCTTCAACGCCCAGATTAAGAACGCCGGATTTTTCCACCACCAGCTCGCCCACGGCGGCCAGAAGGACGGGGGTAGCGGCAATCATCAGGCTGACCATCAAAGATACGGGATTAAGTGCCGAGAAATCCATCACTTCACTTCCTTTTTCCACACGAGGCGGTAGTTAACGAAAACATCCACGGCCAGCAGGAAGAACAACATCATCCCCTGAAACACGTTGATCGCAGCTGCTGGAATACCCAATGACAATTGCGCCAGCTCTCCGCCGATATAAGTTAGTGCCATCAGCAACCCTGCCAGTACGATGCCGATGGGGTTAAGGCGGCCAAGGAAGGCCACGATGATCGCCGTGAAACCATACCCGACGGGGAAATTCGTGGTCAGCTTGCCCGCAGGCCCTGTGACCTCGAACAAACCGGCCATGCCAGCCAGCGCGCCGGAAATACCGAGGCAAACCGCCACGATTACCGCCGGATTAACACCCGCGAATTTCGCTGCGCGCGGCGATTCACCGGTTAGGCGGATCTGGAAGCCCAGCAAGTGGCGCTCCATCATAACATATGCCGCGATGACCAACGCCAAGGCAACCAGCACCCCTGCGTGCATCCCCAGCGGTTCATAGATCATCGGCAAATGCGTGGCATCAACGCTGGTAAAACTGCGCGATTCAGGAAAGCCATAGCCGTCTGGGCTTTTTAAAGGCCCCGTCACCATCGCCGCCAAGAAGTTGTAGGCCACGTAAACCAGCATCAACGAAACGAGAATTTCATTGGCGTTGAACTTGATCTTCAACAGCGCGGGTATCATTGCCCAAGCCATGCCCCCAAGCGCGCCTGCGATGGTCATCAAAGGCAGCACCCAGATGCCGTCCGCAGGGTAAAGCGCCAAACCAACAGCCCCACCTGCAATGGCCCCCATTACGAACTGCCCCTCGGCCCCGATGTTCCACACGCCTGCGCGAAAACCGATGCTAAGACCGGTTGCAATCAAAATTAACGGACCTGCTTTGATCAAAAGTTGTGATCGCGAGTACGGACCGAAGGTTTCATGGATGAACGGATCAAGGAAGATTATCTTGATCGCTTGGAACGGGTCCTGGCCCATTGCCGCGAACAGAAAACCGCCCATAACCATCGTAATTGCCACCGCCAAAATTGGTGTCAGCCAGCGCATGGTGCTGGAGGCTTGTTGTCTTGGTTCTAACCTAAGCATTGGCCCTTTCCTCCAGATTACCGCCCATCATCAGGCCAATTTGTTCCACCGTCATGCCAGCAGCAGGACGCGGTTTAGACAAGCGACCCTCGGCCAAAACGGCGAAGGTGTCGGACATTTCCATCAGCTCGTCGAGGTCTTGCGAGATCACCAGAACCGCCGCCCCTTCCGCCGCCAATTCACGAAGGGCTTCACGTATATCCGCAGCCGCTGCCGCATCGACGCCCCACGTCGGCTGATTCACAACCAACACTGTTGGCTTTTGCAAAACCTCTCGACCAATCACGAATTTTTGCAGGTTTCCGCCCGAAAGCGAGCGTGCAGCATTGTCGATGCTCGGTGTGCGAACGTCGAACTGTTCGACGATCTCACGGGCGAAATCATCGCGTTTACCAAACAGGGTAAAGCCGGATTTGGTCAATCCCTGTCGCACCCGAGCACTGAGGTAAGCGTTTTCCTTTAGGCTCATATCCGGCGCCGCCGCATGCCCCAGACGTTCCTCTGGTGCGGCCAACAGACCAAGCGCACGACGCGTGGTCGGCCCCATGTCGCCAATCTCGACTCCGCTGAGCTTGACCATTCCAGCGTCCGTCGGACGCTCGCCAGACAGTGCCAGCAACAATTCATCCTGCCCGTTACCAGCAACGCCGGCCACGCCCATCACCTCGCCAGAACGAAGTTCAAGCGAAACATTTGCAAGGCTCGTCCCGAACGGGTCCAGCGATTCAAGCGTCAGGTTTTCCAGATGCAACAACGTCTTGCCCGGCGTGAATTCCCGTACCGTCGGCATCGCAAACTCGCCACCAATCATCATTTCCGCCATGGAGCGCGCGGTTTCTTCGGCAGGAATACATGTGTCCACCACTTTGCCCATCCGCAGCACTGTGGCGTGGTCGCAAAGCACTTTGATCTCGTCCAGTTTGTGGCTGATATACAAGATCGCAACGCCTTCGGACGACAACTTGCGCAGGGTCTTGAACAGAATTTCAACCTCTTGCGGGGTTAGAACCGATGTAGGCTCATCCATAATCAAAAGCTGTGGATTTTGCAGCAAACACCGCACGATTTCGACGCGCTGCCGCTCGCCAACCGACAGGTCCCCGATCAGGCGATTGGGGTCCAAGGGCAAGCCATATTGATTGCTGACCTCGATGATCTTCTCATTCAGCTCGGCGCGGGGCGGTGCATCTTCCATGCCCAAAATAATGTTTTCAGCCACATTCAATGCTTCAAACAGCGAGAAATGCTGGAAAACCATGCCAACACCAAGGTTACGGGCCTCGCTGGGTTTGTGCGGCATATAATGCTCGCCGTGCAGCAGCATGTCGCCCTCGTCCGGATGCACCAGACCATAAATCATTTTCACGAGCGTCGATTTACCCGCCCCGTTTTCACCCAAAAGCGCATGAATTTTGCCCTCCTGAATGGTGAAGCTGACGTTATCGTTCGCCTTCACGCCGGGGTAAAATTTACTCAACCCTCTAATTTCGAGCAGCGTCTTCCTCATGCTATCACTTCCCTATTTTTTATTTTATTTTTGCGGATTTTCTCTAGCAACGCCGCGGTAACACCGACAGCAATAGCCATCGGTTCTTTGCCTAAATTCCGGTTTCCAATCGGGCAGTCTAAGCGCGAGACATCTACGCCTGCCTCGGTCAACCGTCGGATAAACCGTGTTCGTTTAGTATCAGAGCCAATCAAACCAAGCCCGCCAAATGCACGGCTTAGTACACGCAGGCAGATTTCCTGATCGATGGAATGGGAATACGTTAAAACCAGATGCTGCGCATCGTCGGGCGCATAGACCACCGCATCGGCAGGGTTTGTTGCTACCAACATATCGGCGTGAGGTGGTATATATGTCGGGAAGCGATCCCGCGCCGAATCGACCCATGTAACCGTGAACGGCAACCCTTCAAGCGTGGCGACGAGTGCGCGGCCAACATGCCCTGCACCGTAAATCCATAGCGGTAGTTTTTGAGTTTCGAGTGGCTCAATCAACCAACCATTAGTCAAAGTGAAGGTTTCGTTAACTGCGCCAGAGCGCATCTCGCGTAGCCGTTTTTGCACGGGTAACGGCAGTTCCGTCGGCGCACCCGAGGTGGTTGGGCGCACGAACTGGTTAACCAAGGTTTCTAAATGGTTAATTTCATGCTGGCCAAAGCGTTCTGCCTGCAAACTGACAGAGCCTCCACAGCATTGCCCCAAATTCGGACCCAACGGAATTTTTCGAAACGAACGCAACCACTCACTATCTTGCGTCAACATCTGGCGTGCCGCTGCAACAGCCTCGAACTCCAACGCACCACCACCAATTGTGCCGTGCAAAGCACCAGCCGTCACCAGCATCGCGGTACCCGCCTCTCGTGGGGCGGAGCCTTTGTGTTCAGCAATCACCACGCGCACCACATGGCCGTTTTCACGAACCAGTCTGCGCAAGAATGATATGTCGAAACCGCTCACCATGTGATGCCTTTTTCCATATCTACAGCTTTCAAAACCCTTTCAGCTGTGGCAGGAGTGTCCATGTCAGGATAGGCATCCCCACAGGCCGCCACAGCATCGGACAGCGCCATAAACGCTGAAATCCCGAGGTTAAACGGTGGTTCGCCGACAGCTTTGGATTTATAAATCGTGTCCTCGACGTTCTCGCCGCGTTCCCAAAGTTTAACGTTGAATTCCTTCGGGCGATCCGAACAGGCGGGGATTTTGTACGTCGATGGTGCGTGCGTCAGATGACGACCCTTGTCGTCCCAGACCAGTTCCTCGGTCGTTAGCCAGCCTGCGGCCTGAACGTAAGCGCCTTCAATCTGGCCAATGTCGAGCGCAGGGTTTAAGGATCGGCCAACGTCGTGCAAGATGTCGGCCCGCAGAATGCGGTTCTCGCCGGTTAACGTATCGATAACCACTTCGGTCACTGCCGCTCCGTAAGAGAAATACAGGAACGGACGGCCTTTTCCGGCAAAACGGTCCCATTTGATTTTGGGCGTTTTGTAAAAGCCGGTCGCGGAAAGCTGGACCCGAGCGCCATATGCGGCGGCGGCCAGCTCCGCGAAGGTCATAGAATTACCGTTAGAATTCACCATGCCGCCTGTAAAACTGATCTTGTCGGGCGTTGTTTGCCACAACTGAGCAGCAAAATTCGAAAGTCGCTCGCGAAGCGTTTCACAGGCCGCCTTACATGCCATCCCGTTCAAATCCGCCCCCGAGGACGCAGCCGTAGCCGAGGTGTTTGGCACTTTTGCCGTGTCCGTCGCGGTAATTTTCACCATATCAAGCCCGACGCCGAAAACTTGGGCCGCAACCTGCGCCACCTTGGTGAACAAGCCCTGCCCCATCTCGGTACCACCGTGGTTCAGATGGATAGAGCCGTCGGAATACACATGCACCAACGCCCCCGCCTGATTTAGGTGCGTCAGAGTGAATGATATTCCGAATTTAATTGGAGTAAGCGCAATACCGCGTTTCAAAATCGGGCTTTGTGCGTTGAACGCCGCGATCTCGGCACGCCGTTCGACGTAATCGGACGCAATCACCAGTTCGTCGGTTATCTCGGGCATAACATTGTCTTCAATGGTCATGTGATAAGGCGTCTGATCACGGCCTTCGCCGTAATAGTTTATGCGGCGAACCTCCAGCGGGTCTATCCCGAGAGTGTAGGCAATATGATCCATCACCCGCTCGATCCCGATAACGCCTTGAGGGCCGCCAAAGCCGCGATAAGCCGTGTTTGAAACCGTGTTGGTTTTCAATCGGTGCGAAAGTATCCGCACGTTCGGCAGGTAATAAGCGTTATCTGCATGCAACATGGCCCGGTCGGCCACAGGCAGCGACAAGTCCATCGCCCAGCCACATTTGGCGAATTGCTCAAAGAGCACCGATTGTAGGCGGCCCGAATTGTCGAACCCTACCCGATAATTAATCCGGAAATCATGGCGTTTACCAGTGATGATCATATCGTCATCGCGGTCATAGCGCATTTTTGCAGGCCGGTTCAGACGCATGGCAATAACGGCGCAAGCCACAGCAAGCGAGTTGCCCTGACTTTCCTTACCGCCAAAACCACCACCCATACGGCGGATTTCAACGCGCACGGCATTCATCGGAACGCCCAACGCCTCGGCCACCTTATGCTGGATTTCGGTGGGGTGCTGCGTCGATGAATGGACCAGAACGTCACCCTCGTTCGGCTGCGCCGATGCGGCTTGGCTTTCGAGGTAGAAGTGCTCCTGCCCTCCGACCTCCATGCTGCCCTCGATCTGATTATCAGATGAAGTCATCGCTCCGTCGGCATCGCCGTTCTGAAATGTCATGGCATCTTCGAACTTGCTGTCCGCAGCCATAGCATCGTCGATCGTTAACAAGGCGGGCAATTTTTCGTATTTTATCTGCCCCAACTGCGCCGCCATACGCGCGGCGCGGTGTGTTGTTGCCACCACTAAAAATATCGGCTGCCCGACGAAATGCACCTTTCCTGTTGCCAACATTGGTTCATCATGGGCAGACGGCGACACATCGTTTTCCGCTGGAAGGTCGGCGGCAATCAGAACGTCAATCACCCCGTCAGCAGCGCGTACCACGTCAAGGTTGACTGAAGTCAACTTCGCGTGCGCGACAGTTGAGAGGCCAAAAGCCAGATGTACCGGATCGGCCATGGGCATATCATCTGTGTAGCGTGCAACACCTGAAACGTGGGCGAGACCGCTGTCATGGGGATTTGGTTTAGCAACACTCATGCGACGCCCCTCCCTACGATTCGGGTCTCGGTCAACGGGTTCGTGCTTTCGTGGAAATATCTGCGTAATAGGTTTTTCGCTGTGCGAAGCCGGTAGTCAGAGCTGCCGCGTACATCGCTTAACGGAGTGAAATCTTCGGCAAAAGCATCGCAGGCTGTGTTCACGCTGGCCTCTGTCCAAGGCTGCCCAACCAAAGCCGCTTCAACCTTCGCAGATCGCTTGGGCGTGGCCGCCATACCTCCAAAAGCGATGCAGGCGGTGGTGACCATACCGTTTTCTACCGTGATATTAAAAGCGCCGCAAAGGGCTGAAATGTCCTGATCGAAGCGTTTTGAAATTTTGTAACAGGCAAGTGTGTCGGGCTGGTTCGGTATGAACAGGCTTTCGACGAACTCGCCAGCTTGGCGGTTCTGTTTGCCATAAGCGACAAAGAAATCCTCTAACAGCACCTCGCGACGCTTGGATCCACGTCGCAGCGTCAGCGTTGTGCCCAATGCAATTAGCGGCGGCGGGGTGTCCCCGATAGGCGAGCCGTTCGCGATATTACCGCCAATCGTTGCCGAGTTACGCACCTGAACGGAGCCATAACGGCGCAGCATCTCGGCGAAATCTGCATGACGATCAACCATAGCCCCGCGCACACGTGCAACGGTTACTCCTGCGCCGATACGAATGCCATCTTCGGTTATTTCAATGGTTTGCAAATCCTGGAGGCGATGAATAAATACGGTGGGCAGCAGGTTACGCATCAGTTTGGTTACCCACAATCCAAGATCGGTGGCGCCACCTATAATAGTAGCATCGGGGTTCTCGACGTACCAATCCGCAAAGCTGTCTAATGTTACAGGCAGAAACGCGCCGTCCAGCGTGATATCACCGCCAGCCATTGCTTGCAAGCGTTCCGCCTCGTCCGTCAACCAATCCGGCTGCGGTTGCTTCGAGGCAGTCTCGGCAGCGCGGATAATTGGCGCATAGCCCGTGCAACGACAAAGGTTTCCAGCCAGCACATCGTCAAAATCCTGTCGTCCATCGCGGTGTGCGGTATACATCGACATAATAAACCCCGGCGTGCAGAAACCGCATTGCGAGCCGTGAAATTTTACCATCGCAGTTTGAACCGGATGCAAGCGCCCATCCGGAGCAGAAATTCCCTCGACCGTGCGGATAGATTTACCATGTATCTGCGGTAGGAACAAAATGCAGGCGTTCAGCGCACGGTGAATCAAACGCCCACCCTCAAGTGCCGCGACAGACACCGTGCATGCGCCGCAATCACCTTCGTTGCAGCCTTCTTTGGTGCCCGTCAGCTTGCGGTTTTCACGCAAGTAATCCAGCAAGGTTTCGGTTGGGTTCGGATCGTCTAGAATCACATCCACACCATTCAGAAGAAACCGTATTTGCCCCATTAGCTGCCTCTGTATGTTGAATAACCAAACGCCGACAACAATAGCGGTACGTGGTAATGTGTGTCCTCAGAAATACCGAAGCGCAGCGGGATTACGTTAAGGAATTTGGGCGAGGGCAAATCCTGACCGGTGCTGTCCATATAGTCGCCCGCATGGAACACCAGTTCGTATTCACCAAAGGAGAACGCGTCAAAATCCAGCAGCGGAGCATCGCAACGGCCGTCGCCGCTGGTTATCGTTTCCAGCAGCTTTTCTCGACTCGCTCCCAGACGGTACAACTCGATGCGCAAACCTTGCGCAGGTTTGCCCAGCCCGGTGTCGAGAACATGTGTCGTTAGACGTCCCATAACTTCCCCATTTTTATTGTTCACCCTATCAAGCCTCAGAGCGGCGAAATCAGCAAGGTAAATTTCATCCCATTCCCCCTCTTTAACCGAAGGGTCGGCTGGGCTAACTTGACAGGATGAAAAATACTCCCCGATTCATTCACCTGCGCCTGCACTCGGCTTATTCCTTGCTGGAAGGCGCTATTTTTCTTAAAAATTTGCCTCAAATGTGTGTGGATTGGCATATGCCAGCGGTTGCGGTTACGGATTCGGGGAACATGTTCGGGGCGCTGGAGTTTTCGGAAACCGCATCCAAAGCGGGAATCCAGCCGATTATCGGATGCCAACTTCAAATTAAATTTGAAACTGCTTCAAATTCCGGAGATCGCGATCCCGCCCCCAAAAGCATCGTTTTGCTTGCCCAGAACGAGCGTGGCTATGAAAACCTGATGAAGTTGAACAGTTGTAACTTTCTGGAATGCGGTGATGAGTTACCGCATATCACCATGGAGCAACTGTCGAAACATGCGGACGGGCTGATCTGTTTGACGGGTGGTGCTCTCGGTCCGGTGGGGCAGTTGTTGCAAGACGGGCAGCGCGACAAGGCACGCCTGTTGACCGAGCATTTCCAACGTCTTTTCACGGATCGCCTATATATGGAAATCCAGCGCCACCCGATGGGAGATGACACCAGAACAGCTGAGGAAAACGCCACCGAACCGGGGTTTGTGCAACTCGCCTATGACCTAAATATCCCCCTTGTCGCAACCAACGATGTGTACTTTCCCAAACGCGAGATGTACGCCGCCCACGATGCGCTGATCTGCATTGGCGACGGGGCGTATGTTGACCAACAGGAACCACGACGCCAGCTGACGCCAGAGCATTACTTCAAAACGCCCGAAGAGATGGAAAAACTGTTTGTCGACCTTCCCGAAGCGATTATCAACACCATCGAGATCGCCCAGCGCTGTGCGTTCAAGGCCTACCTGCGTGATCCCATCCTGCCTAAATTCGCCGACAATGAAGTCGAGGCCTTGCGTGATCTGGCGCATGAAGGGTTAAAGGCCCGCCTCGCCGTTATTCCACATGCGACTAGCGTCGAAGAATATAAAAAACGACTGGATTTCGAGCTGAACGTGATCGAAAATATGGGGTTCCCCGGCTATTTTCTGATCGTCGCCGATTTCATCAAATGGTCCAAAGAGCAACACATCCCCGTTGGACCAGGCCGTGGATCGGGCGCTGGTTCTCTGGTGGCATATTCGTTAACGATCACCGATCTTGACCCCTTGCGATATTCCTTGCTGTTCGAGCGGTTCCTAAACCCTGAACGTGTATCCATGCCCGACTTCGACATCGACTTTTGCATGGATCGCCGCGAAGAGGTTATCCAATACGTGCAGAAAAAGTACGGGCGCGACAAGGTCGCCCAGATCATCACGTTCGGAGCCTTGCTATCCAAGGCCGCCGTGCGCGATATCGGTCGTGTTTTGCAGATGCCATACGGGCAAGTAGACCGCCTTTCAAAGCTGATACCCGTTGATGGCGTTAAGCCTGTGAGTATTGAACAGGCGCTAAAGGATGAACCCCGCTTGAAAGAAATGGCCCGCGACGAAGAAGTCGTGACGCGCCTGCTGGATTATGCCCAACAGGTCGAGGGGCTGTTGCGAAACGCCTCAACCCACGCGGCGGGGGTGGTTATCGGCGACCGTCCATTGGACGAGTTAGTGCCGCTTTATAAGGACCCGCGCTCGGATATGCCTGCGACCCAGTTCAACATGAAATGGGTGGAACCTGCAGGGTTGGTGAAGTTCGACTTCCTAGGGTTGAAGACCCTGACCGTCATTCAAAACGCGCTGGACCTGTTGAAACGGCGCGACATCAACATCGACATAGGGGCGATCCCGCTGGACGACGAGAAAACTTACGATCTGTATGCCTCGGCCAAAACAGTCGCGGTTTTTCAGGTGGAGAGCACGGGCATGATGGATGCCCTTCGCCAGATGAAGCCCAACTGTATCGAGGATATAATTGCGCTGGTGGCCCTGTATCGACCCGGCCCGATGGAAAATATTCCAAAGTTTTGCGACGTGAAAAACGGGCGCAGTGAACGGGATCATCTGCATCCCTCGATCGACCATTTACTGGATGAAACCCAAGGAATTATCGTTTATCAAGAACAGGTTATGCAGATCGCGCAGGAGATGGCGGGATACACGCTGGGCGGTGCCGACATGCTGCGTCGTGCGATGGGTAAGAAGATCAAAGAGGCGATGGATGCAGAGCGCCCGAAGTTCACGGCGGGTGCTGCAAAGAACGGCGTTGATGCGAAGAAGGCAACCGAAGTCTTTGACTTGCTAGAGAAATTTGCCAATTACGGATTCAACAAATCCCACGCGGCGGCCTATGCGGTGGTGTCTTACCAGACCGCTTGGTTGAAGGCGAACTATCCGGTTGAGTTCATGGCTGGCGTTATGAACTGCGATATTCACCTGACCGACAAGTTGGCGGTTTACGCCGATGATGTGCGAAAAACGGTCGGGCGTGGCGGGTTGGGAATCGAGATTACTCCACCCTGCGTGAACCGTTCCCGTGCCGAGTTTAGCGTCACGGATAGCAAGGTGGTTTACGGGCTTGGCGGGTTGAAAAACGTCGGCAGAGAGGCGATGCGGTTAATCACCTCGGCGCGAGATGAGGGTGGTTTTTTTAAAGACCTGTTTGACTTTGCACGGCGCGTTGATCTGAAGCGTGTTGGCAAGCGCCCATTAGAAATGTTGGCGCGTTCCGGGGCCTTTGACCAGCTTGACGGAAACAGACTTAAAGCATTAAAAAGTCTGGATAAATTGGTTTCGTATTCGGCAGCTTGCCATGACGATAAGAACTCGAACCAAAGCAGCTTGTTTGGGGATAGTGGCGAAGATTTGCCGCCCCCTCGCCTGCCGATGCCCGATGATTGGGAGGCTGAGGAGCGCCTTACGCAAGAGCATACGGCATTCGGGTTTTACCTGACCGGACACCCGCTGGATGACTATATGCCGGCCCTGAAACGGGAGCGGGTTTTGACTTTGGAGGAGGTCACACGCAAGGCTGAGGGGCGCAGAATCGGAACCAAGATGGCGGGGACGATTTCTTCGGTGCAAATTCGTAAGTCTGCGCGGGGAAATCGTTTTGCTTTCATCGCGTTGTCGGATCCTAGCGGGCACTATGAGGTGACGGTTTTCTCGGACGTGCTGGAGGCTGCGCAAGACATTTTGAAGGCGGGCGAAAAAGTCGTGATGCCGATTGAAGCTGACATGCAAAGTGGGCAGCTTAAACTTCTGGCTCGTGGCTTTCAACCTATTGATATAGCTGTAGAAAATGCCGCGTCAATTGGGCTTCGGGTGTTTCTGAGCGATACTGAGGCAGTGCCCTCGATTGCAACGCGGCTGGCTGGAAATGACGGAACGCGGGCGGTTAAAGGCCCTGTGAATCTGGTGTTGGTGCATCCGGAATTGCCGGGCGAAGTAGAGATTACGCTGCCTGAAAATTACCCGATAAATACCAAGATCAAAAGCGCGATCAAGCACATAGACGGGGTGATGCGGGTCGAGGAATTCTAGAGGGGCGCAGGGCGTTAACTTTTGGCGAGGGAAGGTGTATGCGGACCACGCAGCCTACGAGAATTTGTCGGTTTTTAGGAAGTTGACCGTGGCGTCTATTACGCGACGATCTTGCATCATGATGCTGTGGGCGACGGGCAAGGCGATGCGTTTGTCCTCGGCGGCGTTGCCCCAGGCGCTGGCGATGGAAACTTTTCCGTCGTTTTTGCCCTCGATGCCGGTAAGCAAGCCATAGGCCGGAATTGCAGCGGTTCCGGCGATTGCGCCGATGTCCAGCCCCTCGACGGCTTCGCCAGAATGCGGGGCCAGTTCAGCCAAGGCAGGGCCCATGAGTTTACCAAACACGGCGATACGTTCGGCGACTTCGCTGCCAAAATTCGGAGCACCAATTTGTACAATCCGGCCTCGGCGCGCGGCAGGCAGCATTTTGGCGATGCGAACCGACAGAATACCCCCTAACGAGTGACCAACGAAATGTATGGTCCCGCTTTCTGGCAATTGTTTAAAGAGACCGTTGGCCAGACTTTCAATCGTTGTTGTGCTGGATGGATAGTCGATGAGGACGGGGGCAAATCCAGCCTCTTCGACGTACTTCGCCATCCGCTGCATCGAGGCTAGCGAACGCCCCAACCCGTGCAAGATGATGACCGTTTCCATGTTATTTCAGATCGGGCGCAAGGGCCTCTTGCGCCAAAATCTCGATTGCCTCGTCTGCGGACATAACCTTGGAACCTTTATCGCCAAGGCGACGCATTGAAACGGTCTTTTCTTCGACCTCGCGCATACCGATCGCAAGGAGAACCGGAACCTTGCCCAACGAGTGCTCGCGAACCTTGTAGTTGATCTTTTCATTGCGGGTGTCCGCCTCGGCGCGAAGGCCCTTGGCTTTTAGGCTCGCGACAACCTCGTTCACCCAATCATCCGCATCGGACACAATCGAGGCCACCACAATCTGACGCGGGGCCAGCCAGAGCGGGAATTTACCGGCGTAGTTTTCGATCAATACACCGATAAACCGCTCAAAGGAACCAAGGGTCGCGCGGTGAAGCATGACAGGCGTGTGTTTTTGCCCGTCTTCCCCGATGTATTCAGCCTCAAGGCGTTCCGGAAGCACGAAATCTGCCTGAAATGTACCAAGTTGCCATTCGCGACCGATCGCATCAGTCAGTTTGAAATCGAGTTTCGGGCCATAAAAAGCCCCCTCTCCTTCGTCGAGCTCGTACGGCAGATCAAGCGCTTTGATCGCGCCTTCAAGGGCAGCTTCGGCTTTGTCCCAAACCTCGTCGGATCCGGCGCGAACGTCGGGGCGGGTCGAGAATTTGATGTCGAATTTCTCAAAACCGAGGTCTTTATAAACCGACGAAAGAAGTTCGATGAACTTCTTGGTCTCGGCCGAAATCTGGTCTTCGGTGCAGAAAATATGCGCATCGTCCTGCGTAAAACCGCGAACCCGCATCAGACCGTGCATGGAGCCCGAGCTTTCGTAACGGTGGCAGGACCCGAATTCGGCAAGCCGTAGCGGTAGATCACGGTAAGATTTCAAACCTTGATTATAGACCTGCACGTGGCACGGGCAGTTCATCGGTTTCAGCGCGTTAACCCGCTTTTCGTTGGCATGTTCTTCATCAATCTCGGTGATGAACATATTCTCGCGGTACTTCTCCCAGTGGCCAGATGCCTCCCATAATTTGCGGTCCACGACTTGCGGGGTGTTGATTTCCTGATAGCCGTCGGCAATCTGACGACGACGCATGTAGTCTTGCAGTACACGGTATAATGTCCAGCCGTTCGGGTGCCAGAACACCATGCCGGGAGCTTCTTCCTGAATATGGAACAAGTCCATCTCGCGGCCAAGTTTGCGGTGGTCGCGCTTGGAGGCCTCTTCCAGCATAAACAGATGCGCTTTAAGGTCATTTTTGTTGCAGAATGCCACGCCGTAAATACGTTGCAGCATGGCGTTATTGCTATCGCCGCGCCAATAGGCACCAGCAATCGACATCAGCTTGAAACTGTCGGCCGGAACTTGGCCGGTGTGGACAAGGTGTGGCCCACGACAGAGATCTTGCCAATGGCCGTGCCAGTACATACGCAGGTCTTCATCGCCCGGAATGCTGTTGATAAGCTCGACCTTGTATGGCTCGTTGTTGGCCTCGTAGAATTTTATCGCGCGGTCGCGGTCCCATACTTCGGTTGTGACTGGCTCGCGTTTGTTGATGATCTCGCGCATCTTTTTTTCGATGGTGATCAGGTCTTCGGGAGTGAACGGTTCTTCGCGGTCAAAATCGTAATACCAGCCGTTTTTGATGACGGGGCCAATGGTGACTTTCACGTCAGGCCAAAGTTCCTGCACTGCACGCGCCATGATGTGGGCCGCGTCGTGGCGGATGAGTTCCAACGCTTGTTTTTCGTCTTTGGCGGTGTAAATTTGGAAATCCGTGTCCGCAGTTATCGGGATCGACAGGTCGCTGAATGTGCCGTCGATGGCACAGGCGAAGGCTGCTTTTCCGAGGGATTTGGAGATGTCTGCGGCGATCTCGCCCCCTGTGATACCCGCTGGATATTCGCGTTTCGCGCCGTCGGGGAGGGATACAGTTATATTGGCCATGGCTGGCACTCCTTTTGTTTGGCGCCTACAAAACGCCCGAATGTTGAAGTGAGGGGTTTAGCCGACACAGACATGAAGTCAACCGCTTGCGAGGGGAAACTTGATCAGGCATGGTGCTTGGAAATTAGCGGAGGCAAAGGATGATTTCATATCTAGAAGCGAACAAGAGGCGCATCGCGTACCATAGAACGGCGGGTGACGGGCCGGGGGTGGTGTTTCTTGGCGGGTTCAAGTCGGACATGGAGGGGACCAAGGCGTTTTTCCTTGAGGATTGGGCCAAGGCCAACGGGCGGGCCTTTCTGCGGTTTGATTATTCGGGGCATGGATCGTCATCCGAGGCTTTCACGAACGGGTGTATTGGAGACTGGGCGGCCGATGCTATGGCTGCGATTGACGCGTTGACTACGGGGCCGCAGGTGCTGGTCGGTTCGTCTATGGGTGGATGGATTTCGCTGCTAGTGTGCCGTGCGAGGCCTGACCGCGTTAAGGGTTTTGTAGGGATTGCGACTGCACCGGATTTCACCGAGGCCATGTGGGCCGGATTTAACGATGCGCAACGGGGCGAGATTATGGAGATGGGGCAAGTTGAGATGCCGTCGGAATATTCGGACGATCCTTATATTATTACCAAAAGGTTAATCGAGGACGGGCGGGACCAGTTAGTGCTGCAAAGCCCGCTACCCCTGCCCTTTCCTGTGCGTTTATTGCAAGGAACCGAAGATGCGGATGTAACCCGCGAGGTGGCGCTGCGGCTGCTGGATCACGTGGATTGCGAAGACGTGCGGTTGACGCTTGTTAAGGGTGCCAACCACAGCTTCAGTTCACCGGAGTGTCTGGTGGCGATCACGGATGCGATTGGGCATGTCTCGGTTTAGGGGGCAATTTCGCCGCTGATTGCACCGGAGAGGATGTGTTCGGCGTTGCCGGTTATACGGGTTGTTGCGCCGATTTCGTCGGCGCTTGGGGCATTTATCAATGATACGAATTCCGCGGCTGTGGATATTGCAGCGAAGGCGCGGCGTGGTCGTTCGATAACATTCCGATGACGCTGTCGAGGACAGTGGCGTTTACGCAGACCGATTTCCAGAACGTGATGTTCGGCTATACCGAAGCGCGTTAAGACAGGCGGCTGTCGGCAGAGCTGGCCTTCACGCATGACGGTATACAGTTTTACGGGTTCAATCCGACGCTTGGGGTGAACTGGACGCGGAATAATTCGAATCTGAGATTCTACGGCACACAAAGCTTGCAGGCCTTCACGCGCCTCAGCTCGGCGCTTTAAGCATAT
>JAPYON010000008.1 GCA_029938175.1 Paracoccaceae bacterium | reverse complement strand
GTTCAATTCCCTCGTGTTGCGGCCGTTTCCGGCGACGCAAGTGCTTGTTTAGCCGTCTATGAACGCGTAAATGGATTCATATGGCCGCACGCGCGCGAAGGGTCGAATTTGATGTAAGCGGCGTTCTCGGCAGTGTCAACGGCACCTCGCAAACTGGTGGGGTGGCAAACGTATAATAATGCGTGGTTTTCGCGCAAATAGGGAGAATTACATGCGAAATCTTTTGGCTGCGGGCGCGATTGCCTGCTTTTCATTGACGGCGGTTCAGGCGCAAGAGTCAGAAGTTAGCGCCGAAACTGTGCTGGCGGTTGTTAACGGGACCGAAATTACTATGGGTCATGTGATCCTGCTGCGCACCCAATTGCCCGACCAATACTTATCTGCGCCGGATGATTTGTTATTTGAGGGCATTTTGGATCAGTTGATTGACCAGACATTGCTGGGTGGAACAATGACTAAGGATTCGCTGAAAATACGTTTGACCCTGGAAAATGAAACACGCGCATTGCGCGCAGCAACGGTTATCGATGCGATCATTGGAGCGCCGTTTTCTGACGAGGAAATACAGGCCGCATATGATGTGCTGTATGACAATTTTTCGGAGCAGCCGGAATTTAACGCGAGCCATATTCTGGTCGAGACCGAAGACGAAGCAAAAGCTTTGATCGTTGCGCTGGAGGCCGGCGCTGATTTTGCTGAACTGGCGAAAGAGAAATCCACTGGTCCTTCGGGCCCAGATGGTGGTGAGTTGGGCTGGTTTGGTATCGGCATGATGGTTCCACCATTTGAAGCAGCCGTTCTTGGCATGGAAGAAGGGCAGATTTCTGCGCCGGTACAAACCCAATTCGGTTGGCATGTCCTGATCTTGAACAGCAAGCGGAACAAACCTGTGCCGGAATTGGCAATGGTTCTGGCTGATCTTACGCTATCGCTTCAGCAGGAAAAGTTGGACGCAACCGTTACTGAATTGCGCAATGCAGCAAGCGTAGAAATAATGGTCGAAGGCGTGGACTCGGCGACTATAAAAAACCTCGACTTACTCAGCGACTGAACAAAAAGGACTGTCCGAATGACTGCTATTTCGCCTCTGGCCCCAAAGGGTGGTTTTCCCAAGTTACCTGTAATCGAGGGTGTGCGATTTGCCGCCGTTGGAGCAGGGGTGAAATACGCAGGTAGGCTGGATGTCATGCTGGCTGAAATCGCCGAAGGAAGCACAATTGCGGGAACGTTTACGCGCTCTAAAACTCGCGCGGCACCTGTGCTTTGGTGTCAGGATAATCTGGCGATGGGTGCGCAGGCTGGTGGCGCTGCAATTCTGGTCAACTCGGGCAATGCGAACGCTTTTACCGGTAACAATGGCATGAATGGTGTCGAAACCACGGCGAACGCGGTGGCGCAGACGCTTGGAATCAATCCTCGCAACGTGTTTGTGGCCTCGACGGGTGTGATAGGCGAGCCACTTCCAGCTGAACGTATCACAGCAAAGATGGGCGCGCTGCGGGACGGGCTGGATGCCACCAATGCTGAGGACGCGGCGCGGGCGATTATGACAACCGACACCTACGCCAAGGGCGCGGCAGCATCGGTTGATCTGGACGGCGTTACGGTGCAAATCGCTGGGTTCTCGAAAGGCTCTGGGATGATTGCGCCGGATATGGCGACGATGCTGGTTTTCGTGTTTACGGATGCCAAAATCGCACAACCTGTGTTGCAGAAAATTGTTTCGAGCACGACCGGCACCACCTTCAACAGCATTACCGTGGACAGCGATACGTCTACTTCGGACAGTTTGGTCGTCACGGCAACGGGTCGTGCGAATATGGACGAGATCACCTCGATCACCGATCCACGTGCCACGACATTCGCGACCGCATTGCATGGCGTAATGCTGGAGCTGGCACATCTTGTTGTACGGGACGGCGAAGGGGCCACGAAGTTTATCGGGATCACTGTGAAAGGTGCTGAAAGTAATGCGGCGGCCAAGGTTGTTGGGCTTTCTATTGCAAACTCGCCGCTGGTCAAAACGGCATTCGCCGGCGAAGACCCCAACTGGGGCCGTATCGTGATGGCAACTGGCAAGGCTGGAGAGGCCGCGGATCGCGATAAACTGTCGATCTGGTTTGGCGATATTCTCGTGGCTGACAAAGGCTGGGTTTCGCCGGATTACAGCGAGGAACAGGGCGCGGATTACATGAAGGGTCAAGACTTGACTGTGACCGTTGATCTGGGTGTCGGGAACGGTTCGGCAACTGTCTGGACCTGTGATCTGACGCATCAATATATTACTATCAACGCCGACTATCGCTCATGAAAACGTTGTTGGTTTCCGCAGTAGCCCTGATAGATCCGGATGGCCGCGTGCTGTTGGCGCAACGCCCTGAAGGTAAATCAATGGCCGGCCTGTGGGAATTCCCGGGCGGCAAAGTCGAGGCTGGCGAAACCCCCGAAGCAGCGTTGATTCGTGAATTGCACGAGGAACTGGGCATTGATACGTGGGAAAGCTGTCTCGCCCCGCTAAACTTCGCTTCACATTCATATAGCGACTTCCACCTGCTTATGCCGCTTTTCGCCTGTCGTAAGTGGAAGGGAACGCCGCATCCGCGCGAGGGACAGGCGCTGAAATGGGTGCGGGCGAATAAACTGCGTGATTACCCGATGCCGCCAGCCGATGTGCCACTGATCCCCATCCTGCGTGAATGGCTCTAACGTCTGCCTTTAAGCAGGCTGTAAAGACCGGGTAGTACGTAAATATCGAAAATGAAGGCTATAAAGATCGTCATACTGGTCAAGAAGCCCAGTTGGCGGTTCACCTCGAATCCGCTGAACATCAAAACTCCAAACCCCAGCCCCAGCGTGGCCGTAGTGGTCAACACCCCTGGTGTAACATTCCGTAAGACCTTACGAACACCAGCGCGGGTTTGGGTATGCTTTCCACGGGCCAGCGCGTAGAGGATATGGATTGTGTCATCGACCACGATACCGAAAGTAACGGCTGCAATAATCGTTGCTACCATCCCGACTTCGCCATTAATCCAGACCCAAAGCCCCAAAGAGGCCATTGCAGGAAGGAAATTTGGCAGGATCGACAGAACTGCAAGAATCGGAGAGCGTAGAAACAGACCGATCAAAATCGATACCACCAGCATCGCCAAGGCTGATCCTATCAACATGCTATGTGCGTTCACTTCTGTAAGATACGCAGTCATTACGCCCAGTCCCGACATGGTTGTATTTTCCGGCGCAAACCCCATCGACAGGGTTTTGGCTTCTATTTTTTCACTTAGAGTACGGACTTCTGCAGCCGAGACTCGCGGCAACATGATCTTTAAATGAAGCTGCGTGAATTCAGTGGCAAAGAAGCCGACGTAGCCGTCATTATTTCTGCGCCCGCTTGTGCGAAGGCAGTAATTCATCATCTTTTCGGGCACATCAACAATGGTGCCTACATAGGGTGGTTGGCGGTGATCTAAACAATCTCGAACCAGCGGGATGGGGCTGAAAACTTCACCCACAAGATGCTGTTCTTTTATCCAGTCAATAAGCCCAACCACGTCAGCAACGGCACGCGGCTTTGCCATTTCACCTTTGTCGTAAGTCAGCACCAAATCTATCGAATGATACCAACTGAAAGCGTCGGTTATTTGGCCGATGTTAACCAGCAACGAGTGGTCTTCGGGAAAATTGTTGGTGATTTGGTCGTCAAAAACCATCCGGGTCAATCCCGCCAGCGCCACCAGTGATAGCGCTGATACGATCAAAGCGTTTTGGATCGGGGCGGCGGCCCATGTGTCAGCAAACCATCGGGAAATGGTACGAACTCTGTCGTCACGGATAATCAGCTCGGACCGTTTGGATTTCAGGATGATGGGTGCAACTAGCAGTGAAAGTAACAACGAGAATACAAGTCCGATGGCAACAAGGTTCCCCATTGATTTAAAGGCAGGCGCGTCGGCCCAGTTCAACGAAACGAACCCGACTGCGGTTGTCAGATGCGCCAATGTTACCGGCACGGTCAGCTTGCGAAAACTTGACAAAATGGTGGTGTATGACCGCTGGAACGGCAGCCTGCGTTGTCTTTGTCCCATTGCGTGGACGACGTGGATAAGGCTGGCGACCGTTAGCGTGAACACGATTGAAAAAGATGAGGCTGATCCTGCTGCGAATATGTACCCGCTCCAACCTGCGACGCCTTGCGTTAACACGACCGACAATCCGGCAATGAACATTACCGATAGGGTTACGCGTAAGTTTCCGAAAGCAAAAAACAATACCAGAAAGTTTACGAATGCTGTGGCGGGGAACAGATACCTACCGTCACGCTCGAAGGACTCGCGGAGTGCTTCGAATATCATGACGTTGCCTGCGATGGATATCGTCAAATCTGGGTATTTTTCGCGCATATGCTCGACAAGGTTCATTTGCTCGGCATATGCGGCGATCAGGGCGGGGTCGCTTTGGTCGGGATGGTCCAGCGACAGGATTACCATAGTAGCGCTTTGGTCGTCGTTAAAGAAATAAGCACTTAGGGCAGGATGGCCTTTGGACAGAAGCTGTACTTCCTCGAGCGAGGTGTACTCCGTCGGATACCCAATTGCTGGTAACGTCGCGGTGGGCGAGGCAAGTGCCGTCAAATAGTCGATCGCCAACGGATGTTCGGTGTCGAGCAGAAGCTCCGACAAATATCGTTCGGCTTCCAGCATGGGTAACGGTGCGCCGGGCTCGTGAGCATCCAGAACGATCATCGTCGCGGTGGCTTTGCCGAATACTTTGTAATAACTTTCCAACTTTTGGCGGTATTCATTGTTTTCGCTGAAAAACAGCAGCGGATCGTTGGAACTCTTCACATCCAGCGCGGCCGAGCCGATTACGGCAACGATTATGGCAACAACAGATAGGCTATAGAGACGGTGCAAATATGCTAGACGCTGGGCCTTGAAAATCCAACGCAATATCCGCACCCAAATATTCAACGTAGCCCCTTTGCAAATCTACGAAACGGCAGGGGTGACACCCACTGCAAGCGCCTAGGGTATTAGCGGAAAGTGAAGGCGAAGCAAGGGTTCGACAGAATTAATACGAATAAAGGCGCGGTATCGGTGACATTCCTTGCACTGTTCGGGTGACGCCGAATGAAATGGCCGTATAATGCAGGATATAACTACAGGAAATTCCATGCCCGACTTTTTGCAATACCCCGACCGCGAAACCCTGATGGAAAACATAGCCGAAGATGTGGAAGCCCAGCTTGCTGATGCCATTTCGATTCGTGGCCGTGCAACGCTGGCTGTTCCAGGGGGCACAACGCCTGCACCTTTCCTTAACTTATTATCCAAGGCCGATCTGGACTGGTCAAAGGTTAATGTAATGCTAACGGATGAACGCTTTGTTCCCGAAACTTCGGACCGATCTAACACCCGCCTGTTGCGCCAGACATTTTTGCAAAACAAAGGAGCGGCGGCGAATTTGGTGCCGTTTTACAAACCTGCGTATCAGCCCGAGGATGTCTTGACCGACTTAACCGCCGCCATAACGGCAGCCCTGCCGCTAGATGTTTGCGTGCTGGGAATGGGCGAGGATATGCACACCGCCAGCCTGTTCCCCGAAGCGGATCGTCTAGGTGAGGGGTTAGATTTGGAAGGCACAGTGGTCCTGTTGCCAATGCGTGCGCCGGGCGCGCAGGAACCTCGGCTAACCTTAACAGCTTCGGTCTTGCGGGCAGCGCGAAACATCCATATTCTGATTACAGGTGAAGGTAAGAAAACTGCTTTTGAGGCGGCATTGATCGAGGGTCCGGCAAGCGAAGCCCCGATCCGGGTGGTTCTGGATGCGCCTGTGCCCGTGGATGTCCATTATGCCGACTAGCCTAATTTGATAATATCGGTATAAATCAACATTATGAATAAAACGATTTTCCTTCTGAATGGCCCCAACTTGAACCTACTTGGTTTTCGGGAGCCGGATATTTACGGCAACGACACGCTCGCTGACGTCGAGGCACGGTGCATGAAGCATGCGGAAATGCTTGGCGTCATACTCGATTGTCGACAGACAAACCACGAAGGCGTTCTGGTGGACTGGATTCAAGAGGCACGCGGCGTTGCCGATGCGATTATCTTGAATGCAGGGGCCTATACACATACTTCGATAGCCATTCACGACGCACTTAACACGTATGACGGATATAAGATGGAGCTGCACATCTCCGATCCCAAACAGCGCGAGGCGTTTAGGCACATCTCGTATGTCGAGTTGGCGTCGGACGGGTTGATCGCGGGTAAGGGCGTAGATGGTTATATTATGGCGCTGGATGCAGTGATGGAAAAAATCACTTGAACGTACGGTATTCCTCGCCTATATCGCTCTCACTAAACGAAGTCGCCGCTCCTTCTATAAAAAACGGAATACAAATATGAATCGTGGAATACTCATTGGTGTTATCGCCATGGCAACCGTTGTCGTTGCCTCTAATATTTTGGTGCAATTCTTGTTTGGCAACTGGCTGACATGGGGTGCATTCACCTATCCATTCGCCTTCTTGGTCACAGACCTGATGAACCGTCTTTACGGCCCCACACAGGCACGCAAAGTTATCTTTGCAGGATTTGTCGTCGGGGTGATTGCCTCGTTGATCGGCACGCAAGTGATGCTGGAATTCGGCCCCGCCGTAACGCTCCGCATCGCGCTTGGCTCGGGTACAGCATTCCTTATCGCACAGCTGACCGACGTTCTGGTGTTCGACCGCCTGCGCAAAGGCAGCTGGTGGCGCGCGCCGTTGGTGTCATCCGTGGTTGGATCGTTGCTGGACACGGCGCTATTTTTCACCATCGCATTTTCGGCCACACTTGTATTCATTGAGCCGTCAAATGATGTAAGCTGGGCCGGTGAAACTCTGCCAATCCTTGGCTTTGGTCCAACGGCTGCGCTTTGGGTCAGCCTCGGGATAGCTGACTTTTTTGTCAAAATGTTGTTGGTTCTGGTCGCGCTCATACCATTTCGAGTGTTGTCGGCGCGGCTCTCATAAAGATTTTCCTTTGAGATTTGCAAAAGTCGTGGCATGATTCCTTTATCGTAAATTTTGAGAGAGGAGGTGCCAATGTCTATTGGGAAACTGGAGCAGATGGTTAAGGTAATTCGCGAGGTGAAAATCTAGAGGGGCAGCCCCCTTTGGGCGATCACTTGGCAAGGCGGGAACCTTCCCGACTTTGGCCACCTTCATACTCAAGGCTGGGCCGTCCTTTGATTAAGGGACGGCTCTTTCTGTTGATATTATTCGTTCGTTCCGGAGATTAGTTGCTCCAGTTCACCATTACGTCGACTCCTTCAGGAGTCGGTATTTCTTCAAGTAATGCCCCGAATTTTCCCCAATTTTCTAATCGTTAAAAGCGCCGAAGCTGAAAGCGTTTGAAGTTATCGTGTA
This sequence comes from Paracoccaceae bacterium, assembly GCA_029938175.1. Taxonomy (GTDB): domain Bacteria; phylum Pseudomonadota; class Alphaproteobacteria; order Rhodobacterales; family Rhodobacteraceae; genus NORP23. The sequence continues at coordinate 31,929 of JAPYON010000008.1, read as the reverse complement.
TCATATTTTCAATAATTTGAGAAATCAGCTAGCAGATTTGAGGTTATGGCCTTGCAGCTTCGAAATCACCCTTCCACCACTTGCGCGCATAAGGAACGTCGAACCCCAGCGATATTAAATCGATTATCAGCAGTATCCAAAGGTACGTCCAATAGGCAGCGCTGCCGTCGGGTCTGACGAAAACCAGCCACAGGACAAGGATTGTCCAAGGGATCAAATGAGAAAACTCCATCAATTTCGAAAACCCTCGATCATAAACCATAACCGGCATATTCATCACCCCATCACCCCATCACCCCATCACCCCATCACCCCATCACCCCATCACCCCATCGCGCCGATTGCGAGGATGGCAATCCATGGGTCAGATGGTTGGTTGATGAAGAAAACTACTGCCCTATTTACCTGGCACCAATAAAAATGCGACCCAGATTTTCACCCACACGAGTAGGGCACGAAATGATTCCCAGATGGTTAGTGCCATTTTGTTAATCCTCCAAAAATATATGTGCCAAACATAGGAAAAAGCGCAATAACAGCAAGTCACCAGTTGGTTAACGCAGTAGTCGTGCTATGGATGCTTTCTTATCGGCCTCGCGCAGTATACCTTTCGAATGAATTAACGATTTGGATCAACACATGTCAGAACTTACACTCATCCGTCACGGACAGGCGCAAACTGGGGCTAAAGATGAGGACAGCTATGATAAATTAAGTGATCTTGGGCACGAGCAAGCCAATTGGTTGGGCGCGCATTTTCGGCACTCGCATGGCTATGATTTGGTGATTTCCGGGGCGATGACGCGACAGATCCAGACGGCGCAGTCCTTGAAATTGACCGCCCCGCATCGTCAAGATGCCCGCATTAACGAGATGGACTATTTTGGACTGGCAGACAGCCTTCTAAAGACGCACAATGTTCCGTGGCCCACATCCGAAGCCGAGTTCACCTCGCATTTACCGCAAATTCTTAACGCATGGAGAACGGGCGAAATCGTGGACGGCTTAGAAACCTATGAAGCGTTTTGCGAAAGAATTATAGGGGCTGTGACAGACGCCGTGCAACAAAATGGCCGTGTGCTGTTGGTGACTTCGACCGGGGTGATCGCGACACTGGCGACGTTGGCGCTGGATCTTAATATTCACAAAAAAAGCAACCTGTTCATGTCGGTTGCGCATACCTCGGTCCACAAGTTTACATTAAAAGGGAATGTTTTGCACCTAAGCCAGTTCGGCGGCACCCCGCATCTGGACTACCCTGACCGCTTGTTTGCCAAAACATTTGCCTGATGATCCCGATTAACCAAATTTCAACCAATTATTTATGTTGAAAACACTGTGTTAGTGGCATCTGTAATGCGCCCGATAAAGCCTGCCTCGCGCGCCTCGAAAATGTCTTCCTGCGTTTCGATATAGGATCGCGTTAACGGAACGGCAGCCCGGTCGTGCGCCAGTTGGGCCTGAACCACATGGGCCTTACCATGACGAAAAGCGGCTTCGGTGGCGGCGAGATAAAATTCCCACATGCGAACAAAAGCCTCGTCGTATTCCAGCGCAATTTCTTCGCTAACCGCCATGAAATTAGAGCGCCAACGTCTTAAGGTTTCGGCATAATGCACCCTCTGAATTTCCAGATCGGTCATCCACAGACCTGATTTCTCGACAGGCTTCGCGATTTCGGAAATAGTCGGAGCATAGGCGCCGGGGAAAATGTATTTTCGAAGGAATGGGCCAGTGCTGCTGTGATATGAGCGGTTCGAGATCGAATGGATCAGGGCAACCCCATCGTCTGCCAGCAACTCGTAAACTTTATTGAAATATGTTTGCAGTTGCGGCAATCCGACATGCTCCAGCATCCCGACCGACACGATGTTGTCAAACTTTCCAGTCAGATGACGATAGTCCATCAGTTCGAACTTGACGCGCTGAGAAATGTTCAGCGCTTCGGCGCGAGAACGTGCGGCTGAGAGTTGCTCGGTCGACAAAGTTACACCCAGAACCTCGACATCTTCCAGCATCCCCAGATAAATTGCCATGCCGCCCCACCCACACCCGATATCGAGAATGCGCTGGCCTGGTTTGATGGATATTTTTGCCGCTATGTGACGTTTTTTTGCGGTCTGAGCGTCATCCAGAGGCACGTCCGGATTGGCAAAGTACCCACAGGAATACTGCATGTCGCCGTCCAGCCATTTACGGTAAAAACTGTTACCAAGATCATAATGCCGGGCAACGTTCTGGCGGGATTTCAAAATCGAATGGTTCTGCCGCAACTGCTCGATCTGTCGATACGCTCCACGAATCAACAACCGTGACCGGCTGAATTTTACTCCGTCAGCATTCAGCAAAATAAGTGCAAGCAAATCGTAAATTTCGCCGTTTTCGACAATGAGCGAGCCATCCATATACGCTTCAGCAATTGCTATCTCGGGGCTGAGCAGGACTTTACGTTCGATCGCCGTGTCCGTTAACCGGATGGTAACTTTCGGCCCAGGTTGAATCCCGCCGATACTAGTGACATTATCATTTGGTTCATGGATTTCGACCACTCCACGTTGGATTACTTTTTTGAAAAACAAAGGTAGGAAACGCATGTAATACCTCTTGGGTGCTAAAAATTATAATATGTTAACCATCTTGCTTCGCGCGCTTTTCAAGCGGTAAATTCTTGTGCATTGCGATCAATTGCTTAACTAAGCATAAACAAGGTAAAAAAAGCAAATCCTAGTGACACGACCAATGCCCCTTTCCGAATTTCACCGCGACCTATACTCTGCGGCTCATGATCCGAATTAATGGAAATATAACGATTGAAGATTGGGAGCTAACCGAAACGTTTATACGTTCGTCAGGCCCCGGTGGGCAAAACGTTAACAAGGTCTCAACGGCAGTGGAACTGCGGTTCGAGGCGGAACGCTCGCCCAATCTGCCGTCCGCTGCGAAAATACGGTTGCGCAAGTTGGCAGGCCGTCGGTGGACCAAAGACGGGGCGGTTATTATCACTGCCGAAAAGCACCGCACCCAACCCCGCAATCGCGCTGAAGCAGAAGAGAAACTGGTTGCCTTGATCCAGCAAGCCCTGCATCGCCCGAAATACCGCGTAAAAACCCGCCCAACACTTGCGTCTAAACGTCGACGGATGGAAGGAAAAAAGCAACGCGCACAGGTGAAACAGCTGCGTGGGAAGGTTGATGACGATTAAAGCAAGAGTGCTACTCTTGGCTCTTCTTCCAAAAACTTACTCCCTCCCATACTTATCCTCGAACCTTACGATATCGTCCTCACCCAGATAGCTCCCCGACTGCACCTCGATCAGCTCAAGCGGCATATTGCCCGGGTTTTCCAGCGCGTGGATTTCGCCCAGCGGGATGTAGGTCGATTGGTTTTCCAACAACATGAGCGTCTCGTCGCCCTTTGTAACCCTCGCCGTGCCACGCATAACAACCCAATGCTCGGCGCGGTGAAAGTGTTTTTGTACGGATAGTTTTTCCCACTGGTTCCGAAACGGAAACTGAATGATACTACCGCGAAGAATATTTGGAAAAAGATGTAACGGAGCATGTTATGATAACACGCGCTGCAGTTGCCTTTAAAGCAGACGAGCCATTGCAGGTAATCGACGTAAACCTCGAAGGTCCGAAGGCGGGCGAGGTTCTAGTCGAGATCAAAGCCACAGGCATTTGCCACACGGACCAGTTTACGCTGTCCGGCGATGACCCCGAAGGCCTGTTCCCTGCGATCCTCGGACACGAGGGTGCGGGCGTCGTGATCGAGATCGGCGAGGGTGTGACCAGCCTTAAAGTCGGTGACCACGTAATCCCGCTGTATACGCCCGAGTGTCGCGAGTGTGATTACTGCCTGAACCCCAAAACCAACCTTTGCCAATCGATCCGCGAAACGCAGGGCGCTGGCGTGATGCCTGATGGTACGACGCGGTTCACGACGATGGACGGGCAGCCGATTCACCACTACATGGGGTGCTCGACGTTTGCCAACCACACGGTTGTGCCGGAAATAGCATTGGCGAAAATCCGTGAAGACGCACCGTTTGACAAGGTTTGTTATATCGGCTGCGGAGTAACCACGGGCATTGGCGCGGTGATTAATACGGCCAAGGTCGAAATAGGATCGACGGCGATTGTATTTGGTCTGGGCGGCATTGGTTTGAACGTTATCCAAGGGCTTCGGCTGGCGGGCGCGGACCAGATTGTCGGAGTGGATATTAATGATAGCAAGAAGTCGATGGCAGAGCGTTTTGGCATGACCGATTTTGTTAACCCCACCGCGGCCGAGGGCGATCTGGTTGCGCATTTGGTTGCCCTGACCTGTGGCGGTGCGGATTATACATTCGATGCAACGGGCAACGTGAACGTCATGCGAACCGCGCTGGAAGCCGCGCATAAAGGTTGGGGTGAAAGCATCATCATCGGCGTGGCCGGCGCAGGGCAGGAAATTTCTACCCGCCCGTTCCAGTTAGTAACTGGCCGTTCTTGGCGTGGCACCGCGTTTGGCGGTGCGAGCGGACGGACGGATGTACCTAAGATTGTCGACTGGTACATGGACGGCAAAATCGAGATAGACCCGATGATCACGCACACTTTGGCGTTAGAAGACATCAACGAAGGGTTCGAGCTTATGCATGAAGGCAAGTCGATCAGGGCTGTGGTAGTCTTTTGAGTATTAGTAAAAAAGAGAAGACGTGAAATGAAAATTATATCCGAAAGCGCCAGTTTTGGCGGCACACAAGGCGTTTATTCGCATCAATCTGACGCTTGCGCGTGCGAGATGACCTTTGCAGTTTATATGCCTCCGCAAGCTGTTGATGGCGTGGTTCCGGTGGTCTGGTATCTGTCCGGACTGACATGCACTCACGAGAACGCGATGATTAAGGCGGGGGCGCAGGCTTGGGCGGCGGAGCATGAAGTCGCGGTGATTTTCCCTGACACCTCGCCGCGTGGCCAGGGGGTTGCGGATGACGAAGGGTATGATCTGGGGCAGGGTGCTGGGTTTTACGTGGATGCTACACGAGAACCGTGGGCGCAGCATTACCAGATGTGGACTTACATCACCGAAGAATTACCCAAGTTGATTTTCCGAAATTTCGATCTGAACGAAGAGGCGCAAGGGATCATGGGCCATTCGATGGGTGGGCACGGGGCGCTTACGATGGCGATATCGCTGCCGGATCAGTACAAATCTGTTTCAGCATTCTCCCCGATCGCCAACCCGACGAGCGGAGATTGGGGGCGTAAACAGTTATCGGCGTACCTTGGCGACGATGAAAACGCGTGGGGCAAGCATGATTCCAGTCTGTTGATGGCTGAAAAGGGGTATCTGGGGCACGTTATGATTGATCAGGGCGGCGCGGACGAGTTTTACGATTTGTTAATGCCCGGAGCGCTAATATACGCCATCGCTGGGCGCAAACAATCGGCGAGCGTGCGAATTCTGGAAGGCTACGACCATTCGTACTTTTTTGTCTCGACCTTCATGGAGGACCACATCGCGCACCACGCTGATGTGCTGCATAACTTGTGAGCGCGATTTACATCGACGCTGATGCCTGCCCTGTAAAGGACGAAACCTTGCGTGTTGCGGATCGGCATAAGTTGAAAGTTTACGTCGTTTCCAACGGCGGTTTGCGGCCAAATCCACATCCTTTAGTGGAAACTGTCGTGGTACCTGACGGGCCGGATGTGGCCGATATGTGGATCGCTGACCGGATCGGTAAGGGCGATATTTGCATTACCGGCGATATTCCATTGGCTGCTAAATGCCTTGACGCAGGCGGGCGGGCGGTCCGGCATAACGGCGACATGTTCACCTCGGCCAACATTGGAAACCAATTGGCGATGCGGGACCTGATGGCCGACTTACGCGAGGCGGACCCGTTCCGGAAAGGTGGCGGACGGCCTTTTAGCAAAGCGGACCGCTCAATATTCCTTGAGGTGCTGGAGCGCGAAGTTCGGGCTGCGTTGAAAGAATAAATGGTTAACAATCCGGACAATATGGTTGTGGATTTCGTCGGCGGCGCAGTTGCCCACCGTTTCAAATTTGGCGGAGGGCGCGGGCAAGCGTTGCCCAAGGCGGTCGGGATGAAATCCGGTGTTACGCCGAACATAGTCGATGCGACTGCGGGCCTTGGGCGCGACGCGTTCTTGCTGGCTTCGCTGGGGGCGCAGGTGACGTTGATTGAACGCTCGGATCAGATGCACGATTTATTGGCCGACGGGATGGCGCGTGCGCGACTTGCTGGCGGGGAAGTCGCCGAGGTTATCGCGCGGATGATATTGTTGCACGGCGATGCGAAGGATTTGATACCTGATCTTTTGCCGGAAGTCGTGCTGGTTGACCCGATGCACCCGCCGCGCAAAAATTCCGCCCTTGTGAAAAAAGAGATGCGGATAATTCGCGAGATTGTCGGCACGGATCAGGACTCGACCGAACTCATGCAGGTGGCGCTGGACTGCACCAGTAAACGTGTGGTGCTCAAATGGCCGCAAAAGGCGGACCCGATGACGGGGATACGGGCGCCATCACACCAGATCAGCGGAAAATCGACGCGGTATGACGTGTTTATGATTGGATAAATAATGGCTTTGAAATTGGTAATTTTCGACTGCGACGGGGTCCTTGTGGATACGGAAGAAGTATTCAATTAAACCTTAATCGAGGATCTGGCCGAGCATGGGCTGAGTTTGACGTTAAGCGAATGTATGGGGCTGTTCGTCGGTGGCACGATCTCTGGTGTGAAAGCCGAAGCAGAAAAGCTGGGAGCAAAATTGCCAGAGAACTGGGTCGAGAAATTTTACGCAAAAGCCTACGACAGGCTGCGCGACAGTGCCGAGCCAATTGCTGGCATCAAACAGGTTCTGAATTATCTGGACGATGTCGATATGCCTTATTGCGTTGCGTCGAACGGGCGTGTGAAAAAGATGGAAATCACCTTGGGCCGCACAGGAATGCTTGCGCGATTTGCGGATGCCATGTTCTCGGCACAAGCTATTGGAACGGCGAAACCGGCACCGGACTTGTTCCTCGTGGCGGCGCAGGAATTCGATGTTGCGCCTGAGGATTGTGTTGTAATCGAGGACAGTCTGATAGGCGTTTTGGCCGCCAAAGCCGCGGGCATGAGATGCCTTGGCTATGCGCCAGACGGAAGTGACGTTCTGGCCGAACACGGGGCGATTTTGTTTGATAATTGGCACAGCTCCCAGAACTTATGGGATTATGACCACCTTACCGTCTGTCAATTTAGTGGCGTCCGCCAGCCCTTCGATAACTTCCTTCAACCGCAAGGATGCTGAAACATCCGTGTTCCAGCGACCGTCTGCGAACCGGGCTTGCACCTCACCTGCGACCCGCGCTTGATCGGCAGGTGGTGTCGACCGCATCCAGTTCGTTAACCAAAACCCTTCGATCCGCTTACCCATGAAAATCAACTGCCCCATCTGCGTCAGCCTCGGCGCTTCGGTTCCCAGTTTTCCGTAACTTACCCAGCGCGCGTTGTTGGGCATCAATGTGAAAACGGTCTCGCAAATTTGGTCGGAAACGGCGTCCAAAAACACACGCGGTTTGAGTGCACGGCTGGCAACTGAGAATTGATCAGAAAAACCGGAAGCGGTGGTCACCAGAACTTCGGTTGCACCCATAGCCTTTAACGGCGTGACCGCATCCGCGCGACGAACCAACGCGATGACTTTCAGGTTCATATCTTTGGCAAGGCTGATAATCAGCTTGCCCAACTGGCTGGTTGCGGCGGAAATCACGAACGCATCGCCGTCTTTGGCGGCAATATCCACCATTGCCATCGCCGTCAAAGGGTTAACAATTTGCGCCGATCCGTTAACGTCCGAAACATCAGACCGCAGCGGAATACAAGCCACCGCATCCGTTAACGCGTATTCAGCCCAAGCCCCCGAGCCACCAAGCGACACCGCGAAAGCCACACGCTTACCAATTAACCTTTCGGCTCCTTTGCCGGCGGCCACCACGTCGCCACAACCCTCGAACCCTACAGGGGCGCCTTTGCGGCGAGGTTGGCCGTACTCACCCTTGATAAAATGTAAATCCGAAGGGTTAACCGAGGCTATGCGAAGTTTTATCAACACCTGCCCTTTTTCGGGCGTGGGAACAGGGATTTCAGCTTCGGCCAGATACAGCGCGGCGTCGGAAATCACCGGACCTTCGGATTTGCCGGAATACCCGTCCTCCAACTGGACTAGGGCACGCATTGTTTTGGGAATCGTTTCCATCAATCGCCGTTTAACCAATCATTAAGGATTTCGTCGGTGTCCGCCCCACAAGCGGGTGGTGCTTTGCGGTAGGTCACTGGCGTTTCCGAGAATTTAACCGGATTGCCAATCAAATCGACCGTTCCGGAACCCGACATCAGGTGCGGAATCGTTATTTTCATCTCGCGGGCGGCGACCTGATCACTGGCGAATACTTCGTCGATAGTATGAATGGGGCCACAGGTCACGCCCGCAGCGTTCATCGACGCGAGCAGGGTCTGTTTGTCGATCTGCCGGATAATCGGAACCAACGCAGCAATCAGCGTGTTTCGATTCGCGATCCGGTCGATGTTAACCTTGTATCGTGTGTCATCGGCCAGTTCTGGATGCCCGATTGCCGCGCAGAAGTTAGTAAACTGGGCATCGTTCCCGACCGCGATAATCAGGTGGCCGTCGCCAACTTCGAAAATCCCGTAGGGCACAATATTCGGGTGCTCATTGCCCCGCCGTTGCGGAACTTCGCCTGAGGTAAGATAGTTCACGCCCTCGTTAATCAGCCATGCAATCTGCGTATCGACCAAGGCTACGTCGATATGTTGTCCTTGCCCCGTCTGATCGCGGTGGCGCAGGGCGGCCAGAATGGCGGTGCAAGCGTACATGCCGCACATCACATCAGCGATGCCAATGCCGACTTTCATTGGCTCGCCGTCGGGCGCACCCGTCAGGCTCATGATTCCGCCGTATCCTTGGGCCATCAGGTCATAGCCCGCCAGTTTCGCGTTCGGTCCCGTCTGGCCAAACCCGGTGATCGAGCAATAGATTAACGAGGGGTTAATCGCCTTTAAGCTCTCATAACCCAGACCATATTTCGCCAGACCACCCGTCTTGAAGTTTTCCACGACAATGTCACATTTGGCGGCCAGCTTGCGAATGGTTGCGACGCCTTCATCCGTAGAAATGTCCAACGCAATAGAGCGTTTGTTGCGGTTCGCCGCCATGTAATACGCGCTCTCCGAGGTGGCATTTCCATTGGAATCCTGTAAATATGGCGGTCCCCAAGCGCGCGTATCGTCGCCTCTGCCGGGCTTTTCAACCTTGACGATGTCTGCGCCATAGTCCCCCAAAAGCTGCGTGCTGGTGGGTCCTGCGAGGATGCGGGTCAGGTCTAGAACCCGCACCCCGCTAAGTGGCCCGATGGGCGTGTTCGAATTTGTCATAACGCTGGACTTTACATTCTCCGGATGGAATTAAAAGCTCTTTAATAACTTTGTTAACCGCCGTTTAACGCCTTCTCTAAGGCCAGCACAGGTGCTTTTCCTGACAGTCGCGCACGGTAAACGAATAACGCTTCGTTAACGCGCATTACATAGTTGCGCGTCTCGCGAAATGGTATCGTCTCGATCCAGTCGACGGCGTCGATTTCTGCCGTCCTCGGGTCACCGTAATCCCGAACCCATTGGTCGGCGCGTTGTGGCCCGGCATTATATGCGGCTGCTGCCAGCAGGGTGGAACTGTCGTAGCGCTCCAACATTTCGGCCAGATATGCGGTGCCGATACGGGCGTTGTATTCCCAATCAGCACCGAGGTTTTTGACCGAATAAGCGATGCCAAGATTTTTGGCGACGATCTTGGCTGTGGCTGGCATGACCTGCATTAACCCCAACGCTCCAACATTGCTTTGCGCGGCGGGATTGAACTCGCTTTCCTGTCTTGCGATGGCCAGCGCGAGTTCGGCAGAGACGGGGCTGTCCAGATTGGCAAGATCGGACAGCGGATAGTAAGAATCTATTAGAATATACCCATCGCTGGCGGCGGCTTTGGCGATTTTCAGCGCGGCATTCGGATGTCCCAGGTCCAGTGCCAGTTGCCCGATTGCCTCGCGTTCCGACAAGTCAAGACTTTCCGATGCGTGGGTTAGAAAGCGGCGGGTTAATAAATCCTTACCTGCGAAATGGAACAAAAACCCTGCCCGCACCGAGTCGCTTGATAAAAACGTCTGCTTCGTCCAGGCCGGCGGCAGAGTGGCGCCCGAGATGCTTTGATCGACGGGTAAACCCGCCCGTTCCGTTGCAATTTGTCCGTAAAAACTTGTCTGATAAGTTGCAGCTAGCGCATAGGAAGCCGCCGCGTTTGACGCATCTCCCATCGCCTCGTAAGCGCGTCCAAGCCAATACCCCGCTCGACCGATACTTATCGGAGATTCACTGACCGTACGGAAATTCTGGAAATGCTTAACGGCGCGTTCAGGATCGTTAAGTTTTCGTAAAGCGAGAAACCCGGATAGCCATTCCAGATCGGAATACCCGTGTTGATCCGGCGTTAAATAATGTTGGCTCGCCAGAACATAAGCCACCCGACTTTCCCCCGACCTCATTGCCCGCCTCGCATAAGACCTGCGTTTATCAGCCCAAAACTCGGGCCGCCCGAGGCTTTGCGATGAACCGGAGCGCTCCAAAAGCATTTCGTTCGCTCTGTCCCACAGTTCGTTGTCGACCCGCCAGCGAAAGCGGTTATAGGCAAGGCCTGCGTCTTTTTGCGCGGGCGTGGGTAGTGCCGCGATCATTGCGTCTACCCCGGCTTTGTCGCCTTGCAACGCTATCCTGACTTCAGCCAAAGCGCGTTGAGTGGGCGAGACCAACGCCAACATCCGCCGAGCTTCGGAAACTTTTCGTTTCCACAAAAGTAGGTCAAGACGGTCGGCGTTGTAAGGCTGCAAGATCGTCGCATATGCGGCCCAAACCGCGTCTTGTTCATCTTCGGTTAACGAAAACTCGCGCCAAGCGTAAATCACCTCGGCCCCGGCTTTTTCGATTTGCCCCAATGCTTGATAGGCTTGGCTCAAGCGCAGCGCGCCCCATCCGGTTTGCGGCTCGTGGGCGGCAAAATAGTTGACAATTCGTTGCGGGTTCAGCCCCTCGGGAATCCGGGCCTCTGACACTTTTTGCAACAACGGCAAGCCGGGCCAGTCGGCGTTAGCGTTAAGGAAATATTCATACTCGGTAAAGCTGCCTTCACCAGCGCGCAGGCGATACCATTCGACTATTTCGACGGCAACCGGGTCCTGATTTCGCGCCGCAAGTACGGTAGCTGCGTTCCAATCATCAGCCTCAACTGCGGTCAACGCCGCCGTCAACGCCGCCCCGTTTTTAGCCGGAGTTTGCGCCGCAGCCATGGTGACGCCGCCGACAGAAAATGCCAGCGCCACGGCTATACTGGTGGGTAAAAATCGAAATCCCATGATACCTCAACGTAACTCTCGTTTTTTTGCTCGTATAACATGGTTTTCGCCTGTATGTCTCGTATCGCTTGCTTGCGGTGGCATCAATTCGCCGTTAGTGCTGCGTTAACAGATTTCTCACCCCTCGGAGGCCCCCATGTTCAAAGGTTCCATGCCCGCGCTTATCACCCCGTTCACGAACGGTAAGGTGGACGAAGAAGCGCTGAAGGCGCTTGTTGAATGGCATATCGCTGAGGGTAGCCACGGCTTGGTTCCAGTTGGCACAACTGGTGAATCCCCGACGCTGACCCATGACGAACATGAGCGCGTGATCGAGGTTGTCGTGCAGACCGCCGCTGGTCGTGTGCCGGTGATCGCCGGGGCAGGCTCCAACAACACAGTTGAGGCCATCCGTTTTGTGCAGTTTGCTGAAAAGGTTGGCGCGGATGGCGCGTTGGTAGTGACCCCATATTACAACAAACCGACGCAGCGTGGATTGCTTTGGCATTTCACTGAAGTGCATGATGCCAGCGATATTCCGATCATCATTTACAACATTCCCGGTCGGTCTGTTATTGATATGACCCCCGAGACAATGGGCGAATTGGCCAAGCTGCCACGTATCGTCGGCGTAAAGGATGCGACCGGCGACATTGTGCGTGTATCGGATCATCGGATTACCTGCGGCAACGATTTCATCCAGCTTTCGGGCGAGGATGCGTCCGCGCTGGGCTATAACGCGCAGGGTGGCCATGGATGCATTTCGGTGACGGCAAACGTCGCACCAGCTTTGTGTGCCGAATTTCAAGACGCAACTCTAGCAGGCGATTACACAAAGGCGTTGGCTTTGCAGGATAAACTTATGCCGCTGCACACAGCGATTTTCGTTGAACCGGGTGTTGCGGGTGCCAAGCATGGCCTTTCTGTTCTGGGAAAGTGCACCGACGAGGTGCGCTCGCCGCTGACTGGCTTGCTGCCCGAAACCAAAGATCAGATCGAAGACGCCATGCGCCATGCGGGGCTGATTAATTAACAATGTCTGAACGTCGCGCCGACATATATCGCGTTTGCGGGGTGACAGGTGCGGGAAAGCCCACCTATTCGGAGGAATTGGCGCAATCCGTTAACGGAATGCGGTTTTCAATCGACGAGTGGATGCAACGTTTGCATAACGCCGACAAGCCCAATGAAAACTTGTTCGAGTGGTTTTATGAACGTGTCCAGCGCAACTGCGCGCAGATGCGGAGCGTTGTGGAACGGTTGGTGGTCTTGGGTGTGCCCGCTATTTTTGATTGCGGTCTGACGAACAGGATTGAGCGCAATATTTTCGTGAACTGGGCGGAAGAACACGGGATCTCCGTTCAACTGTATTTTCGTGACGTTCCGACCGACGTTCGCTGGCAGCGGGTGCAAAAACGTAACGCCGAGCAAGCCGAGACCTTCCAGTTCGAGGTGACTCGTGACATGTTCGACTTTATCGAGTCGATGTGGCAAGCGCCGGACAACGAAGAAATGACTCGCCTGAAGGGCAAACGGACAACAGACTAATGGCACCGCGCAAAAAAGCTGATCCAAACAATAAGACCGTCGCCGAGAACCGGAAGGCGCGGTATAATTATGCGGTCGAGGATACGCTAGAATGCGGGATGATGCTGGAAGGTTCCGAGGTTAAATCGATGCGTCAGGGCGGTGTAAATATCGCTGAAAGCTATGCGGGAATCGAGGACGGAGAGCTGTGGTTGGTTAACAGCCATATCCCCAAGTACGATCAGGCCAAGACGTTCCAGCACGAGGAACGCCGCAAACGTAAACTTTTGGTTAGCAAGCGCGAACTGTCTAAACTGTGGGCCGAAGTTGGCCGCCAAGGGATGACACTGGTTCCGCTGAAAATATATTTCAATGACAAGGGCCGCGCGAAACTGTTGCTGGGCATTGCCAAAGGTAAGCAGAAGCAAGACAAGCGCGCCACCGAGAAAAAGCAGGACTGGAAGCGCCAGCAGTCGCGCTTGTTAAGGGATCGCGGATAGGCATACTCTGAAAAACTCCGGAGCGCATTATGCCATTATTACCAAGCCTGCCCAGAACCAGCTACCTGTCGGGCCTGTTCGAAAGTTTTCACGAGGCGTTCAGCCCCTCTGGCAGCAAGCGGAAGAAAAACTAGAGAGAACCTTCGTTATAACGCGCAGTGACGGGGTCTTTTGTGTCCCGACATAGCGGTGATGGATCAGAATATGTTTGGTGCGAAAATGACCATACAGGACCATAATCAGCAAGGCATCTTCCAAGTCGCGCTCTAGTTTATCTTTTTGGTGGATCATCGTGGGCGTAAATGATGCCTACCCCGCCGGTTGCGGCCATCAGCAGCAAGCCCTGGGCGGTAGGCAGATGGTTGAACTGTGTGGCTGCAACGATGGCGGTGAACACAAAGGCAATCTGGACCGGGAGCCAGATTGTCGTCAGAATACGGCGCCATTTCAATTGGTTGTCTTCGTCTGGGTTCAGGCTTTTCGTACTGTCACCAAGCAGGCCGTCCATGATCGAGCTGACAACCAACCCGAAAAACGGGATCAACAATATTGCCCAACCGCCGAACACAGCGGCGATAAAAACAGTGCGGCCAGAATCACGAGATGGCAAAAGGCGCAGCGGACGTTATCGGGTTATTCTGTGACATTGGGCACCTGACCATGATTTAGGTGAGCAGTCCAACCCCGGTTTCGCATGGCGGCAAGATAGGCCTTGCGCATAACGGTGGGCAGCTTGCCCGGGGTCGTGGCGTCCGGTATTTTAAACCACCCACGCGTGGGTGATACGTCGACGACTGTGGTTGTCAGAACTGTTAATACCAGATGAAAATGTGTGAACGTATGTTTAACAGGGGTGGCGAGAGCTTGCCAATTCGCGTTGATAGGCGGCATTTCGATCGCCTCGGTCTCGGTCCAGTCTGTCGTTGGTAGGGCCATCATACCGCCCAGCAACCCCTTTGCTGGTCGCGTTTCAAGCAAAATAGCCCCATCCTCGCGATAAGCAAAATACACAATACCATAGCGAACGGGTTTCGCGGGCTTGGGCCGCTTGTTGGGCAGCTCGTCTGATATACCTTGCTTCAACCCCTCGCAATCTGTCGCCAATGGGCAGATTTTACAGCTCGGTTTTTGTCCACAAATCGTGGCGCCCAGATCCATTATCGCCTGTGCGTAATCGCCAGGGCGGTGTGTAGGAGTCAGATTGGCAGCAAGCCCGCGCAGAGTGGGTTTGCTCTCTGGGAGAGGCTCCGTTGTGGCGTAAAGCCGCGAGATGACACGTTCTACATTCGCGTCCAGAACCGTCGAGGGTTGGTCAAACGCGATGGCCGAAATTGCTGCGGCTGTGTAGGGACCAATGCCGGGAAGGCGGATCAGATCAGCTTCGGTACTTGGGAAATGACCGTCGTGTTCGGTCGAAATTATCCGTGCGCATTTCAATAGGTTTTGAGCACGCGCATAATATCCAAGGCCCGCCCATTCACCCATAACATCGGTATCCGCAGCGTTTGCAAGTGCGTGAACGTTGGGCCAACGCGCGCGAAAAGTTGTAAAATAGTTAACAACAGCAGCGACCGTGGTTTGCTGCAACATCACTTCGGACAGCCAGATGTGATAAGGGTCAGGTTTAATGCCAGCACGGCTTTGCCCTGGCGGAACGCGCCACGGCATTGGGCGGGCGTTGGCGTCGTACCAATCTAGGAGAGTTGTGCTAATCATTTGTTCAAGCAGGCGCTATCACGCCGATCCCTAAACAGAGATGGACCTTGCGTGTATGGGCGCTACTATGGCGTCGAAGGGAAATCGAGAGTCGCATGGCAACTACATCTGACGGAAAAACCGCAAAAGGCAAGCCCTTGGGGTGGGCAAAACGCCGTTCGCGCGGCTTTTTGCAAACCGGTAGTCTGGTAAACGCCCGCGTCCGCCGCGTAGGCGAGAGCCGTGGCTTTGCCGAAATCCGCTTGTTAACCAATTGGGTCGAGATCGTCGGTCAAAGTGTTGCGGCCATCGCCCGTCCCGTTAAAGTCTCCTATGCTCGCGAAGGGTTTGGCGCGACGTTGACAGTGCTGACCGATGGCGCACGTGCGCCTGAATTGCAGATGATGCTGCCAGAACTTAAAGAAAAGGTTAATGCCTGCTACGGTTACAGTGCAATATCAAGGATTCGCATAACGCAAACGGGCGAGGCCGGTTTTGCCGAGCCAGCTGTGGATTTTGCATATAAACCGGAACAACAAGAAAATCTTTCAGCTGAACAGGCCACGGAATTAGCCA
This sequence comes from Paracoccaceae bacterium, assembly GCA_029938175.1. Classification (GTDB taxonomy): domain Bacteria; phylum Pseudomonadota; class Alphaproteobacteria; order Rhodobacterales; family Rhodobacteraceae; genus NORP23. The sequence continues at coordinate 16,180 of JAPYON010000008.1, read as the reverse complement.
AGTCACTTGCCCCCGTAGAGGATGACAGATTGCGTAAGGCGCTGGAAGACCTTGGTAAAAACGTATTAAGAAAACGATAACAATGGCCCAAAAGGAAATATTATGACTTACAACCCAAGCTTTACCCGCCGCGCGGCGCTTGCAATAATTGGGGCAACTGCCGCCTATAGCGCGCTTCCAGCGTTCGCCCAAAGTGCCGAGAGCATAATGTTACCGGAAATGTCGATCGGGTCCGAAGATGCGCCGATCACATTGATTGAATACGCGTCGTTTACTTGTCCACACTGCAAGAATTTCAATGCCGATGTGCTGCCTTTGATTAAGGAAAATTACATCGATACGGGTAAAGTTCGCCTGATTTATCGCGGCATTTACTTTGACCGATTGGGTCTGTGGGCAGACATGCTGGCGCAATGTGGTGGGCCGGATCGCTATTTCGGGATCACCGCAATGATCTATGAAAAGCAGAGTGAGTGGACATCGGCGGAGAATGCAGTCGGCGTTGTTAATAATCTGTATGCGATAGGGCGTCTAGCTGGGCTGAACCAAGACGATATGGAGGCTTGTATGCAGGATAATGAAACCGCACAAGCATTGGTCACTTTTTCGACCGAGAACGCCGAGATACATGATGTGCAGGGCACGCCGACGTTCGTGATTAATGGTAAAACTGTTACCAGCATGCCGTATTCCGGCTTCGTTGAAGAATTCGAACGCTTGTTGGCCGAATAGTAATTTCTACGCGTCGGGCGGTCTATCTTCCTGTTCGGCGCGCCTTCTGGCCTTTTGAATCTGTTCGCTACGAGCCTTTTTCAAAAGAAGTTCCAATGCTTGAACTTTTTCCTACGAGGTGGCCGCTAGCTTCCGCCAACGGTTCTACCTGTTTCTACAAGGGTCAGGGCCAGTAAAACATCGACTGGTATGGCTGTGTAATTCGCAGCGGAAGGGGCAGCTGCGTTACACAGGTTTGCGTCCCCTTCGGCGGCGGCGAGGGCTGGGAACAGAAACAATAGAACACCCACAATCCTTGCGAGGATCATTCGGGTCTCCTGAAATTGATTCGTAGTCAGCAGTAATTCGGAAGTGCTACCAAATCGCAACCAAACCCAAAAAAAGGCGTTAATCTTTGCGGTGAATGGCGTATTTTTCGTGTGCACAACCCGTGCACAGTGCGTGCACTACGCGTATGTACGATTTTGCAGGATAATTTGTTAACCTTTTGCTGCGATATTCTACTGGCCTCGGTGAATCGGGGCGGATAGATGTAGAGGATGAACAAGACTACCGACCTCCTTAGTTCCGTTTTTGGATTTGATAATTTTCGCCCCGGGCAGGCGGCGATTGTGGGCGCAGTGAACGCCGGTGAGGACGTCTTGGCGATCATGCCGACAGGTGGCGGCAAGTCGTTGTGTTTCCAGTTGCCGGCGCTGTGCCGGGATGGTGTGACGGTTGTGATCTCACCGCTGATTGCGTTGATGCGGGATCAGGTTCGGGCGCTGCGTGAAGCTGGCGTTGAAGCTGGATCGTTGACTTCGGGCAATACGGAAGAGGAAACCGAGGAGGTTTTTCAAGCCCTTGATGAGGGACGACTGAAACTGCTGTATATGGCACCCGAACGCTTGGCGAATGGCGGGGCGATTCAGCTGTTGCGGCGGATAAATGTGACGCTGCTGGCGGTGGACGAGGCGCATTGTGTCTCGCAATGGGGGCATGATTTCCGTCCGGATTACTTGAAGATCGGGGCTTTACGTAAGCAGCTCGGGAATGTGCAAATTGCGGCATTTACGGCGACAGCGGATGCCGAAACACGGATCGAGATCGGCAAACGGCTGTTCGACGGTGAAAGCCCGATTACGTTTCTAGAGGGGTTTGACCGCCCCAATATTTCGCTGGCGTTTCAACCCAAGGACCAGCCGCGACGGCAGTTGACCGAATTTGTGGCGGAGCGAGAGGCGCAGTCAGGGATCGTATATTGCTCTAGCCGCAACAAGACCGAGGTGCTGGCACAGGCGCTGCGATCCGAAGGGCACTCGGCGCTGCATTATCATGCGGGGATGGATGCCGAGGATCGCCGGATCGCCGAGAGCCGTTTTCAGCGCGAGGACGGGTTGATCGTCTGTGCGACTGTGGCTTTTGGAATGGGAATAGATAAACCTGATATCCGGTTCGTTGTGCATGCGGATCTGCCCAAGCCCATCGAGTCGTATTATCAGGAGATCGGGCGCGCTGGTCGTGACGGGGCGCCAGCGGATACGCTGACGTTGTATGGTGCGGATGACATCCGGTTGCGGCGCTCGCAAATAGACGAAGGGTTAGCGCCAAATGATCGCAAAGGCGCGGATCACGCGCGGCTGAATGCTCTGCTGGGTTTGGCTGAGGCCTTGGAGTGTCGACGTAAGACTTTGTTAGGATATTTCGGCGAAGATTTGACCGAGCCTTGCGGCAGCTGCGATCTGTGTACCACCGCGCCAGAAGTTTTTGACGGGACAGATGCTGTTCGCAAGGCGCTGTCGGCGATACTGCGGACGGGAGAGTATTTCGGCGTTGGGCATCTGACGGATGTTTTGCTGGGAAGTGTGACCGATAAGGTGCGGGCGCGTAATCATGACGCTTTGCCGACGTTTGGTGTCGGTAAGGAGTATAACCGCAAGCAGTGGCAGACGATTTTCCGGCAGATGATGGGGCACGACTTGATCCGGCCCGACGTGGAACGCATGGGTGGGTTGGTGATGACCCAGGCAGCGCGGCCAATTTTGCGCGGTGCGGCGAGCATTGATCTTCGGATGGATACTATTCGCAAAGCAGGCACGGCCCCGTCGCGACGCGAACCTGTTTCGCTGGTGGCGGAGGAGGATGAGCCAATCTTGTCAGCCTTGAAGATGAAGCGACGCGAGTTGGCTGAGGCGTTGCGAGCGCCCGCATATGTGGTTTTTCCCGACCGGACGTTGATCGAGATGGCGACCCACAAACCTGTGACGCTGGATGATTTCGGCCGGTTAAACGGGGTGGGTGCAAAGAAATTGGAAAAATACGGCAAAGTTTTTCTGGCAGTGCTGAACGGAGGCTCCGAGGACATGCATCCAACGCGACGCAAGCTGGCGGGCAAGCCGGATGGCGATGTGTTTGACAGGCTTAAGGCGGCGCAACTGGAATTGGCGACCGGACCGCACGGGACTGAAAAGCCGATGTCGTGCAGCACTTCGAATCTGGCGAAAATTGCTGGGCAGCGGCCAGCGAATATCGCCGCTTTGGAATGCATTATAGGCGAAGCAAAGGCGGAGCGTTTCGGCCCCGCCTTTTTGGAGATTTGTCAGGAATAAGTGCAGTCAGGCGGCCTGGGTATAGTGTGTGGGCGGAGAAGGCAGTGCCGCATTTTTGACCTCGTGCAGACGATTTGCGAATGCGAGACGCCAGTTCTGATCCTTTTCCGCCAGAAATTCAGCAATTTTGATGTCGGGCGTCCATGCGTCGCAACTGGTGAGGTAAGCGGCTCCCCTATCCTGAACTTTACGGGCCGAGATGGCTTTGGGGATATGGTTGGTGGACATGGTGGTCCCCGCTGTATGGTTTCTTTACATAGTATAGAATATTATTCTATTATTGGGATAGATGTCTGGGCAAGTAAGAATATTGTGCTGATAACGCGAAAAATATGGGACTACATTAGAAAGCTATACTGGAGTTAATATGGCGTACTCGATAGACGGGCTGGACCGAAAAATCCTTTTTAACCTGCAAGAGGATGCGGCGCAGTCACTGGATGAAATTGCACGCAAAGTGGGGTCATCGAAGACACCTGTGTGGAGCAGGATTCGCAAGATGAAGGCCGCAGGTGTGATAGAGCGGCAGACTGTGTTGGTGTCGCCCGAAGCCTTGGGGCTGGACGCGTGTTTCTTTGTTTTGGTGCGCACGTCCGAGCATGAGGCGGCATGGCAGATGGCGTTTCTAAAGACGTTGCGAGCGCGCCCCGAGGTAATGGAGGCGCATCGTCTGGCAGGTGATATTGATTATATTTTGAAGGTGCGGGTCGCGAACGCCAAAGCGTACGACGCATTTTATCAGGGACTGATTTCAAATGTTAAGATATTTAACGTCACGGCGCTTTTGGCGATGGAGGAGATCAAGTCCACAACTATGTTGCCCGTATAAAAAACCCGGACGTTGCCGCCCGGGTGAGGTGTCCATGGCGCAGAAAGAACGCCGTGGAGGGAATAATTAGTGGCGAGCGAACTCGGGGTAGGCTTCCATGCCCAGTTCGGACATATCCAGCCCCATGATCTCGTTCTCTTCGGAAACCCGAATGCCGACGGTTACTTTCAGGATCGTCCACGCCGCGTAAGATACTGTGAAGACGAACACGCCGATGATGATGATCGGAACGATTTGACCCATAAATGTCGCGTCAGGGTTGGTGAACAGAACTGCCAGAGTTCCCCAGATACCTGCGAACAGGTGGACCGGAATGGCACCGACGGTGTCGTCGATTTTCAGCTTGTCCAAGAATGGCACTGCGAAGACTACGATCGCGCCGCCAACTGCCCCGATCAGGGTTGCTTGGCCCAGTGTCGGGGTCAGCGGCTCGGCGGTGATTGCGACGAGACCGGCCAATGCACCGTTCAGGATCATCGTTAGGTCAGGCTTTTTGTAGAGCAGTTGTGTTAGCGCGAGGGCGGCGATCACACCACCTGCAGCAGCGGCATTGGTGTTCGAGAAGATGCGCGATACGTCTGCAACGTCTCCGATTGTGCCCATTGCAAGCTGAGAGCCGCCGTTGAAGCCGAACCAACCGAGCCACAGGATGAACACACCAAGTGTCGCGAGTGGTAAGTTGGAGCCGAGGATCGGGATAACCTTGCCGTCTTTAGCGTATTTGCCGATGCGTGGCCCAAGGATGATTGCGCCAGCCAAGGCTGCCCAGCCCCCGACCGAGTGCACAACAGTCGAGCCTGCGAAGTCAAGGAAGCCCCACTGACTGTCAAGGAAACCCCCGCCCCATTTCCAGCTTGCCTGTATTGGGTAGATCAGGCCAGTCAGGATGACTGTGAAGATCAGGAAGGGCCAAAGTTTGATGCGCTCAGCCAAAGCACCCGAAACGATCGAGGCTGTTGCTGCACAGAACATTAGCTGGAAGAAGAAGTCGGAGCCAGTGGAGGCGTAACCAAGATCGTCCGCGCCTTCGGCAGAGATGCCGACTGCTTCGAGGATGGCAACACCGAATGCACCAAGGTAGCCGCCGGTTTCATCCGATCCGATGGACCAGTTGCCCAGCGGGTACATGACGTTATAGCCGATCAGGTAGTACGCGATTGCTGCTAGCGCGAATAGAACGATGTTTTTGGTTAACTGCATTGTCACGTTTTTGGACCGGACAAGGCCGGCCTCTAACATGGTAAAACCTGCGGCCATCCAGAACACAAGGAAGCCACCCATAAGGAACAGTACCGAGTTAAGGATGAATGCGGTGTGATCCGCTGCCTCGACGCCGGCTTGGGCGAAGGCGGGGGGTGCTATAAGGGCGGATGCCGCCGAAATCCCCGCAATTTTAGATAAGGTTTTCATGGTTTTTCTCCAGTGGGGGATTAAAGGGCTTCTTCGCCGGTCTCGCCTGTACGGATTCGCAGGGTTTGCTCGACATCTAGAACGAAGACTTTGCCGTCGCCGATTTTGCCGGTCTTGGCAGTGGCGGCGAGCGTTTCAACGACTGTGGCGACATCGCTGTCGGCTACTGCCAGCTCTAGTTTGATTTTCGGGACGAAGTTCACGACATATTCCGCGCCGCGATAGATTTCGGTGTGGCCGGACTGGCGGCCGTAGCCTTTGACTTCGGAAACCGTCAGGCCTTGCACGCCGACGGACGTAAGTGCCTCGCGGACTTCTTCCAGTTTGAAAGGTTTAATTATGGCGATGATGAGTTTCATGATGCCTCCTGTGTTGGGTTTGCTGTGTTGAGGCCACAATACTTTCGTAGGTTCGCGATTTGAGGGTTTTCAAGGGTCATATATTCGGAAAATCACGCATATGTGCCTAATTTGTGCACAAATTATCAACTATGATTAATAAATAGGCGAATACAAAGTTCGTGAGACGGCAAAGAATTGCCGAAGTTGCAGAATCGCCCTCTACAACGCGCGGGAATGCGATTAATCAAAGGTAACGAAAAAAATCGAGCAGGCGGCCCGTAAGCAATGGCCAAGAAACCAAGACCAGTCCTCCGCGCGACCAGACCGCAGTCTGGCAAGGCGCGCAAGAAACCCGTGAAGGCCAAGCCGTCGGAGCGGGGTTCTATTGCGCGCGTTTTCGGTTGGCTGTGCCGAACAATGTTCCGTGTGGTTTGGTGGGTGGGTCTTCGCGCCGCGATACTTGGATCCTTGGGGATGGCGATTTGGGTCGGATTTTACTATGTAGCACTGCCCCCGATGGAGGCGCAACTGGACGGGCGGGCAGGTGGCTCGGTCGTGTTGCTGGATCGGGATCGCGAGATTTTTGCGTGGCGCGGCGAACAGTTTGACGGATCGCTACGGGCGCAAACCGTTTCTCCACATCTGAAGAACGCTGTAGTCGCGACCGAGGATAAACGGTTTTATTCACATTTCGGACTTAGTCCGCGCGGCATCGCCAGCGCAATTCGAATTAATTTGAGCGAAGGTCGCGGCCCGCTGTCAGGGCATGGTGGATCGACTTTAACGCAACAAGTGGCCAAGTTGCTATGTCTGGGCGATGACTTGCCCGAGGCCGAATGCCGCCAGCAAACCATCCTGCGCAAGATCAAGGAAATTCCGTATTCCCTCGCGATGGAACTGAAATACGAAAAGGACGATATCCTCTCAATCTATCTGAACCGTGCATATCTGGGCGCGGGTGCGCAGGGCTTCGAGGCGGCCTCGCAACGGTATTTCGGCAAGTCGGCGCGTGAAGTGAATGTGGCCGAGGCCGCAATGTTGGCGGGATTGTTGACCGCACCGTCACGCTATGCCCCAACGAATAATCTAAACCGCGCACAGGACCGATCAACGGTTGTGATTGGTTTGATGCTTGCACAGGGATACTTGACGCGCGTCGAGGCGGAATTGGCCTTGGCTGCCCCTGCCGAGCTATCGCAAGCCGCGCAAGAACGGGCGGGCGGGTATTTCGCAGACTGGATTATGGCCGCCGCTCCGGCGTTTCTGACGCGAGACACGGGCGAAGATGTCGAGATATTGACGACGTTCGATCGCGGCATTCAGAAGGCGGCGGAAGAAGCGCTAACTTATGTATTCGAGAACAGTGTTCGCGAAGGATCGGAAGCGCAGGCGGCCATCGTGGTTATGTCGGCAGACGGAGCCGTACGTGCGATGGTTGGGGGCCGTAAAATCAACGGCGCGGGTTTGTTTAACCGTGCGACGCAGGCATCTAGGCAGCCGGGATCATCGTTCAAGCCGTTCGTTTACGGGGCGGTGCTGGAATCTGGCATGCATCCGTTTGATATGGTTCTGGACGCTCCGCTGACGATTGATATTCCGGGGTCAGGCCCGTGGAGCCCCAGAAACTACACTGGCGAATTCTATGGCGAGTTGCGGATGGTGGACGCCATGGCCAACTCGTTGAACACGGTGGCAGTGCGCCTGACCGAGGAGGTTGGGCGCGAGAAAGTTCGCGCCATCGCGCGGGATTTCGGGGTGATGTCACCCTTGGCCGAGGGGCCAGCCTTGGCGCTTGGTGCATCCAACGTGACGTTACTGGAAATGACGGGGGCTTATGCGGGAATTCTGAATGGTGGGCGTCAGTCCTTGCCCTATGGCTGGATTGATTTGCGTATTCGGGGCGACGAGAAAGTACTGATGAGTCTGGACCGCATTGACGGGTTCCGCGTGCTAAGCGAGCGGGCCGCGGGGTATTTGGTCTATATGATGTCTCAGGTCGTTGAGATCGGCAGCGGCGCGCGTGCGGCGCTGGCTGATCGGCCTGTCGCTGGTAAAACAGGCACAACGCAGGGCGCGCGGGATGCATGGTTTATCGGGTTCACTGGTGACTATGTGGCGGGCGTCTGGATGGGGTATGACGATAATTCCAAGCTGACAGGTGTCACGGGTGGTGGTTTACCAGCCGAAATTTGGCGCGAAACGATGGAACGCGTGCACGCGGGGCTGGCAGTGACCCAACTGCCGTTGATTGATCCGACGCTGGAACCCACACGGCTTGAACGCGAACTGGATAATCTGGTCGAGGATGTCGGGAATAACCTGTTGCGCGGGTTGATTGACAGTCTATTCGGGCGGCGGAATTAAAGCCGCAACGGCTGCTTTTACGGCTGCGCGATCATTGAAAACCAAGCGAACCGGTAGGGCCAGAACCTGACGGCGGAAATCAACGGGCAGACGCGCGATGTCTTTTTCGGTGCTTACTAGTTGCGCTGACTTCGCGGCGGCTTCTGCCTTCAGGCGTTGCAGGATTGCCGGGGTATACGGTGCGTGGTCGAGAAATGCGTGCGTGGCGATGAGGTCTGCATTCATGCTTTCCAGTGTTTTGAAAAACTTACCGGGGCGTCCGATACCAGCGAAGGCAATAAAACGGGTGCCGGACCAGTCCATGCCAGTTTCAAGGGGGCGCAGTTGTCCGGCCCAGGCCGGTTTTGGCACTTGGGCGGCAAGGCGCTTTTGCGCGGGGGGGCTGCCGATTGGCACGATGATGTCGGCGCGGGACAGACCATCGAAAAGGGGTTCGCGCAAAGGGCCAGCGGGCATTACACGCCCGTTACCAAAACCGATTTCAGCGTCAACGACGACGAGATTCAGGGTTTTGAACAGTGATGGATTTTGAAAACCATCGTCCAGAAGGATGATCTGTGCGCCTGCTTTAATGGCGGCTTTTGCGCCGGCAGTGCGGTCCTTGGACGCCCAGCAGGGACCAAAGGCAGAGATCAGCAATGGCTCGTCGCCGACTTGGGCGGCAGAGTGTTCGCGTTCGCTCACCAATAGCGGGCCTATCTCAGAACCCCCGTGGCCGCGCGAGACTACGTGTGCTGTGATCCCTAACTCAGCACATATTTCTAGCAGGGCGATGACGGTTGGGGTCTTACCTGTGCCGCCGACGTTGATGTTGCCGACGCAGATCACGGGCACATCCAGCTTTTCCCACGGCCCGTTTTTCAGGCGGCGACGGGTAGCGTTTATCCAGATCTGTTCCAAAGGCCAAAGCAGGCGCGAAGTCAGGCCGCGAGGTCGATTCCAGAACAAAGGCGGGCGCATCAAGTGGCCTCGTTTCTCAGGTAGGTTTGCAATAGATCAACGGCGCGATCATAGCCGCGGCTGTTTTGATTGAAAGCACCCCAAGCGGCGGTGGCCAAGTGGGCTGCGCGCTCGGGTGAGAGGGTTGCTTCCAGTTTTTTCGCCAGATCGGGGCCGTCAGTCACGGAAACACAGGCAGCTGCGGCAGACAGAGTGTCGTAAGTGTCCGCAAAATCAAAAACTTCGGGGCCATGCAAAATGGCTGAACCCAGCGCCGCGGCGTTCAGCGGATTGCACCCGCCACACGCGACCAGAGATCCGCCAAGAAATGAAACTGGCGCGAGGCGATACCATAGGCCCAGTTCCTCGGGCACATCGGCCAGATATACTTCCGTCCGCATGTCGATCTGTTGATTTTTTGAACGTCGGGCGATGGCGCAGCCTTGGTCGCATAGCATTGCTGCGATCTCGTCGCCACGAGACGGGTCGCGTGGTGCAATGATTAGCAGCAACTCTGGATAGGATCGGCGGGCTGATTTATGAGCAGCAATAATGGTCTGTTCCTCGCCATCGCAGGTCATCGCGGCCAACCAGAGAGCGCGGCCAGCGATGGCACGGGCAAGCGCTTTGCGATGGGTTTCATCGTGCGAAAGCGGTGGGACGCTGTCGTTCAAGCGGCCAGAGACTTCAATTTGGGAGGGGCGTGCGCCAAGGTTTTGTAGATGCTTTTTACTGGCGTCATCCTGGGTCAGGATATGGTCGAAACGATGCAGTAGCGATGTGGTCATGCCATTAAAAAGACGGTAACGGCCAAAGGATTTCGTCGACATAATTGCTTCGATATACACAATCAGAATTTTCCGGCGACTGGTTTCGACAACGAAAGCGGGCTGAAAGGATGTTTCAGTCCATACGGATAGGTCGGGTTGCCAGTGGTCCAGAAATGCCGAAATCTGTTTTTCGGCATCGGCCGGGATCGTCTGGTTTATTGTTCGTGCGGGCATTTGGCCGTTCAGGGCGCGGGCTACGGCCTCGGTGGTGCTGGTAATCAGGCAGGACAGGTTTGGATTCTGGTTCAGAAGTGTGCGGACCAATGTCAGAATTGCATCCGCTCCGCTTACACTTTCGGCATGTATCCAGATCAGTGGACCATCGGGCCGGTCAGGTCTTTGTAAAAGATCCTGTTCACTTGTCCCTCGCGCAAACCAGCCCTCGCCATAACGCGAGAGCAGCATGTATGCGGCAAGGGAAAGCGAGCGGCCCACGGGGTTTTTAGCCCATCTCTTCGGTCAGGCTTCTTTCCGCGGCTTCGTCACGCATGCGGTGCAGATGGGCTATAAAATAGCGCATATGGGCGTTATCCACAGTGGAATGCGCGGCAGCTTTCCATGCATCGTAAGCTTTGGCATAGCTTGGATAGATACCAACTGTTTCGATGTTGTCCGGATCGCGGAATTCGCAGCCTTGGGGGTCTTTCAACTCTCCGCCAAATACGAGGTGTAAGCGGTTGGTCATGTGATAGTCCTTTGGTTGGGGTATTAAGGCACATTAGGGATTGTCTTCACGAGGTCAATATTCGGTGGTTGGAGGCGGTCAATAAATTGTGTATGCAGAGCTTTCGAGGCGGCAATCATTCCGGCCAGAAGCGGGGCTTTGTTGTTATAACGGGCAGGCAGATTTTCGCGCGTAGTTACGGTTGCGCCAGCTTCAGTAGCGATCAGGTCCCCTGCGGCTACATCCCATTCCCATGTGTCGCGCAAGGTGATCATACCGTCAAAGCTGTTGTCCGCAGCGAGGCACATACGATATGCCAGCGACGGGCGGAAGTTGGGCGAGATTTCCGGAGCTCCACGGGACCAGAGGTCCGACCGTAGCGTTGGTTTCGTAATCAAAATGCGGGCGGCGGACATGTCTTGCTGGTTACTGGCCTTGATGGGTTTGCCGTTCAGGAAGGCTCCACCGTCTTTATGGGCGCTGTAGGTCAGTCCTTTGATCGGCAAGTGGACCACGGCGGCTGTGACGACCCCGTTTTGTGCGATGGCCAGCGAGTGGGTAAAGGTATCCTCGCCAGCGATAAAAGCGCGGGTGCCGTCGATGGGGTCAATTATGAAAACGTGTGAATGTCGTAGGCGGGCGGTAGAATCTTCGGTTTCTTCGGATAGCCAACCATAGTCGGGGCGCGCTTGCAGCAACTCGGCGTGGAGCATCCGGTCGATGGCGAGGTCAGCTTCGGTAACGGGGCCTTGCCCGTCGCCCTTGTCCCATATTTCGAGATCGGCCTGAAAGAATTTTCGGGCGATTTTACCTGCCGATTCGGCCGCATCGGCTAACAGTTTCAGGTCATGCGCCGGCAATGGTTAACCCTTCGATTAACAGGCTGGGAACTACGCGGGACAAGTGGGCGCGGCCATCATTGGCGGGTCGCATCGATCCCAGCATTTCGCGCAAGTTTCCCGCAATTGTGCACTCGTTTACGGGGCCAGAGATCACGCCGTTCTCGACCCAGAAGCCGGACGCGCCACGGGAATAATCGCCAGTGTTGGCGTTGATCAAGCTACCGATCAGTGACGTAACGATCAAGCCCGTGCCCATCATGGCGATCAGGTCGTCGAGGGTTTCAGCGCCTTGTGTTAACGAAAGGTTGCCAGCGGCGGGGCTAGGCGGGGCCGAGGTTCCGCGTGCTGCGTTTGCGGTACTTTCAAGGCCCAGTTTGCGTGCGGTTGCCAGGTCCAGCGTCCAACCTTGTAGGATGCCGTTTTCCACAACAGCGCGGTGGGCTGTTGGCAGGCCTTCGGCGTCGAAAGGTTTAGAGCCGGATACGCGGGCGCGGTGCGGGTCTTCGATCAAAGACATCCCTTCGGGCAACACAAGTTCGCCCATGGCATCCTTCAACCAACTTGATCCGCGCGCGATAGACGCGCCATTGATCGCCGACACAAGATGCCCGATCAACCCCGAGGACACCCGTTCATCAAAAATCACCGGAAACGCACCCGTTGGCGGTTTTTTGGGGTTTGCGCGGGCAATCGCCCGTTCGCCCGCAATCCGTCCGATTTCAGCAGCGGATGGCATGTCTGTCGCGAAAATGCGCCCCTCACCACAATAATCGCGCTCCATTTTCAAACCCTCGCCGGTAATGGCAACGCAAGAAGTTGAACGTGATGTGCGTTCGTACCCGCCGCTAAACCCGTTGCTCGCGGCAAGGTGGATGGCGGAACGGCTGTAGCCTGCGCCCGCACCTTGAACTTGGTTAACACCGGAAACCGCAAACGCGGCGGCCTCGGCTTCAAGAGCATTTTCCTGTAGTTTGGCGGGCGTCGGCGCGGCAGACGAATCTGCTAGTTCTAGTGCCTCGATGTCCCATGTTTGTGCCAACTGGTCAGCCTCGGCAATACCACAGTGTGGATCTTCTGGCGCTTCTTTCGCCATCGCAACAGCCCGTTCGGCCATCGCTTGCATGGTTTCCGGTCGTAGATCCGACGAAGATACGCTTGCTTGGCGACGTCCGATCAACACGCGCAGACCCAGGTCAATCCCTTCCGAGCGCTCGGCGTGCTCCAAAGCACCGTTCAAGACTTCTATGGACTGGCTTTCGCTAGAAACAGAAATGGAATCAGCGGCTTCGGCCCCAGCGTTGCGGGCGGCATCCAAAAGGGCGTGTGTAAGAGTCTCAAGGGATGCAGTCATCGGATTTTCCGTACTTAGTTGGCGTTCTATACCGTCTACAGCAGTGCAGGCGGGTTTTCACCCTCTGAAAGACCATTTTTGACTAAAAATGTCGAATTTGCGCTTTCTCTTGTAGTGCCGAATTACGACGAAGCCTTGGACTATTATGTCGGCGTTCTTGGGTTGGTTGCTTGAAGATATAGATATGGGCGACAAGCGTTGGGTAACTGTTGCTCCTTGGGGGCAACATAAACCAAACTGTTGTTGGCAAAAGCCAGCAATGAAACGCAACGTAGTGCTATTGGCAATTAGACCCCCGGCAGAGTAGGTTTCTTTTTGCAGGTGGACGATTTTGGTCAATCATATAGCGTTTTTTTGGAAAAAGGTGTTGATTTTCAGGAAAGACCACGTAACGATCCTTACGGGAAAGTTGCCGTGTTCAACGACGCATTCGGAAATGCTTGGGACTTGTTGCAGCTTGCGAACCCCTTCATTCCTGAGTAAACAGCCTTCATGACTCGAATTATTGACATGGATGACCACAAGCGCCTGCCATGGCGGTTCCACGCCGAGGCGTTGAGGTTGGCTGCTGACGCTTAAATAGCGCGCGGCCTGTCACTCGAAACCACAATCAACATTTACGCGGGAGAAAACCAATGACCGCCAAAACTCTATATGACAAAATCTGGGATGCCCATCTGATTTCTGAAGATGAAGACGGCACATCGCTTCTGTATATTGACCGCCATCTGGTCCACGAAGTTACCAGCCCGCAAGCTTTTGAGGGCCTTCGTGCTGCTGGCCGTAAGGTTCACGCGCCGGAGAAAACCATCGCGGTGCCTGACCATAACGTACCTACAACGCTGGACCGTGTAGATGGTGTTGTAAAGAACGAAGAAAGTCGCATTCAGCTTGAGGCATTAGACAAGAACGCCCGCGATTTTGGCGTGCATTACTATCCGGTGGACGACGTTCGCCAAGGTGTAGTGCATATCATCGGGCCCGAGCAAGGCTGGACTTTGCCCGGCATGACCATCGTTTGCGGTGACAGCCATACGGCTACGCACGGGGCGTTCGGTTCGCTGGCGCATGGTATCGGGACCTCGGAAGTCGAGCATGTTCTGGCAACGCAAACGCTGATTCAGACCAAGTCGAAGAACATGAAGGTCGAGATAACCGGCAAACTGCCAGCAGGTGTTACCGCGAAAGACATCACCATGACCGTGATTGGCCTGACCGGCACGGCTGGTGGTACTGGCTATGTGATTGAATACTGTGGCGAAGCAATTCGCGACCTGTCGATGGAAGGCCGTATGACGGTCTGCAACATGGCGATCGAGGGCGGCGCGCGTTCTGGCCTGATCGCACCGGACGAGAAGACTTTCGAATACGTTAACGGACGCCCACACGCGCCGAAGGCTGGAATGTGGGAGTTGGCGATGGAGAGCTGGAAATCCCTGTTCACCGACGAGGGCGCGCATTTCGACAAGGTTCTGACCATCAAAGGCGAAGACATCGCGCCTGCCGTGACTTGGGGCACTTCGCCCGAAGACGTTCTGCCGATAACAGGCATAGTGCCTAGCCCCGAGGATTTTGAGGGTGGCAAGGTTGATGCGGTTAAACGCTCGCTGGAATACATGGGTCTGACGGCTGGTATGAAGCTGACCGATATTCAGATTGATACGGTTTTCGTGGGGTCTTGCACCAACGGCCGGATTGAAGATTTCCGCGCAGTGGCTGACATTGTAAAGGGCAAGAAGATCAAAGAAGGCATGCGGGCGATTGTTGTTCCGGGCTCTGGTCTTGTGCGCGCGCAGGCTGAAGAAGAGGGCGTTGCACAAATTCTGATCGATGCCGGTTTTGAGTGGCGTTTGGCAGGTTGTTCGATGTGTCTGGCGATGAACCCAGACAAGCTCGACGCAGGAGAGCGATGCGCGGCCACCACCAACCGCAACTTCGAGGGTCGTCAGGGTCGTGGAGGACGCACGCATCTGGTGTCACCAGCGATGGCTGCGGCTGCTGCCCTCACCGGTCATCTGACCGACGTTCGTGATTTGTAAGGAGTTCGGAAAATGGAAAAATTTAGTAAAGTAACTGGCGTTGCGGCGCCTATGCCGTTGATCAACATCGACACAGATATGATCATTCCGAAGCTATTTTTGAAAACCATCAAACGTTCCGGTCTGGGTAAAAACCTGTTTGACGAAATGCGGTATAACGAAGACGGAAGCGAGATTCCCGACTTTGTTCTCAACCAGACCGCCTATCGGAATTCCACGATTATCGTTGCAGGAGATAACTTTGGTTGTGGCTCTTCACGTGAACATGCACCTTGGGCCTTGCTCGATTTTGGAGTTCGTGTTGTAATATCTACAAGTTTTGCTGATATATTTTTTAACAATTGCTTTAAAAATGGTATCTTACCGATAGCTTTGCCGCAGGAAGATGTCGATAAGTTGATGGATGATGCCGGTCGGGGATCTAATGCAGTGTTAACTATTGATTTAGAAAAGCAGGTTATTACTGGTCCTGACGGTGGAGCAGTTACGTTCACGGTAGATGCATTCAAAAAGCATTGTTTACTAAACGGGCTGGATGACATTGGTTTGACCATGCAAAAAGCCGACGCAATTGATGCGTTCGAAAAACAGTATGGGGCGACGACGCCCTGGGTTTGAAGCCAGCCCTGTAAGTACAGGGCATAAAGTCGGGGTGGGCGTATATGCGCCTTATTGGGGCATTAATCATGGCACTTTGGTCGTAGTCGTTGCTGCTGCCCCTTCGCTGCTGCTGCCATCCGCATCGCAAGGAGCGGTTGAGTTCGCATTGATAATCGGCGGAATTATCGGGATATTTACGTTCTTCGAATATGGCTCGGCCACACCGGCATGCGGGCGGTGGGATTGAATACTGACAAACATTTTTTCAAGATCAGATGCGACCAACAGGTTGTGCATTGGGAACTGGTTCGCGCTGGTTGCGGGATCGGATTTACGCAAGAAAGCGTTGGGCGGGCGGATTCTGGAATGGTGCAAGTAATGCCGGAGTTGGAGTTGCCGAGGGTGCCGGTTTGGTTAACTGCACCCGAGGCTTTACGGACCAATCCGCGCATCCGGAAGGTCTTTGATATGCTGGCGGATGACCTTAGCGACACGGTGGATGCTTGACCCCGTCGCGCCAAGGGTTTAGGCGATTTCTATCATTATTGATCGGAGGAATCGCACATGAACACTCCCTCCCTTCTTATTCTTGCCGGTGACGGTCTCGGCCCCGAAGTTATGGGCGAAGTTAAGCGGATTATTACGTGGTAT
>JAPYON010000070.1 GCA_029938175.1 Paracoccaceae bacterium | reverse complement strand
CCATGATAGTATGCCAACAACCCCGAGGATCATAGCGAACGCATAGTGATAGAGATATCCCGACTGGGCCTTACTGGCCTTGCGTGTCAGGTAAGGGATGAAACCCATGGCGATACCGTTGATTGTGCCGTCGATAACGCTGCCGTCCAGTTTCTTCCAAAGGAAATGGCCAAGTCGTCTAGCGGGGCTCACGAACAAGAAGTCGTAAACCTCGTCAAAGTACCATTTGTTTAGCAGGAACTTGTAAAGGCCTGGGTTTCGCGTTGCCAAGGCCTTCGGGAAGGACGTGTTGACCATATAGAAATAATACGACACGAGGAAACCGCCAAGCATCGCTAGGAACGGAGCAACCTTGACCCAGTTCGATACGTCATGCGCATCATGCAACACGGTGTTGGTATCGTGGTTGTTGTAAACTGCAACGGAGAACCATTCAGTAACGTCGTCGCCAAAGAAGTTATTGTAGAAGAACATGCCCGCGAAAACTGCGCCGACGGCCAGAACCGCTAGTGCTATGATCATTACCATCGGACTTTCGTGGGCGTGGTCGTGGGTGTGCTTATCGCCATTTTCTTTGCCGTAGAAAGTCATAAACATCAGACGCCAGCTATAAAAACTGGTCATCGCTGCGGCGGCAACCAACATCCAGAAGGCGTAGTTTCCAACGCCGGAACCAGCAGCAAATGTGCTCTCGATAATGGCATCTTTAGACAGGAATCCCGCCAGACCGATATTAGTTAAGGGGACACCAACGCCGGTGATGGCCAACGTGCCTATCATCATTGCCCAGAACGTATACGGGATCTTTTTGCGAAGCGCGCCGTAGCTGCGCATGTCTTGTTCGTGGTGCATGGCCGTAATCACGGAACCCGCGCCAAGGAACAACATCGCCTTGAAGAAGGCATGTGTGAACAGGTGGAACATCGCGGCCTGATACACACCAACTCCTGCAGCTGCAAACATATAGCCAAGCTGCGACATGGTTGAATAGGCTATCACACGTTTGATATCGTTCTGAACCAGGGCAATCGTTGCGGCGACGAATGCGGTGCTGGCACCGATCACGGTCACAAACGCCAACGTACCTGGTGCATATTCAAACAGTGGCGACATCCGCGCCACGAGGAATACACCAGCCGTAACCATGGTCGCGGCGTGAATGAGCGCGGACACAGGGGTCGGGCCTTCCATCGCGTCGGGAAGCCATGTGTGTAGGAACAGTTGCGCCGATTTACCCATTGCGCCGATAAACAGCAGCAAGGTGATCGCTTCGGCCGCATTTACATCCATATAGAGGAACGCAAACGAAACCGTCGAAAGGTAATGCCCCTGCATAAAGATTTCCGAGAAGTTAATACTGTCGGTCATCATGTAGATGGCAAAAATACCAAGCGCGAACCCGAAATCGCCAACACGGTTAACGATAAATGCTTTCATCGCCGCTGCATTCGCCGAGGGCTTACGATAGTAAAAACCGATCAGAAGATACGAGGCTACACCAACACCCTCCCAACCAAAGAACATTTGTAGCAGGTTGTCGGATGTCACCAGCATCAGCATAGCGAAGGTGAAGAACGACAGGTAGGCGAAGAAACGCGGAAGGTAGCTCTCGCCTTCTTTCCATTGTGGATCATCTTTCATGTAACCGATGGAATACAGATGAACGAGACTAGAAACCGTCGTTACAACGACCAACATCACAACCGTCAGACGATCCATTCTAATGGCCCAGTCAACCGACAGGCTGCCGCTTTCGACCCAACGGAATAACGCGATGGTCTGCACGTGGTCGTAATCGCCGAAGAAAAGGGTCCACGACAGCAACGCTGACAGGAACAGCAGTCCCGTGGTCAGATACATCGCGTTTTTCTCGCCAATCACGCGCCAGCCAAATCCGGCGATCAACGCACCCAGTAGCGGGCCAAAGAGAATAATCGTAGGCATCAGTTATCCCTTCATCGCATTGACGTCTTCAACATCAATCGCGCCACGGTTACGGAAGAATACAACGAGGATGGCGAGGCCAATGGCCGCCTCGGCAGCGGCGACCGTCAGGATAAACAGGGTAAATACCTGCCCCACAAGGTCGCCCAGATGCGCCGAAAATGCCACGAAGTTAATGTTCACAGCCAGCAACATCAGCTCGATCGACATCAGAATAACGATGACGTTTTTCCGGTTTAGAAAAATTCCGAAAATGCCGATAACGAACAGCGCCGCTGCGACGGTCAGATAATGCTCTAATCCAATCATATCCCTTGCCCCGGTTTAACGTCTTTCATTTCATACGCGTCCTTCGGATCACGATAAATCTGTTCAACAATACTTTGCCGTTTCACGTTCGGACGATGACGCATAGTCAAAACAATCGCGCCAATCATGGCCACAAACAGGATCAAACCAGCTGTCTGGAAAAGGAATATGTAGTCCGTATAGATTAGCTGTCCCAGTGCCACGGTGTTCTCAGTGGCTTCGGGCGCAGGCGAGATAGCCGCGCGAAGGGCTGGCGCGTTCTCTGCGAACACCCAGTTTCCAAAGACGACCCCAAGTTCCATCAGCAAAATCAACCCGATGGTCAGGCCGAGGGGCATAGACCCAGCCACAGACCCACGTAATTCGGCGAAATCCACGTCCAGCATCATCACCACGAACAGGAACAATACCGCCACCGCGCCGACGTACACGATCAGCATCAGCATGGCGATGAATTCCGCGCCCAACAATACAAACAATGCTGCCGCCGAGAAGAACGTTAAAATTAGCCACAAAACCGAGTGAACCGGATTGCGCGAAAGCACCACGAATATCGCGGACGCCACAGCGGTGAACGCAAATAGGTAAAATGACAAGGTCGCTATGACCATAATCTGTCCCTTCCTTCTTCCCGCTTCAAGCGGAGTTATTTGCCTTAACGGTAAGGCGCATCCAGTTCGATATTGCGTGCGATCTCGGCTTCCCAACGGGCACCGTTCGCTAGAAGTTTTTCCTTATTATAGAAAAGTTCTTCGCGTGTTTCGGTAGCGTATTCAAAATTAGGGCCTTCGACGATTGCGTCTACTGGGCAGGCTTCTTGGCAGAAACCACAGTAAATACATTTCGTCATATCGATGTCGTAACGCGTTGTGCGGCGGCTGCCGTCTTCACGTGGTTCGGCATCTATCGTAATAGCCTGTGCAGGGCAGATTGCCTCGCACAATTTACAGGCAATGCAACGTTCTTCGCCGTTCGGGTAACGGCGCAGTGCGTGTTCGCCACGGAAACGAGGGCTAAGTTCGCCTTTTTCGTGGGGGTAGTTGATCGTGTACTTAGGTTTGAAAAAATACTTCATACCCAGTGTAAAGCCAGTAATAAAATCCTTCAGAAGGAAGTTATTGACCACTCGTTTTAGAGTTACAGTCATAGTTTTAGCCCCCCACTGCCCAGCGGGCGTAGCCCGGGACACCATATTGCGCGAACGCAGCTACAAGAACGACCCATCCAAGCGACAGTGGCAAGAAGACTTTCCAACCAAGGCGCATCAACTGGTCGTAGCGGAACCGCGGAACAAGTGCTTTGACCATCGAGAACAGGAAGAAGAAGAACAGCATTTTGCCGACGAACCAAAGGATACCATCAGGCAAACCCGGGATTGGTGATAGCCAGCCGCCGAAGAACAAGATAGTCATCATTGCGGTCATGAACACCAGCGCCATCAGCTCGCCTATCATATAGAGCAGGAACGGAGTGGACGAGTATTCAACTTGATAGCCAGCCACTAGCTCGGATTCCGCTTCGGGCAGATCGAACGGAGGGCGGTTGGTTTCAGCCAAGGCCGAGACGAAGAACAGCCAGACCATCGGGAAGTGCGGCAACCAATACCAGCTGAAAATTCCGTAGTTACCGGACTGCGCCAGCACAATATCCGTCAAATTCAATGAACCCGTCGAGATCAAAACCCCGACGATAATCAAGCCGATGGAAACCTCATACGAAATCATCTGCGCGGCAGAACGAAGTGCCCCAAGAAACGCATATTTTGAATTTGAGGCCCAGCCGCCCATAATCACGCCGTACACCTCGAACGAGGAAATTGCGAAGATATAGAGGATGCCGACATTGATATTGGCAACGACCCAGCCCTCGTTGAATGGGATAACCGCCCAGACGACCACGGCCATGATGAAGGTAATCATCGGTGCCATAAAAAAGACGATTTTGTCAGCGCCCGATGGCACGATCACTTCTTTGGCGATGTATTTGATGAAATCCGCGAAGGATTGCAGCAGGCCGAACGCACCAACCATGTTGGGGCCTTTGCGCATCTGAACGGCCGCCCAGATTTTTCGGTCGCCGTACATCAGAAATGCTAGCGCGACGAGGATCAGGACGACCACCAGAAGACATTGGCCGAGTATGACCAGGAATGTCCCGAAATAGAGGCCGAATGTATCGATCATAAATTCCATTTCGTTACTCCGCCGCCATTGGTTTTTGGCTTGCCGCCAGTTGCGCCATTGCTGCCATTACACTCGATGCACGGGCAATCGGGTTGGTCTGGTAGAAGTTTGTGACTGCGTTGGTAAAACTGCCGGAACCCAGTTTTTTGGGCGCCGCAGCTTTCCACGCGTTAACCGGAACTTCATCAATAGCAGCCAGATGCGGGAAGTCTTTGAACATTGCCGCGCGCAACTCGTTTAGCGAATTATAAGGCAACGCCGTGCCTAATTCGGCAGATAACGCCCGAAGGATTGCCCAGTTTTCGCGCGCGTCACCTGGTGCGAAGCCTGCACGTTGCGCCATTTGCGGTCGCCCCTCGGTGTTGACAAAAATGCCGGATTCTTCGGTGTAAGCTGCTGCGGGTAGGATCACATCTGCGCGGTGCGCCCCGCGATCCCCGTGGGAGCCTTGGTAAATCACGAATGGGCCTGCGTCGATGTCCATCTCGTCAGCGCCAAGGTTATAAATCACCTCGGCCTTGTCGAGCGCGTTTATCATGCCGCCCTCAGTGCTAAACCCGATGTCCATGCCGCCAACACGCGCCGCGGCGGTGTGTAGGACCATGAATTTGCTTTCAGTTACTATGGTAAAACGCTTCGCTTGCGACAGAACAGCTTCGCCGTCTTTGCCCGCTAGCGCACCCTGTCCGATGATCACCACGGTATTTTTGCCAACCTCATCTAAACCTGACCCATCGGCGATTTTCATCAACCCTTCGCGCCCGTCACCGAGATGGAAATATTCATAGGTAAGGTCGGCCGCCTCCCCAACAACGCCGATTTTAGCACCGTTCAACCAAGCTTTGCGAATTCGTGCATTCAGCACTGGAGATTCAAGCCGTGGATTTGTACCGATCAACATAATCGCCTGCGCGGTATCAATGTCTTCGATCGTCGCCGTTCCAACGTAACCACTGCGGTCACCGATTGGCAGATAAGCCCCGTCAACGCGGCACTCGACGTTCCCGTCTATCATGCCCTTCAAGGCATACATCGCTTCGGTCGATGCCAGATCACCCGCAATCGCCGCAACCTTTTTGCCTTTGCTAACAATCTTGATCGCAGCAAAAGCCTCGGCCCAAGTCGTAGGCGTTAGCTTGCCATCAACGCGCACGTAAGGCTTATCCAAGCGCTGACTGCGCAAACCGTCCCAGATGAAACGCGTTTTGTCAGAAATCCATTCCTCGTTTATGCCGTCATGGTTGCGCGGAACGATCCGCATAACTTCTCGGCCTTTGGTATCAACGCGAATGTTCGATCCAAGCGCGTCCATCACGTCGATGGTTTCGGTTTTCTTCAACTCCCACGGACGGGCAGAAAACGCATAGGGTTTCGAGGTCAGCGCGCCAACAGGACAAAGATCAATGATGTTGCCCTGAAGGTTGGAGTCCAGCGTGCAGTTCAGATAAGTCGCAATCTCGGCATCCTCACCGCGCCCCGTCTGGCCCATCACAGTGATGCCCGCAATTTCGGAAGTAAAACGAACACAACGAGTGCAGGAAATACAGCGTGTCATTGTAGTGGAAACGAGCGGCCCAAGATCGAGATCCTCGACCGAGCGTTTTGCCTCGCGACTACGGGAAAAGTCCACGCCATAAGCCATGGCCTGATCCTGCAGGTCACACTCTCCACCCTGATCGCAAATCGGGCAATCGAGCGGATGGTTCAGAAGCATAAACTCCATAACCCCTTCGCGAGCTTTCTTGACCATAGGCGATTTTGTTTTAACAATAGGTGGTTGGCCTTCTGGCCCCGGACGCAAATCACGCACTTGCATCGCACATGAGGCCGCCGGTTTTGGTGGACCACCGACAACCTCGACCAGACACATGCGGCAGTTGCCAGCGATTGTTAGACGTTCGTGGTAACAGAAACGCGGGATTTCGATGCCCGCGACTTCGGCTGCCTGAAGGATGGTCATCGCGCCAGCGACTTCGACTTCTTGGTCGTCGATGACGATTTTTTTAAGGTCGCTCATTTACCTGCCTCAAAAGTTATATATTTGCCGCACCATTGTTCGGCTCGGGAAACAGGAAGTATATCCCCTTCAAGTGCAGTCTTTTTAATTGCGTGCCTCCGGCACTCGCCCTTTTTCGCCGTCGCACGATCAATCTCGGTACGGCTGCTGATATTCTTACGGTTAAAAGGCCACCAGTAAGCGCAAGTTTGATAATCCATCAACCTACTCCGCCGCAATCGAGCTTACACGGCCCGTTTTCTGATATTTAATACGGTCTTCTATCTCGTTACGGAAATGCCGGACCAGCCCCTGAATAGGCCAAGCCGCCGCATCGCCGAGCGCGCAGATCGTGTGCCCCTCAACCTGCTTGGTCACGGAAAGCAACATGTCGATTTCTTCAAGCTCGGCCTCACCTGTCACCAGACGGTCCATAACGCGCATCATCCAGCCTGTGCCTTCACGGCACGGCGTACACTGGCCGCAGCTCTCGTGTTTATAAAATTTAGCCAGACGCCAGATCGCTTTGATAACGTCGGTGGACTGGTCCATGACAATAACCGCCGCAGTTCCCAGACCGGAATGTTGCTCACGCAGCCAGTCGAAATCCATGATGGCGTCTTTGGCAATATAGGCAGGCAAAAGCGGAACGGACGATCCCCCCGGAATAACCGCCTTAAGGTTTTTCCAACCGCCGCGAACACCTCCGCAATGTTTATCCAGCAGCTCTTTCAGCGGGATAGACATCGCCTCTTCAACCACGCAAGGGTTATTAACGTGACCGGAGATCCCGAACAGCTTCGTGCCGTGATTATTAGGCCGCCCCATCGAGGCAAACCAGTCTGATCCACGACGCAGGATCGTTGGTACAGCCGCGATTGTTTCAACATTGTTAACAGTCGTCGGCGCACCGTACAAACCAGAACCAGCCGGGAATGGCGGCTTCATACGCGGCATTCCTTTGCGGCCCTCTAAGCTTTCCAACAATGCTGTTTCTTCACCGCAAATGTATGCGCCCGCACCGTGGTGCAGATAAAGATCAAAATCCCAACCGGAACCTGCCGCGTTTTTTCCAAGCAAGCCCGCGTCGTAACACTCGTCAATCGCGACCTGCAAAGCCTCGCGTTCACGAATAAACTCACCGCGGATATAGATATATCCAGCGTTTGCGCCCATACCGAAGCCGGCAATCAGACATCCTTCTATCAATGTGTGCGGATCATGGCGCATGATCTCGCGATCTTTACATGTGCCCGGTTCGGATTCATCGGCGTTAACCACCAAGTACGACGGACGACCATCGCTTTCCTTGGGCATAAACGACCATTTCAGACCCGTCGGAAAGCCTGCGCCGCCACGACCACGCAGGCCGGATTCTTTGACCTGATCGACAACCCAGTCGCGTCCATTCTGGATGTATCCGGCGGTTCCGTCCCAATGGCCACGCACCCGCGCGCCAGCAAGGCTGCGATCATGCATACCGTAAAGGTTCGTAAAAATACGGTCCTTGTCGTCGAGCATCCTACTCTCCTTCTTGGCGTTGCCGCCAAACCTTAAACAAAACAATCAGCGCCCAAGCGAATGCGCCCATAGCTGCAAAGTCCGCCAAAAACGCAAAGCGCTCGGGCAGGCCTAATTTTCCACCGATAAATGTCACCAACATCCAGCCAATCATCGCCACAAGTATCACGATTGAAGCCAATCGCGTTTGTACCTTGAGTTTGTCGGGATTGTTGGTCACGTCTCTCTCCTACTTGATGATCGGCACTTCGTCGCCCTGAATACGTTTGATAGTATCCCCGAACGTGCTTGCCAGCGCGACGGAACCATTCGCCGCCTCGCCCTTCATATC
>JAPYON010000069.1 GCA_029938175.1 Paracoccaceae bacterium | reverse complement strand
CTTTAGTTTCTTTGCACGCTCAACAACCAATTCGACGAATTTATCGGCAACACTTTCCTGACACAGAATGCGCTTAACAGCGGTGCAACGCTGACCCGAGTTTTTAGTCGCACCGGCGACGGCCAAGTCGGCAGCCTTCGCCAAGTCGTCATCTGACAGATCATTGCAAATAATCAAAGGATCGTTACCACCCAGTTCCAGAACCTGACGTTTGTAAACGGCCTTGGCTGCAATCATCTTGCCTACTGGAACACCGCCAGTGAACGTTACAAGTTCGATGTGTTCGTTGGCAATCATTTCATCACCGATATCCTCCGGTAACCCAGTTACAACCGACAACATTTCCGGCGGAAGTCCGGCCTCGTATAATGCGTCTGCCAGCCATATCGCGGTCAATGGCGTTAACTCTGTGGGCTTGACCACAATGCAATTGTTTGTGGCAATCGCCGGAGCAATCTTGTGCGAAACCATGTTCAACGGATGGTTAAATGGCGTGATAGCAGAAATCACCCGCAGCGGTTCGCGCGTTGTGAAGATTTTACGTGCTTTACCATGCGGCGTCAGATCGCAGGAAAAAATCTCACCGTCGTCATGAATGCACATCTGACCCGCCAGAGTGTAAACATCAAATGCACGACCACATTCATAAAGACTGTCCGAAATCGAAATTCCCAACTCGGCTGTGATGATTGGCGCAAGTTTCCCTTTTCGGTCGTTGATAATATCAGCAACGTTCAGAAGAATTTTTTGGCGCTCATACCGTGTCAGCGTCGGAGTGTAATCCGCTGCAATTTCGAATGCCTCGCGCGCATGTTCTGCAGTGCCTGCCGGAACAGTGCCTATTACTTCGTTTGTGTATGGATACCGAACCTCAATACGGGCTTCGGTGTCGACCTTGCGGCCAGCAATCCGCATCGATTCATGACGTATTTCAATGGGGGCTTTAGTCATTTGTTTGCTCCAAGGTTATCTAAAATCAAATGGCTGCGGCTGCGGTCGCATAGAAGAATGCGTCAAAGTTCCGCAAGTCAGGCGCATTACCAAGGTCGATTTTGCGATTAACGATAAACGGAACGACTTGTTCATGTAGACCACCATGCGAGCGCAGTGGTTCATTCAAAGCGGCCAGATCGTGGCGATGCTCTGATGTGCCAATGGTAATGTTCTCACCCGAAGTCAGAACGATATCACCAATCCGGTCAGCGGGAAGTTCGAAACGCTCGACTGCTTCTTCGCGTGTGATAGCGGTTTCAATGCCGTCGATTTGTGAAAGGTTGGCAATAATCTCTGCCCGATCCGCACCGTCAGGCAGGTACGCCGTGGCAAACGATCCAAGTGCACCATGGTGAACAACATACGGATCGGTAATCGGCAAGATGACACGTGCGGCGGCTTCGCCTAGCCATTCGTCCAGAACATCTTGGATATATATCACATTGGGCGAGCCATCTGCATGATGCTTAGGCTTCATACCGTGGTCGCCAGTGATAAGGATCGCTGCGCCCATTTCGTCTAGCTGACCAAGGTATTGGTCAAACATTTCGTAAAAATAATTCGCTTCCTTAATGCCCGGCGCATATTTGTGCTGCACGAAGTCAGTCGTAGTCAGGTACATCACATCTGGCTTCCATTCCGCCAAAAGTTTAACACCCGCAGCAAAAACGAACTCGGACAGTTCGGCTGAATAGACCTCGGGCACAGCAATTCCAAGCCACTCGCTGGCGTTGTCGATTCCGTGTTCTGCAACATTCGAAATGTCGGAACGTTCTGCAGAGAAGCAAATTGCCCGGCCGTCGTTAAACTTAAGGCCAGCCCCCAACAACGCGCGCAATTTGTCTTTCGCAGTCACAACGGCAACTTTCGATCCTGCGTCATAAAACTTTTGGAAAATTGTCGGCGCGCGAAGGAAGCGCGCGTCGTTCATCATGACTTCTTTCTTGGTTTCAGGGTCATACAAGAAGTTACCACAGATTCCGTGAACCGATGGTGGGCGGCCCGTCGCGATCGACAGGTTGTTTGGGTTGGTAAACGAAGGAATAACGCTGTGCGCCAGTCGAACCGTTCCTGTCTCTTTGATCCGTTCCAGATTGGGCATCAATCCTGCGTCAATCGCCGCGTCCAGATACGCTGGTTCACATCCATCAAGGCAGATTGTGATCGCCGTCGTTTTCGGGGTCGCATATGTGCGGTCGTTCGCAACCACTGGTGTTTGATTAGTCATTTCTTGGTTTCCTTTCAGGGAATTCAGTCGGCGAGCTTGGCTCGTTCAATTAAGGCAATTTTGGGTGGCACAGCAGTGTCTACACCCATCTCTGACAGGACTTCTTTTGCTGCGGCAACAACTTTTCGCATTACGTGCTCGTCCATCTGTCCTATGCAACCGATACGGAAACTGTCGACCACCGTAAGCTTCCCTGGATAGATAATAAATCCCTTGGATTTGAGTAAATCATAAAACGTATCGAAATCGAACGCCGGATGCGCCGGACAGAAAAACGTGACGATAATTGGGGACAGCCAACGGTTTTTCAACAGCGTCTCAAATCCCAGCTCCCGCATGCCTTCAACAACTGTATCACGGTTTTTAGTATACCGTGCACCGCGCCCAGCGACGCCGCCTTCGGCTTTGTGCGCGCGAAGTGCCTCGATGAATGCCACCATTACATGCGTCGGCGGAGTAAAGCGCCATTGACCGGTTTTATTCATATGCGCCCATTGCGCGTGGACGTCCAGGCTAAGGGAATGGCTTCGACCTTTAGCGGCCTCTAGCTCGTCTTTGCGTGCAATAATGAAACCAAAACCGGGAACACCTTCAATACATTTGTTGGCTGACGAGACCATAGCTTCGTATCTAACATCGTTAATATCCAGCGGGACCGCACCAAAGGCGCTCATACTATCGACAAGAAGTTTTCGACCAGCAGCATATACAGCGTCAGAAATTTCTTTCACAGGGTTCAGAATTCCGGAGCTTGTCTCGCAGTGAACTACTACTACGTGGGTAATCGCTGGATCGGCCTTGATTGCTGCGGTAACCTCGTCGGCACGCGCAGGCATGTAGTCGCCTTTGTTGATAACTGTGTGCTCTCGATTCAAATAAACCAGTGTTTGCGCGATGCGCAGCCCGTATGCACCATTGCTTAGAACAAGCACCTTGCCATCGCGCGGGATAAAAGTTCCCAACATTGCCTCGACAGAAAAGCTGCCGCTGCCTTGCATTGGCACACAATCCAGTTCACCTTTGGTATCACCTGTCAGCTCCAGCAAAGACGAGCGCATTTCCGCGGTCAGTGCCCGAAACTCGCCATCCCAAGAACCCCAGTCACGCAACATCGCCTGCTTAACCTTCGCGGATGTCGTCAACGGCCCAGGTGTCAGAAGATATGGTTCGCCAAGCAGAGGAGCATCTAGTTTTGTAGACGGGGCCGTCATGTTTTGCGCCCTTCGGACTGTTTAAGTGACTTTAATACGCACACTTTCGTTGGATTTGTATCATATGTAAAATCGGTAATTTGTATTGTTTTATCGATTAAACTTATACAATATATCGCTTTAATAATCTGACGGCTTTCAAATGCGGTATGTCCAGCTCCGAGCATTTCACTACGTCGCCATACACGGCGGATTTTCCCGTGCAGCCGAGGCGCTGTTCCTTACGCAACCCGCGATCTCCGATCAGGTCCGTAATCTGGAAGAGGAATACGACATCCTCCTGTTTGATCGCACCAAACGCCGCGTAGTGGTTACCGACAAAGGCGCAAAGTTGTTGGAAATCACAAACCGTCTTTTCGATCAGGAGAACCAAGCTCGAGATTTACTGACCGAATCCCGCGCTCTTACATCGGGAACCTTGCGACTATTCGTAGATTCCGCATATCACATTACAGAATTCTTAAGCAGTTTCAGAGAGAAGTATCCGAAAATCCACATCAACCTACGTGTCGGAAACACACGAGACGTAGTTTCGGAACTATATGCGTATAACGCTGATATCGGGGTGTTGGGCGAAATGCCGGAAAAAGATGATTGGGATGTTTTGCAGTTAGGCTCAACGCCACTTGTTGCGTTTGCAGCCAATGGATCAAAATATGAAGGGCTGGAAATTGGGTCCTATCAAGACCTTGCAAAATGTGACCTGGTCATGCGCGAACAAGGTTCTAAAACGCGCCAAAAACTGGAGGCGGCAGCCAAGAGCGTAGGAGTAAGCTTGGGGCCTATAATCGAGGCGCAAGGACGTGAAGGAGTCCGCGAAATCGTCGCGTCGGGCGCGGGTATCGGTATCGTTTCAACGGCGGAATTCGGAACAGACGAAAGGTTGTTCAAACTTCCGCTGCCAGCCCCCTGCCCGATGATGAGCGAGTCCCTGATATGTTTACGCGACCGCAAAGAGCAAAAACTTATCAAAGCATTTATGAATCTGGCCGAAGACAGTCTAAAGCAGCCTAAAACTATTAGCTGAAGCGAAATTGCCTCCACAATAATGAAGCTATTAATCTTTGTGGAAGCGTTGACCGTTTACAACCTTTCAATCGCGATCGCAGTGCCTTCACCGCCACCAATACAAATAGCTGCAACGCCTCGCCTCAGACCTCGTTTTTCAAGTGCGCTCAACAGCGTCACCAAAATGCGCGCGCCCGATGCACCAATCGGGTGCCCCAGTGCGCATGCGCCGCCGTTCACATTGACCTTGTCGTGAGACACGCCGAGCTCGCGCATAAACGCCATCGGAACGACTGCAAACGCCTCGTTCACTTCAAACAAATCTACGTCGCCGATGTCCCAGCCCAGTTTCGCCAGCAACTTTTGTGTCGGTGGAATGGGGGCTGTCGGGAAATTCTCGGGCTCGGCGGCATAACTTTCATAACCCACGATACGCGCGCGTGCCTTCATGCCTAGCTTTTCGGCTTGTTCAGCACTGGTGATAACCATCGCCGCGGCACCATCCGATATCGATGACGCATTCGCCGCAGTAACGGTTCCGCCCTTGTGAAAAGCAGGGCGCAATGTCGGGATTTTTTCGGGTCGGGCATTCGCTGGCTGC
The DNA here is from genome assembly GCA_029938175.1 of Paracoccaceae bacterium. Classification (GTDB taxonomy): domain Bacteria; phylum Pseudomonadota; class Alphaproteobacteria; order Rhodobacterales; family Rhodobacteraceae; genus NORP23. Next base: position 3,304 of record JAPYON010000069.1, on the reverse strand, counting down.
TCATCCTTGCTGATCGCCACGGTCGCTTTGCGGGTTTTCACTTCAACTGTTGCGATCTCACCTTCAAACGATCCGTCTTCTTCCGCCCTTAAAGCACGGGATAAGGACGCTAATGCGTATTCATCCTGCGCCTCACGCGTAAACTGGAAGTTTTGGGCGCAATCGTCGGCATAAGTCCCCATAAGGCGGCCCGGTTCATAGGCGTCTTCCAAACCGTCACGGAACATGTGGTCCTTCATCTCGATGTGGCCCATCCGTGCGCCACCGCGTGTTTTGATAGATAGATACGGCGCGTTTGTCATACTCTCCATACCGCCTGCAACGACAACACCGACAGAACCGGCGCGGACCATATCGCTGGCCATCATCACCGCTTTCATGCCAGAGCCACACATCTTGTTCAACGTGCTGGCAGGAACCTCTTTAGGCAACCCACCAAGAAAACCTGCCTGTCGCGCGGGCGCCTGTCCTACACCCGCGGAAAGGACGTTACCCATCACCAGTTCGTCGACATCGACCCCGTCGACGCCCGCACTTTTCAATGCGGCCGCAATCGCAACCCCACCCAGTTCTGGCGCAGTTTTCGTCGACAACTCTCCTTGAAACCCGCCCATTGGCGTGCGAGCATATCCCGCAATTACAACTTCGTTTATCATGATATACCTCTAGTATTCAGGCCAGTATTAAAGTGCCTCGATGAGGCTCGCCTTGGCTATGCCACCACCTTCGCACTTGGTTTGCAGGTTCTGTCGCAAAGTTTGCCACCTGTTTCTTGATCTATTCAATTCTGTCTCATAAGTGCTGACTTCAGACAGTGCTAAGCTCCTTTTGACAAAACCTACAAAAGACGGCGTTGACCTTAATAGTTTCGGCGCAATAAGGATATGATTTTATCTCCCCCTCTGCATTGTCTGACGTCAGCGCCAATGGGGCCAAATACTCTGATGACGGACAGTGCCTCGCGCGCACCCATCGGGGGAGGTTGTGGAGGGACACGCTAAATCAAAATTTCAAGCTGCGAACCATCGCTCAACCTACCAGATCCCGTGGCGCGTAAATCCACACCTACGCCGGATAGGTGCAATACAAATTTGCCATATCGTCCATCACTACAAGAGATTTTCATCAATAAACTGTACGCCTCAACATGTGTTGCCGATGGCACCTTGGACATCGGAGACGTAGCCTTACACGTAAAATTAACCTGAATTAAATCAATAGTTAACTTGAAAGCCGCAGTCGATATACTCTCAATAGAGTATGTGCCTGATAATTCTAGAATATCGCCTTTTGAGGGTGTTATATGTCCACTAGCTGTTAAATCACCACATGCCACCAAAAATAAAGCGGTTAATAACCCAATGGCCTTACCGGCCTTGAGGCGGCGTTTGCTGATCCAATGTGTAAGTCTCTCGCCGAACATTAGAACCTCAACTGAACAGCAGCCAGACCCACCGTCTCCCTTGCATCTGTAATGTTACCGCGGTTTTCTGTGTATGTTAAGCCAAGCATAACTTCAGTGTTATTTCCGATAGCAGTTCTGTAACTAAACCCCACATCCAACTGTCTAGAACTTGGCGAAAGATCTATATCGAAATTGCTAAACTCGTAAGAGTTTGCATTGACCCTTCTCGTTGCTAAATTTAATGAGGCCGATCCACTTGTGATGCCAATCGGTTGGCGCGCGAAAACTGTAAATACATCACCGGTGGAAAATAGATTTGCATTGTCCACTTCTAAGCCAAAACCTGTGTATGTTATGCCAGTAAAGCTATCAATTACACCGGCACCAGTAGCCGTTGCATTCCCGTATTGCCCCGCCAGTCTTAGAACAGAGTTGCCGCCTAATTTCTGGGAGATTGCTATGTCTAGCCCCGTGGTTTGTGAGTGTAGTTGGCTCTCGTATCCTGGGGTGGAAATTCCCAAGACTGCGCCAACTTCAAGTACGCTAGACAAACCAACTTCAAGTGCACCACTTCCAATCTCTGAAGTATGTGTAACTTCCACTCCAACCGCTCGGCCGCCCTGCGTCGGTAACATCAGGGCGACGCTCAAACCATCTTCAGACAAAATTTCTAATTGATCTCCCGAAAAAGTGTCCAGAAGCCGTGCGTCCTCTCCATGATATTGAGCATACCCATTCGATGGTGCCTGCATCTTCTCACCACCATCGGGCATATACGATCTACTACGTCGCTCCGCTCCAAGGTCCTCTCCGACGAGAGAGAAAACCGCATCTTTCAGGCCACTCCCGGCTCCTCGTTGCGAAGAAATCGAGGCTCCTGTGACTTCGAAGTCTCCGCCCATTTGATCCGTTGCCATAAAACCCACCTTGGACATCGCCTGCATGATCGCATCACCACTCGCTCCACCTGCCGCTAGTGCAGCAGCTCCGATTTCAAAGGTTTTGCTGTTATTATTCAGCGTTGTAGTGACGCCGATTGGAAGCAAAGAAGCACGTAAATCTGCAAATCCGTGACCATAAATTTTGTCGTAAGTATGAGTAATACCACCGTCAAACTCCAACACTTCTAGTGTTGTCCAGTTCGGATCAAAAAAGTTATTGTCAGCCGTAGCAAGAAGTCTGTTACGCAACTCATTTGGCGCAAGGCTAGGAAAAGCCTCCGCCAATATGGCTATTGCTCCAGAAATTCTTGGGGCAGCATAAGATGTACCATCGCCGGTTACATATTGGTCGTTATCCGTGCTGTTATCACCTGTGGCAACATATGAAAATCCATCCGCAGCAATGCACCAGCGCGCCGCCTCAAAGCAGCCGGTTGACCAAAGTTTGACATTTGTATCATCAAAGCCATCAATTGATGCCACATAATCACGACTTACGTTTATTACAGCGAGCCATCCCCCCTCTAGTTCTGGGTAAAACATTGGTAGGGCAGCCATAACGGTGGCTTGGGTTTGTGATGTCGAGTTGGACATCGCAAAAACGACAACACCTACATTGCCAGCATATGTCTGGAGGGCAGTGCGGTAATTCGCGGTAACAATGTTTACATTATCCGGAGTATCGACACCGCACTCATTTAGGTTTTGTCCGAGACAGACCCATCCCCAGGAATTATTTTGAACTATGGCACCAAGCTCAATCGCACGGTTCACAGCATGAGCCTCAGTTTCGTCCTCCCATGAAGATAAGTGAAGTGCTGCATCTGGGGCAACGCCAAGTGTTTCACCAAAACTTTCCGATCCGGCTGCTAGTCCAGAAACTGCAGTACCGTGGGAGGCATAATATATGTTTTCAAAGCCAACATCTATGTACAATTTTTTTCCTTGCATCTCGACA
>JAPYON010000199.1 GCA_029938175.1 Paracoccaceae bacterium | reverse complement strand
GCCATATTTCCTGCGGTGCAGTGATATTGACTGCCACACCCTGTGCATCTATTGCATGACCGTCTGGCACATTAAATCTTGCTCCTACCGCCGCAGCTTCTAATCTCAAATCATTATCTTTTCTGCCACTGGTAGTCGAATAACGTGTTGGCGTTAACGTACTCCATAAATGTCCTTCATCGACAATTGGCGTACCCAGCCAATCGTGTCTGTTTTCTAAAAATTTAGATGCCCCAGGAGTGCTTGCCATAATATGGTCAAACATCGTTCTAGTTTCCTTGATATGGGGATCAATATTTTTCCCCATCTGTGCAACCAGTCTGGGTACTAATGTCCCTGCCAATTGTTTTAAAGAACGTGCATCCGTTCTGTCCGGCGCAAGAATGACATCAAAAATCTTTCTTGCATTGGTTGCCCATGTTTTCGATAACAATTGTTTTGATATTGACAACAACAAAGCAACTTCCGCATTGTCCGCTACCTCTGGATCAACGTGTGTTCTGAATTTTTTAAAATCCACTATCAAGCCGAAGACCATGCCAAACGGGTCAGCGCGGTCAAACGAATAATAATGTAATGATTTGTCATCCGCCTGCCAGACAATGGAATCTTCTTGCCAGCCAGCAGCTTTCAAGGTTGCCCGTATCTCTTTGGCATTTGAGCCGACAGGCCCACTACCCGTTGCCGTGCCAGCGTCTGCCATCTGGTATGCCAGATAGCCAAGTGATCCGCCCATTGCAAGTTTTGCCAATGCTCGGCTGCGCCTAGCACCACGCCCTTTTTCTGGCCCCCTGCCAAAAATATCATCCCTGGATTCATTAACAAAAAAGTTTAATCCTGGTAATTTGGAAAATGTTGCCTTGTTGATTTGCATCGGCGTTCTGACAAACGGAAATGGCAAACGTAGCAACGGTATTTTATTGACTGCGTGTTCCATTACTTCAGCCATTGGCACATGTCTCGCTGGGCCAGGATCTGCGGTGAATGTCAGTTCCCTTGCCAGACTTTGTGCGTTAATTCGCATATCCTCTGGAGGGTTGTTCATAAACTCATCAACGTGTTCAATCAATGCCTTGCCTGTTAAATCTTGTGCGTATCCGCTTTCCCATGCTTTGTCAAGAAGTGCCATGCGAAATGCGACTGCCTTGAGATAGGTATCCGAGGTAATAACAGGACGCGCGCCTACAGTACGGAACAAATTAAATGTGCCGTCAAAAAGCATCCCCATCCAGCCAGCTTCATTAAACTCAAAAAACTCTTCCTTCTTTCCAGCCGCCACTTGATGGCGCTTCATCAGTTTATTTAAATTGGCAACCGTTGCCTGTGGCTCTCCGAATCCTTCCAGTTTGACAACATTCGGGCCACCTATTTCTTTTAGTTCTTCAGATTCGCCACCCGTTTTAGTTACCTTCCATGCAGCTTTTGCCAGTTTGTAGGCGTGTCGCATAGTTTCGTTAAACTTGTATAACGATTTGCCAACTTGTCTAAAATGAGTGCGATCTGCTTTAGGGACTCCGCCCAGGGC
>JAPYON010000068.1 GCA_029938175.1 Paracoccaceae bacterium | reverse complement strand
GTTTTGGACGGCGTCGGTCCGAAGTCTGCACAACATTTTTCCAACATGGATGTGACCCGCCCACGCGATTTGATATTTACTCTACCGCACGGTTGTATCGACAGGAGAGCGCGTAACAGTTTGAAAGATCTAATATTTCCTGCAGTGGCTACTGTCGAAATAGAAGTTGGTATCCATATTCCACCAACGGTAAAAGGCCGCCCGTACCGGGTGATGGTTCGCGACAGCAAGATTGATTTTCAACTCGTTTTCTTTCACGCCCGCGAGGATTGGGTGCAACGAAACCTGCCCGTTGGCCAACGCCGACTGATTTCAGGCAGGGTCGAAGTCTTTGATGGTGTCGCACAAATGGTGCATCCCGACCATATTTTTCGCATTGATGAAAGCTCAAACCTGCCACCTTTCGAGCCAGTCTATCCGTTGACAGCTGGAATCAGTCAGAAACTGATGACCAAAGCTATGCTTTCTGCGCTGGATCACATACCGGTTCTGGCCGAATGGGTTGATCCGAACTTAAAATCAAAACAGAATTGGCCGGACTGGCAACCGGGGTTAAAGGCAGCGCATGCGCCACAGGGGGCTGCGGATATTTCGGCAATCTCTAGCGTTCGCGAACGCTTGGCCTATGACGAACTATTAGCGCACCAGATCACGTTGGCCATCGCGCGTGCAAATGTCCGCCGTTCTAAGGGGGTGAAAACACTGGGGAATGGAAGCCTTCAAAGCCAGGTAACACAGGCATTGCCCTACACGCCCACAGGCGCGCAACTGCGTGCGGTCGAAGAAATTCAGCTAGATATGGCAAAGCCGATCCGCATGAACCGATTGCTGCAAGGGGACGTAGGGTCCGGGAAAACGTTGGTCGCTTTCATGGTTATGCTGGCGGCTGTTGAATCCGGTGGTCAGGCGGCATTTATGGCACCAACGGAAATTCTGGCACGTCAACATCTTGCCGCATTACGTCCATTTGCGGAACTCGCAGGTGTCAGTCTTCAGCTGCTGACTGGGCGAGATAAGGGCGCAGACCGAGGGCGTAAACTCGACGATCTGGCGAGTGGTGAAATTCGCATTATGGTCGGAACACACGCGATTTTTCAAAAAGATGTTAAATTTCAACACCTTCGACTGGCGATTATCGACGAACAGCATCGCTTCGGTGTGCAACAACGTATGGATTTGGGTGCCAAGGGGCGCGCGGTCGACATTCTTGTGATGACGGCCACGCCGATTCCGCGTTCTCTGGCCCTCGCGCACTATGGTGATATGGATATTTCCGTGCTTAATGAAAAACCGCCAGGGCGCAAAAAAATCAAGACGGTTATGGTCTCGCAGGGGCGACTGGATCAGGTGGTGGATCGCTTGAAAGTAGCAATTTCCCAAGGGAGGCAAGCGTATTGGGTCTGTCCTTTAGTCGAAGAATCCGAGCTTGTCGCGATGACTGCTGCCGCTGATAGATTCAAACATTTGCGAGCCGCTTTGGGCGAGGGTGTTGTTGGGTTAGTGCATGGCCAGATGCGACCAAAGGACAAAGATCAGGCTATGGAGGATTTTATATCCGGTCGAACTAAGGTTCTGGTTGCTACCACTGTGATCGAGGTCGGCGTCGATGTGCCAACCGCCACCATTATTGTGATAGAACACGCCGAACATTTTGGCCTCGCGCAGTTGCACCAATTACGTGGGCGGGTTGGTCGCGGGGACGAGGCCTCGACCTGCTTATTATTATACAGCGGAACGTTGGGCGAGACCGCCATGGCTCGGCTTTCGATAATGCGGGAAACGAACGACGGGTTCAAAATTGCCGAAGAAGATTTGAAACTACGCGGAGCAGGTGATTTATTGGGCGTTGCGCAATCTGGCTTACCGCGTTTCCAGATTGCCGACCTCGAAGCGCAGACGGATTTGATGGAAATAGCACAAGACGACGCGCGAATGTTCCTGCAATCCGACCCGAAACTGGCAACCGAACGCGGTCAAGCCATCAGAACCCTGCTATATTTGATGGAACAGGATAAGGCGATCCGTTTGTTATCAATCGGTTAGCCTGTGCGAATCGACCTCTAGCAGAAGGTTCTTAATATGTTCTTGACAAAGGGGGAATAAAAAGAGAACATATAGGCAACAAAAAAGAACAACCTGCGAGGAATAACGATATGGTAGCGATTTTCAGAAATGTTTCAGCAATGGCGCCGCGAACTTTGTTCGAAGACGCGTTGGGACTGGCTGCCATCTGTGTAATTATTATTGCTGGATTTTGTTTGCCAGCACTCACCTAATCGCCTGTGGACTGCGAGATTTTTCCGGAATCCTATTAGCCTCGGATATTCCGGAAGTCTGAATAAATTCAGGCTCGTAATTCTACATAACTTTGCCGCGCCCCTCGGGGTCGCGGCTTTTTTTATGTAGCTGCAGCGTTGAATGCTTCGAGGCTGGCTTCTATACATAACATGATCGACGCATGACGATTTTTGTATTCTCGTGCTGGAAGCAAAACTTCCAGACCGTCGAAAGGGGGCAGTGGAGGAGGCCCGTTTGATTTAAGCATTGCCAATAGTTGTTCGCGCGCCGACGACAGTTCAGCCTGAGAGCGCCCAATAATTACGCCTCCAATAACCGAAGAGGCCGCTTGCCCCAAAGCGCAAGCCTTCACATCCTGACCGAATGCGCTGACCTTTCCGTTGCTAACATTCAAATCAACCGTCACATTTGATCCACATAATGGCGAGCGTTTGTGCGCGGTCGCGTCCGGATTTTCCAGGCGGTCCGTCTGGGGGATGGACGCCGCCAAGGCGAGGATGCGCCCGGAATATAGGTTGATCAAGTCGGAATTGCTCAATACCAACACCCTTTGCTTTTCTGTTGCTGCGATTTAGATAGGGTAGGATGGGTCGGATGAAAACCTGAAAGGTTAAGAAATGTCTAAATTTGATGTCACTTCTTTGAAATATAACGAGTCGGGCCTGATTCCGGCGATTGCACAGGATGAATCTGGCGAAGTTTTGATGATGGCATGGATGAATGCCAAAAGTATTACCGAAACGTTAACAACAGGCCGCGTCACCTACTGGTCGCGCTCCCGCTCCAGTTTTTGGCGTAAAGGTGAAACTTCGGGGCATATTCAGGAACTGGTTGATCTGCGCGTTGATTGTGATCGGGATTGTTTGCTGTTGATCGTGCGCCAGACTGGTCCTGCGTGCCACACTAACCGCCGCAGTTGTTTTTATACAGCTATTCGCGACGAGGTCGAGGTAGAGCTGTCCTCACCAATCTAGGCCAACCATCGCGCGGATATCCTGTGCTGTCGCACCATCACTACGATACTTACGAATAGCCCTTGAGTCATCCCGTTTGGCCAGCCTTTTGCCGTTCTTGTCTAGGATCAGTCGGTGGTGGCAGTATATGGGCGTTTGTAACCCAAGCAACTCTTGTAATATGCGGTGAATTTGCGTTGCCTCAAACAAATCCTGCCCGCGTGTGACATGCGTTACGTTTTGTGCCGCATCATCAATCACCACCGCCATATGATATGAGGTTCCAACGTCCCGTCGCGCTAATATAATATCGCCGCAATTAGTTAGCAGATGGTTATCATCCAAAAAATAGTGGAGTTCGCCGTCGTTTGTTTCCGTGAAATGCAACCTATTAACCATACTCGCGCCACCTAGGTGCTCGATTGCTTTGTTCATATTTAACCGGATAGTGTTCTCATTCGACGCCAAACCTTTGTTCCTGCAGGTGCCAGGATACACGATCCCGTCGGGCCCGAGTACGGGGGGTGACGTAGCCGCCTTGATGTCCGCACGGGTGCATTCGCAGGCGTAGGTCAACCCCATTTCCTGTAGAGAATTCAATGCAGCAGCGTAAACGGTCAGATTATCAGATTGGCGCAAGACAGGTTCTGGCCAATCCAACCCAAGCCAGTGCAGGTCTTCATAAATTGCCTGTTCGAATTCAACCCGCACGCGGTTGTAGTCGAAGTCTTCAATCCGCAATAAAAACACCCCGTCTGCAGCTTGCGCGTGTTTCCAAGCCGTTAACGCAGAAAATGCGTGGCCGAGGTGCAGGTATCCCGTCGGAGAGGGTGCGAACCGCTCTAAGTGAGCCATGCGTTCCAGTCCGCCTTGGCCCGATCCGTATAAGCTTTGTACCGCGCGGGACGGTTGCGACGGCCACCTTTGACCCCGTCAACCAGCGGAAACAGACCGAAATTGACGTTCATCGGTTGAAAAGTTTTGGCGGCCGCACCGCCAGTAATATGGCTGATAAGTGCGCCCATTGCTGTAGTGTTCGGCGGCGCGGTGATTGACGTACCAAGCCGTTCATGAGCAGCCATCCGACCAGCCAACAGGCCCATCGCCGTGCTCTCAACATAGCCTTCAACACCAGTGATCTGGCCTGCAAAACGAAGGCGCGGCATGGCTTTTAGACGCATCTGATCATCCAAAAGAAGAGGTGAATTGATAAACGTATTACGGTGGATACCTCCAAGCCGTGCGAACTCGGCGCGCTCTAACCCGGGAATTATTTTGAATACTTCAGCCTGCGCTCCGTACTTCATCTTTGTTTGGAAGCCTACGATATTGTACAATGTTCCCAGAGCGTTATCACGACGAAGTTGAACCACTGCATGGGCTTTAATCTGCGGTTGGTGCGGATTAGTCAGGCCAACGGGTTTCATCGGGCCAAATCGCAGTGTCTCGCGACCTCGTTCGGCCATGACCTCGATTGGCAGGCAGCCGTCGAAGTAGGGTGTATCTTTTTCCCAGTCTTTGAATTCGGTTTTATCGGCAGCCAGAAGTGCGTCGATGAAGGCGTTATACTGGGCCTCGTCCATCGGGCAATTGATGTAGGCCGTGCGTTCTTCTTCGGTGTCACCCTTGTCGTAACGGGACTGAAGCCACGCTTTGTCCATGTTTATGCTCTCGGCATAAATAATTGGAGCGATTGCATCAAAAAACGAAAGAGAAGATTCATCGGTCAGATCGCGAACAGCCTCGGCCAGAGCCACAGAGGTCAACGGGCCCGTGGCGATGATCACGCTGTCCCAATCTTCGTGCGGAATGCCTGCGATTTCGCCGCGCTCAATTGTGACAAGCGGATGCGCTTCAAGGCGCGCGGTTACGGCTTCCGAAAATGCTTCGCGGTCTACGGCAAGCGCGCTGCCTGCGGGGACAGAATTTGCGTCGCCCATTTCCATAACCAAGCCACCGGCTTGGCGCATCTCCCAATGGAGCAAGCCAACAGCGTTTGCTTCGTCATCATCCGATCGGACCGAGTTCGAACAGACCAGCTCGGCCAAATTTTGCGTCTGGTGTGCGAAGGTCTCAACGTTCGGGCGCATTTCGTGAATGATGGCAGGCACGCCCATTTGCGCGATTTGCCAAGCGGCCTCGGATCCGGCCATGCCGCCGCCGATAATATGGATGGGTTTTATCATAGGGGGGATTTAGGGCAGGCGGGCACAAAAGAAAAGGGGCCGCGCGGTGCAGCCCCTGATTTTATTCGTCAATGACCTCGGCATCGTCCGCCTCGTCATCGCCCTGATCAGCTATCCATGCAACCGAGACGACGGATTCCTTGTCAGCAACCTTGAACACAGTCACGCCGGAGGAGCTGCGCCCCTGCCGTGAAATCCCGCTAACCGGACAACGGATGCTTTGCCCGGTGCTGGTCGCCAACATGATCTGGTCGTCTTCATCCACTGGGAAAGAGGCAATAATGGTATCGCCACGACGCCCAAGATTAGCCGCCGCGATGCCTTGACCTCCACGCCCCGAAACACGGTATTCATGCGCAGACGAACGTTTGCCAAAACCCCCCGAAGTGATCGTCAGGACCCACTCTTCCAAAGCTGACAGTTCGGCGTAGCGGTCTGGCGAAATGGATGTTTCAACGCTTTCAATCTCGCCACCTTCCTCGCCTGTCACAGCACGGCGCATTTTGAAGTATGCGTTGCGCTCGTCAGGTGTGGCGTCGACGTGGCGCAGGATCGACATAGAGACGACCTCGTCACCTTCCGCCAGCCTAATGCCCCGGACGCCTGTGGAATCGCGGCCCTTAAATATGCGGACGTCCGTAACAGGGAATCGGATCGCCTTACCCTTCTTGGTCGTCAGTAGAAAGTCGTTTTTCTCGTGGCAGATACGCGCATCAATCAGGCGCATGCCTTCCGTCAGCTTCATGGCAATTTTTCCGTTGGACTTAACGTTGGTGAAATCGGAAAGTGCATTGCGACGCACACCACCTGTCGAGGTGGAGAACACGATTTGCAGGTTATCCCATTCTTCTTCAGGTACGTCCACTGGCATGATTGCTGCGATAGAGGCGTCTTGCGGGATCGGCAAAATGTTAACGATTGCCTTGCCACGCGCGTTCCGGCCACCCGGCGGCAAGCGCCATGTTTTCAGTTTGTAAACAATACCGTCAGTTGTGAAGAACAGCAGTGGGGTGTGGGTGTTGGCGATAAACAGCTGGGTGACGAAATCTTCGTCCTTGGTGTTCATGCCTTGCGTGCCCTTGCCGCCGCGTTTCTGGGACCGGAACTCCTCGATCATGGTGCGTTTGATATAACCTGAATTGGTTACAGTCACGACCATGTCCTCAGACTCGATCAGGTCTTCGTCATCCATATCTCCTGTAAAATCAATGATTTGAGAGCGACGAGGAACAGAAAACATATCTTTAACTTCGGCCAATTCGGTCGAAATGATGCTCATGATCCGGTTGCGTGAGCGCAAAATATTAAGGTAGTCCGTAATCTTTTCGGCCAGCACCTGCAGTTCATCCGTGACTTCGCTAACACCCAGTGCAGTCAAGCGTTGCAGGCGTAGTTCCAGAATGCCGCGGGCCTGAATCTCGGACAAGTAGTATGTGCCGTCGTCGTTGATCTTGTGGCTTGGGTCGTCAATCAACTCGATGTATTCGGCAATGTCATGGGCGGGCCAACGACGTTCTTTTAGCTTGGCGCGGGCCTCGGCGGGGTCGGCAGAGGCGCGGATAGTGGTAACAATCTCGTCCACATTCGACACGGCCACTGCCAAGCCGCACAGTATATGACTGCGCTCACGGGCTTTACGCAACTCGAACGCGGTGCGGCGCGCAACAACCTCTTCGCGAAACGTAATGAACGACGTCAGGAATTTGCGCAAGTCCAGTTGTTCAGGGCGGCCACCATTCAGTGCCAGCATATTGCAACCAAACGAGGTTTGCATCGGGGTGAAACGGAACAGTTGGTTCAGCACCACCTCGGGCGTGGCATCGCGCTTCAACTCGATCACTACCCGAACGCCGAAACGATCGGATTCGTCTTGAACGTGGGCGATGCCTTCGATTTTTTTATCGCGGGCCAGATGAGCGATCTTTTCGATCATCGTGGCTTTGTTTACCTGATACGGAATCTCGTGGACGACGATCGCGAAACGATCCTTGCGAATTTCCTCAACGGAGGTTTTAGAACGAGTCACAACAGATCCGCGCCCCTCGGTATACGCCTTACGCGCGCCTGCATTGCCCAGAATTATTCCACCAGTCGGAAAATCGGGGGCTGGGATATATTCCATCAATTGGATCGAATCTAGGTCAGGTTGTTCAATCAACGCCTGTGTCGCATCAATCACTTCGCCAAGGTTATGCGGCGGAATATTGGTCGCCATACCCACTGCAATACCGCCAGCACCGTTAACAAGCATGTTGGGATAACGCGAAGGCAGAACTGTTGGCTCCTTATCCTTGCCGTCATAGTTGTCCTGAAAATCTACCGTGTCTTTTTCGATGTCAGCCAGCAGCGAATTCGCCGTCTTGGCCATCCGAACTTCGGTGTAGCGCATAGCAGCGGCTTTATCGCCATCCATAGAGCCGAAATTACCTTGCCCATCCAGCAGCGGCAAAGACATCGAAAAATCCTGCGCCATCCGCACCAAGGCGTCATAAATCGCGCTGTCACCGTGCGGGTGATACTTACCCATGGTGTCACCAACGGCACGTGCTGACTTGCGGTAAGACTTGTCAAAAGTGTTGCCCGTTTCGTACATCGCATAGAGAATCCGGCGATGCACCGGTTTCAAACCATCGCGCAAATCGGGAATAGCGCGGGACACGATAACGCTCATCGCGTAGTCGAGATATGAGGTTTTCATTTCCTCTACGATCGAGATATTCGGCCCGTCGTAAACATAGCGATCACTCGGCTGTTCGCGGTCATTTTCAGGGGTCTCTGTCTCGTCACTCATAATCGGGCCATTTCAGCTAAAACACCAATATCTTGTGCCTGACAGCATAGCCGATAACCATATACGACATCAATCATGAAGGTACGTTGTGGGCACAAAAAAGGGGCCGCAGATCGCCCGCAGCCCCTTGAATTGCATATATCTCGACGTTATTCGCTAGCTTTGGGTGGTTTTGCCAAAAGCGGGTCTTCCTGACGCTGAACAGTGC
>JAPYON010000198.1 GCA_029938175.1 Paracoccaceae bacterium | reverse complement strand
CATAACCACTGTAACCTTGCGCCGAATTACCCACCGTCGCGTAGATTTTGGCGGCAAGTCCCCACATGTTAACACCGATCCGTCCGGAAGGTTTACTAAACTTGGTCCGTCTATTTTCTTTATTAACATGATGCCCTCATTGATTTACCCGCACCCAATTTCGCCGCAGGAAGTTAACGAGAGGTAAATCCGCCCCTTGTTAGTGTTTACATTTTTATTATATAGCGACGTATCTGACAGGAGACCCAATGATCCACCCCGTTAACAGCCTTGGATTTGCCAAACCCGAAAGCGAAACCCGTGTGGTTGTTGCTATGTCGGGCGGCGTTGACAGCTCGGTTGTAGCAGCGATGCTGGCGCGCGAGGGGTATGATGTCATCGGTGTGACCCTGCAACTTTATGATCACGGCGCGGCATTGGCCAAAAAAGGCGCGTGTTGTGCAGGGCAAGATATTCATGATGCACGGCGCGTCGCCGAGGAAATGGGGTTTCCGCATTACGTTCTGGACTACGAAAGCAAGTTCAAAGAAGCGGTGATTGATGAATTTGCCGACGCCTATCTGGCAGGCGCGACTCCGGTTCCGTGCATTCGCTGCAATGAAAAAGTCAAATTCCGCGATCTTCTGGAAACCGCCAAAGACCTGAACGCTGATTGCATGGCGACGGGGCATTATATACAGCGGTACGACGGCGAAAAGCCAGAATTGCACATGGCTGCCGATCATACTCGCGACCAAAGCTACTTTCTGTTCACTACCAAGCAGGACCAGTTGGACTTCCTGCGCTTTCCGCTTGGCCATCTGGAATCCAAAGCCGAGACACGGGCGTTGGCGGCAGAATTCGGACTGGCCGTGGCCGACAAACCGGACAGTCAGGATATTTGTTTTGTACCGAACGGTTCCTACGCCGCCGTGATTGAAAAGCTGCGCCCCGGTGCAGCGGACCCCGGTGATATCGTCCATATGGACGGCGAAGTTCTAGGCCAGCACAAGGGTGTCATTCATTACACGATCGGACAGCGGCGCGGGCTGGGCATTGGTGGGCGTGATCCGCTCTATGTCGTCAAACTAGACCCTGATACGCGGCAGGTGATCGTCGGTCCGAAAGAGTCGCTGGCTAAACATCGGTTCAACCTTGCCGAAATCAACTGGCTGGGCGACAAAGATTTTCAGACGGCGGCCGGCAATGGTTGGGAGATGCGAGTCAAAGTACGTTCAACTCGCTCACCAAAAGCGGCGCAAATTTTTCCGACGGGACCACATAGTGCCGAGGTAGAACTGGATATCCCCGAAGAAGGCGTGTCTCCCGGGCAGGCTTGCGTTTTCTACGCACCTGACAGCACACGCATTCTGGGTGGCGGCTGGATTCAAAAATCCTGACGCCCAAAGTTTTCCATGGCTTCCCTTGACCCGTTAATCCGATCATTGCTACTTGAATGATGGTTGTTAGCGAAGAAGGTTGACCCAATGAAAGCTTAAAAGTTTACTTACGGTTACCGCCCTCGCGTTTGGTATGATGGTTTCAGCCGCCAGTGCAGTTGAATGGGATACG
>JAPYON010000067.1 GCA_029938175.1 Paracoccaceae bacterium | reverse complement strand
AATTCCGAGATTATCGAAGGACTGACCAATATTCGCATGGTGCGGACTTATCAACTTGAGTCACACCTCAACAAAACAGCCAAGAGCGTGTTTGACACCCTTCGCTTCCTTCGGATCAAAGATATTAAATGGCGCAGCCGCCTTTCGCCGATCATGGAGATCATTAGTGGTTCCGCTGTTGCGGCTCTGATGGTCGTTGTATCTTGGCGCATTGCGGCGGGTACTACCACTGTGGCAGATTTCATGGGGCTGTTGACTGGCGTGGCCGTGGTTTCGCAGCCCGCCCGCAACCTCGGGGATACATTTGCCTTGATTATGCAAGGCCGGGCAGTGATGGAGCGTATTTTCCCGATCCTCGATGCCAAAAACGAAATCGCGGACAAGCCGAACGCCAAAGTTTTGGAAAGCGTCACCGGACATGTGCAATTCAAACAGGTCGAATTCGCGTATCCGAACGGTTTCAAAGCCCTCAAAGACTTTACTCTGGACGTTGCGGCAGGAAGCAGAGTGGCTCTGGTTGGATCCTCCGGTGCCGGTAAATCTACAGTTTTCAACCTGTTACCACGTTTATTTGATGCAACAGGCGGGCAGGTGTTGGTTGACGGGCAAGACGTAAAAGATGTGACCGTTGCGTCGCTTCGTAAGCAGATTGCTGTGGTTAGTCAGGAATCCGTTTTTCTTTCCGGTACGGTTAAACAGAACATCGGTTTCGGGCGTATCGGTGCCTCGGACGCCGATATAGCAAGCGCGGCGACAGCTGCGGCGTTGCACGGTTTCATTGATGCGTTGGCCGAAGGGTGCGACACCAAAGTGACCTCCGGCGCCAATCAATTTTCGGGTGGCGAAAAACAACGCTTGTCTATCGCACGGGCAATTCTGCGGGATGCGCCGATCTTGCTTCTGGATGAGCCTACCTCGGCCCTTGACGCGGAATCCGAGGCGGCGATCAAGGCGGCACTCGACAGACTGGCGAAAGGGCGCACCACATTTATTATCGCGCATCGGCTTTCAACAATCTTGGATGCGGATATGATTGTGGTCATGGACAAGGGGCGTATAGTGGAAACCGGCACCCATTCCGAACTTCTAGATAACAACGGTCTGTATGCCGAGCTTTACCGCCTGCAATTCACCCATTTTTAACGGTAGTATTTATCGGCCAAGCGCGCAGGATCTGTGCCCGCCAAATATTGCGCCAATATCCCGCCATTGATTACCGAACGTTTAACCCAGCCGCCGCTTCGATACTTTTCGGCGCTTGTTTCGATGCGCGCGGGCAAGGCCGTTAATTTCCCCTTAAGTTTCTTCGCCATAGCCACGTCCTCCATCAACGGAATCGCAGGGAAACCGCCGACGGAATTGTAAAGCCTCTGACTGATCAGCAAACCCTGGTCCCCATATGGCAAGCCGAACGCACGTGCGCGAAAATTACCCCAGCCTGCAACCGTGCGCGCCGCCACACTGTAGTCGTCGAACTGCAACCGGAAATACGCAGCCTTGTCTTTGTTGGACAGATGCCGCATCACGGCCTCTTGCCAGTCGCGCCCCAAAACGCTGTCAGAGTGCAGGAACAACAGCCATTCCCCACGTGCCACCGCTGCTGCGGCCGCCATTTGATTGCCACGGCCTTTGGGAGAGGACAGAAACTCGGCACCAACACCCTCGGCGATCTGTGACGTGTCGTCCGTTGATCCGCCATCGGAAAAGATCACTTCGGTTAACAAGCCATCGATGATCGCTTCACCCAATGCACCAAGGCACCGTTGCAATTGCGGCGCGGAATTCAGGGTAGGGATGATGACACTTATGGGGGCGGGCATGAATTTTAGGCCAAATACGGGTGTAAACAGGATTTCGATACCTATATACAGCCCCAAAGGGGATAATAACATGACTAACGGTTTTCATAACGCAGATCGCACCGTGATGCGCGTTTCAGGTGCTGCTCGGGTAACTTTTCTTGAGGGGCTGGTCAGCAATTCAGTCGAACGCATCAAGGATGGTCCGGTTTATGCCGCGATGCTTAGTCCGCAGGGGAAGTATCTGTTTGACTTTATCATGTCGCAGGATGGCGAAACCATTTTGCTGGATGTTAAGGCCGACCGCGCACAACCATTGGCCATGCGGTTATCCATGTATCGCCTGCGCGCCGATGTGCAGATTGAGGATGCTAGATTGAACGTCATTCAAGGTTTCGACACCACCCCGAACGGAGCCTTCAGAGACCCGCGTAATCCGGCGCTTGGTTGGCGAATGTATAGCGCGGATGCGCGGCCTCCGATGGATGTATCCGCGTGGAATGCCTTGCGTGTCGAACATAAAATCCCCGATACCGGATCCGAGTTGCTAGAGAACGGCACATACATTCTTGAGGCGGGTTTCGAGGCGCTTAATGGCGTGGATTTCCGCAAAGGCTGCTATGTGGGCCAAGAGGTCACCGCCCGTATGAAGCACAAGACCGAGTTGAAAAAGGGTTTGGCGCGGGTTTCGCTTAGCGGGGATGCAGATGCTGGCGCGCCGATCACAACAGACGGAAAACCTGCCGGAACCCTGTTTACGGTTTCCGGCAATCAGGCGTTGGCGTATTTACGATTTGATCGTGCCAAAGGCGATATGCAGGCAGGCAATGCCACGCTGCGTCGGATTTAGACCTTAACTTTAGTGCGTGTCCCGAACCAGCTTGGCAAAGCGGTTGAACAAAGGCTCGTTGGCTACAAGAATATCACCGGTAACGATGGGACTATCGTCGGAATCAATGCTCTCGACGATGCCGCCAGCTTCTTTGACCAACAATATACCGGCAGCTATATCCCAAGGGTGCAAACGACGTTCCCAGTACCCGTCATAGCGGCCAGCGGCGACATACGCCAAATCCAGCGAGGCAGCACCCCAGCGGCGCACCCCTGCGCAGACCGGCATTATGCGCGCCAGATCCTGCAATGTTTCAGGCAAGTCTGAACGACCACCGAAGGGTACGCCAGTTGCGAACACCGTCTCGATCAGTTCGCTGCGCCCGGACACGCGCAAACGCTTGCCGTTCACCCAAGCACCTTCGCCTTTTTCAGCCGTAAATAGTTCATCCTTAAGCGGATCATATATCACTGCGGCAACGATCTGGTCGCGATGTTCCAAAGCGATAGAAACAGCCCAATGCGGCATGCCGTGCAAAAAGTTTGTTGTGCCGTCCAGCGGATCAACAATCCAGCGACGCGTCGGGTCTTCGCCGAAAGTCTCGTCCGATTCTTCGCCAAGGAAACCATAGTTGGGACGCGCCTCGGTCAACTGCTCGCGGATTGTCTCTTCGGCCATCGTATCTGCTTTGGAAACGAAATCCCCGGGGCCTTTCGTGGAAACCTGAAGGTTCTCGACCTCGTTAAAATCGCGCAACAGTTTACGGCCCGTAATACGGGCAGCTTTAACCATAATGTTAAGATTAGCAGAGGCGTTTGACATGTATTAGAACCTTTGGATTGAGCAGGCACACCCTATAGGTCGTTTAATCGAAAAGGCCAAGGCCAATTTCGTTAACAACCACAGAGCATGATTTTGCAATACATCAAGCGCGTTCGACGTATTCCATAGTTTCGGTCGAAACCACAATTGCCTCGCCTTCACCAACGAAGGGCGGGATCATAACGCGCACGCCGTTGTCCAGAATGGCAGGCTTGAAACTGTTGGCAGCCGTCTGACCTTTTACCGCAGGCTCTGTTTCCGTAACGGTGCAGGTGACGCGCTGGGGCAGGGCCGCACTCAGCGCCTCGTCATCGAAATACTCGATCTGGATGGTCATGCTGTCTTGCAAGAACGGGCGACGCTCGCCCAATATATCGGCTGGCAGTTCGATCTGCTCGTAAGTCTCGGTGTCCATGAACACCAGCATGCCGTCATTTTCATACAAGAACTGTTGTTTTTTCTGCTCAAGGCGAACTTTTTCAACCTTGTCATTAGCACGGAACCGTTCATTCAATTTAGAGCCGTTCCGCAGGTTCTTCATCTCCACCTGCGCAAACGCGCCACCTTTGCCGGGTTTCACGTGGCTAACTTTAACGGCAACCCAAAGACCTTCGTTATGCTCCAGAATGTTGCCGGGGCGAATTTCGTTACCGTGGATTTTAGGCATAGGGCACTCTCGCATTATTATTCATGTATGGCGTTCTATAATTCACCAATGAGGGGCTTACAAGGTGGTGGTTTTGGACTAGCGTATCCGGAGGTTGGCAATATAGATTCGTGCGAACACATAAGGAGCCACGACGTGAATTATTCTGCCCTCCAAATTCTGAAGAATGGCTTCACGGGAAATAAGGGTTGGAAGCCTGTTTGGCGCAATCCAGAACCTAAGAAATCTTACGACATTGTTATCATTGGAGGTAGCGGGCAAAGGTTAACGCTCGCCATTATTCCGGGGTGACGTCCTTGCCGCTAGCATTTTTTGTGATTTCAACCGAAGGTTTGCATTTCGACATGCAAGCATCGGTGAAAAACGGGTACTCCGTGGTCTCACGATCATCATCATAGAAGTTAGCCTCGTTTCCGAGTGGTATTTCGAGGAAATTATCGCGGGATAATTCAAACCCTTCGTCGTCAACCAGATCGTTCAGGAACATGATGTAGGCCGTCAACGCATAGACCTCGTCAGGGCTTAATGATTGCGCGTACCCAAACGGCATCGCGCGACTTATATAGTCCCAAACCGTTGATAAATAAGGCCAAAAAGAACCTACAGTTTTAATTGGGCGCTCGCTTGTCAACGTGTCAAACCCGCCAGACAGTATCGGCCAACGGCCCACGCCCTCGCCAAAATCACCATGACAGGCGGCGCATTGTTCCTCAAAAATCACCTCGCCTTCCGCCACCGTTCCAGCACCTTCAGGCAGCCCCAGTCCATCGGGCCGCACGTCTATATCCCAAGCGGCAACCTCGAGCGGCGACGCAATCCGCCCAACGTTCAGTGCGGCAAGGGGTGTCGATAACATTATGAAAACGCTAAGATATTTCCACATTTTCAACCTCCCCGCTACTGTACACCGCCCAAGTCTGAATCCCGTTGTTATGGTAATTAGATACCTCTCCCCGAATTACGCGCAACGCATCCTTCGTTGGTTGTACGTATCCAGTGTTGTCATGTGCCCGCGATTGCAGAAATAACGGCGACCCGTCCCAGTCAAATTCATAGTAAAAACGGTGCAGGGATTTGTCCAAGCTAGGCCCGTCAACCCGCGCCTTATGCCAGTTAATCCCACCGTCCAGCGTTACATCTACACGCGGGATAACACCCTGACCGGACCATGCCAGTCCGGTGATGACCAGCGGGCCTTTTCCATGTGAAACAGGGGCTTGCGGGGATGGCTCAGTGATAACCGACTTGGCGTCCATCACCCAAGTGAAGCGTCTCGAAGCCCCGTTAGCCAGCAAATCAGTATAGCGCGCGGTTTCTTCGCGGTGGTGCCAAGGCTGGTCCCCGACCTCTAACCGTCGCAGCCATTTGATCCACATATTGCCTTCCCAACCGGGCACGACCAACCGCGCGGGATAGCCCTGTTCGGGCCGTAACGCCTCGCCATTCATTTTGAACGCGATCATGCAATCATCAAGCGCTTTTTCCAAAGGAATTGAACGACTTAGCCCCGCCGCATCCGCTCCTTCGGCAAGCAACCACTTGCCTTCGGTCTTGATCCCTGCCTCGGCCAGCACGTCGCGTAGCATCACGCCAGTGTACATCACGTTGTGGATCATCCCGTGTGTGAACTGCACCCCGTTAAGCTGCGGCCCACGCCATTCCATGCCGGAATTAGCAGTGCATTCAAGGAAGTAGACCTTGTTGTGACGTGGGAAACGCATCAAATCCTGCAAGGTGAAAACCATCGGACGATCAACCAAGCCATTGATCATCAGCCGATATTCTGCGGGATCAATTTCTGCCACACCGCTGTGATGTCGTTCAAACGCTAGACCGTTCGGGGTGATGATCCCGTCTAGCTGATGTAGCGGCGTGAAATTAATAGAGGATTTGGTTTCAGCCACCAGCCAAGGCACACTTTTACGCAAAACATGCGATTCATGTGGCGAGGGCATCCCGTATCCACGTTCGTCTACCCCTTTGCCAAGCCCTTGCGCCCACGGTTGCACATCGGTGATCGGGTCAGCTTTGGCAGTTGTTGCCGCGATGCCTGCGACCAACCCTGTCGTCAGGAAGCGGCGGCGGGAAGGGCCGGATTTCGTAGGCATCTGCCTCTCCTGCGTTATTTTAGGCCCCGGTAACTTTTACCGATTGGTTCGGGTCAAGAGAGACTGTACCTTTGCGTTTTATGTAGTTTTCGACCACATCCCAAATCGCCGGACCGTCGGTATCCTCGTTAACTGAAGCCCAACCAGCAACGACGTAAGTCCTTGATGGTTCTATCTTTTTTCCGGTTTTCAGCATTGTCATATCGGTGATCCGGTCGCCTTGTTTCTTGGACACATCAATAGAATAACCCATTCCGCCCATCCGCACCATATCGCCGCCTTGCTGGTAATACGGGTCGGGGTTGAACAGGTTGTCGGCCACGTCTTCCATAATCGTGTGGATCAACTCGCCTGTCATTTCGGACCGATACGCGGCCGGATAGTTCATGCCTGTACAGTTGAAAATATCTTCGCGCGTGATGTCACCACCTGGCAGCAACGATGGACCCCAGCGGAAGCCGGGCGAAAGGGCGATGTCCGCTTCACGTTCCTCAATCAGGGCGTTACAGATCAGATCGTCCCATGTTCCGTTGAAATTGCCGCGGCGATACAGAAGGCTGTCGGTCTTGCCTATAACTTCGGTTAACTGATCCTCAAACGGAGCGCGCTGCTCGTCGATCAGTTTTGCGACCAAAGGATCCTGCTGGATTACGTCCGAGAAGATCGGGATCAGTTTGTGGCGGAAGCCTTTGACCTCGCCGTCGCGCACGTCCAGATCGAGACGAGTAACGAATTTACCGTTCGAACCAGAGGCGATCAGCATGGTGTTGTTGACCTGCACAGGCTCGGGTAGGGCGTCGTGGGTGTGGCCTGTCAGGATCACGTCGATTCCGTCAACGCGGCCCGCCAGCTTACGGTCAACATCAAAACCGTTGTGTGACAGCAGAACGACCAGCTCAGCGCCTAGGCCACGCACTTCGGTAACCAACTCCGCCATGTTCTCCTCACGAACGCCAAACGACAGGCCGGGGAACATCCAGCCGGGGTTGGCGATTGGCATATATGGGAACGCTTGTCCGATGACGGCGATCTTGACGCCGCCGCGCTCGAACATTTTGTAAGGCTCATAGGCGCGCTCGTCCCATTCAGTGTCGAAGATATTTGCACCAAGGAAAGGGAAGTCCAGATCATTGTCTACGATTTCGGTCACCCGATCGATGCCCAGTGTGAATTCCCAGTGCGAGGTCATCGCATCAGGTTTCAATGCGTTCATCACGTTAACCATATCTTGACCGTTGGTCATTTGCGCGGTGTAGGAACCCTGCCAAGTGTCGCCGCCATCAAGCAGTAACGCATCAGGGCGTGCAGCGCGGATGGAGTTGATTACCGTCGCAACACGATCGATCCCGCCCATCTTGCCATACCCTTTGGCCAACGAGGTGAAATCGTCATACGTCATGGCATAGGCTTCGGGCGTGCCGGCTGTCATGTTGAACAGGTTAAGAAAGTCTTTACCGGTTACATGCGGAGGCAGGCCGTCAACTGCACCGACGCCGATGTTGATTTCAGGTTCGCGGAAATAGACAGGTTTGAGCTGCGCATGGATATCAGTGATATGGATGATCGTGACATTGCCAAGAGTGTCAAAGTCCAGAAGTTGGTCCTGTGTCAGGCCTTGCTGCGCGGCCACGCGGGACCAGTTGCCAACGCCCGATGCACCTACGATTGCAGATGCGGCCACGGATGCTTGAAGGAAATCGCGACGGGAAATCATGGTTGTCTCCAATATATTACTAAAGGGTAAAGGCGAGCAATCTTAACGTAAAAGCGTGCTGGCGCTAACCCCTATGAGGTTTCGAGAGATTAGTGGGGGGTAGGGGTTCGGCTCCGATTTTTAAACCGGAGCCGAATATTCTTAGTTTCGAACCGAAGTACCTTCGACCGATAGGCCGTTACCGCGTGAGGCTACGTATAGCTCCAGCGCCCGGAACTCGTCGGAACCCTCGGCGAAAGGTGTTGCACGGATATTTTTCATGCAGCCCTTAAAGCGAGCGTGGATCGAGTTCAGTTTGGCGTTCTTCAGACGATAGGACGGGAAGCCGTTAGTCTGGCCCTGCGACAGGTGATCCGCACGGATCATAGTGTCGTAGTTATCCTCGTGGCAGTTTGCGCAGCCTATATCCAGCTGACCAACTCGGGTGTAGTAAATTTCCTTACCCAATTCCCAAGCTTCGGCGGCTGGACCATCAATAACAACGGCTACCGGCATTCCGCGCGATTCTAAACCTAACAGGGCGGTCATGGCAGTCATTTTAGACTCGCTCCATTTCCACGCATCGGCCTCCATCTGTTCGGTGCGGCATTTGTTGATTTAGTCCTCCATCGACTGGATGCCACCGGCATCTTCATCCCAGCGCGGAAGCACTGTGCGA
>JAPYON010000066.1 GCA_029938175.1 Paracoccaceae bacterium | reverse complement strand
CCTCGAACATGCGCCGCCACAGAATACCACCAGAGGCGGGATCAATCGTCAGCAGCTCACCAAAGCCAGTGCCTACGTAAAGAACGCCGTTCGCAATTGATAAGCCGCCGCCCGAGCCATCCTCGGGTTTTTCGCCAGTCGGGCTTAGATTCAGCGACCATGAAATGGCGCCGTCACTGGACAAGGCTGTGACTATACCGGCCCCATCAAGCGTATAAACCAGACCACCAGCCGCCACAGGGCCGGAAGTGATGCGCGTATTGCGCCCCACGCCTTTGCCAATATCCGCAGTCCAGCGTAGTACAGGATTTGTCGTGAACGCAGCATGACCAAATTTACGTTGTGCAGACCCGTTAACGTCGGTCCAGTTGGCATTGGAAACTGCGCGCGGCAACCGAATACTGGTCGTCCTATTTTGTACAACCGTGCCTTCGATGGCACCTAACGCGTACCGCTGTCCGGTCAATTCTTCGTCACTGGAGCCACATGCCGACAAAGCTGCCAATGCCATAGCCAATATACCAAGACGTCCGAAATGACTTATTGAAACTCGAAAAGACCCCATACTCTTACCTCGTTCAACCAAGTTACAGGACACCTAAACGCATCAGCCGCCCGACTGCGGTGCAGAAATCTGGCCACCCAAAGATACCGTCAACTCTTGAGCGCGTGTGCGCAAGTCCTGAGTTGCATTTGCGTCCATTAATATTTCCGCCAAATCGGCTAAAACTGCCGCAGTGTCGCCTTTCCGAAGGTTGACGATTGCACGCTGTTCGATCGCCAGCAGGCGGAACGGAGCGCCCTCGGTTGTCAGGCTGCTTAACGTGCTATCCAGTTCATCCGAATCCATATTCCGGCCGTTAATCATCACAGCTTTTAGCAATGCAATATCGCGATACAATGGTGACACGTCGATGTCCGAAGCGATTGCGTCAAATATGGCTGCCGCTGCTTCCTGTTGACCTTCGGTCGCCAAAACAGCCGCTTGATACAGTTTTGCCAAAACCGTCGCCCCGCTTTCGCCTTCCGCTATCTCGGCAAATTCTGCCGCGTCGTTAGCTTCTTGCGCGGCCAGCAAGGCCTCGCCCACTGCTTGTGCTTCGGTTTCGGTTTTGAATTTCAGATATTCGTTAACCGCAGCGCCGCCAACGATAAACACTACTAAGACAACGAAGGCCCAAGCGTATTTTTTGAAAAATGCAAACAGTTTATCGCGACGCACCTCTTCGGATACCTCCTCGATAAAGGAATCAGACTCGCTCAATTGAACTCTCCATTATTAGACGCGCAAATCCTAACGGCTTGCGAGTTGGATTGCCAATGCCAAAACTCTGAATTTTTCCGAAGTGCCAGTAATTTGCATATTTTCGCCGACCTGACGTATGGGAAGCCCACACGAATCACGAAAATGAGAAGCACGCCACCTTGTGTTCGGCCCCTGAAATCCATATCTAGGCCACAATGTCCTGTGGTATAATTTTGTGCCTAAAACGGAGATTTTTATGCGATTATTTCCAATTCTAGTGTCCATCTCGGTCTCTGTTGCCATTTATTTTTTCGTCATGGAGCGGGATTTGCTTCTGTCATTCTCGGCCAGTGACGATGAGGGTATTGCTGAAGTGGTTGACGACTTCGTTATACGTCCTGACGCGGTTTCTGTTGTCGCTTTGCATTCCACAGCACAAGAGATTCAAAGCGGAATTACCCTCAGAGGTCGCACCGAAGCCACCCGCCGTGTAGATGTCCGTGCGCAAACTTCGGGTCTGGTTGTATCGGAACCATTGCGAAAAGGTGCTGCGATAACGGCGGGGCAGTTACTTTGTGTGCTTGACCCCGGTATCCGCGCCGCACAATTGGCCGAGGCCAAGGCGCGTCTGGCGGATGCCGAAGTAAGTGCGGCCAATGCTATTGATCTGGCTGAACGGGGGTTCGGGCCGGAAACCGCCGTGGTCTCGCGTCAAGCGGCATTGCAATCTGCACAAGCCGGAGTTTTGCAGATAGAACAGGAAATCAGTCGTCTCGAAATTCGCGCGCCCTTCGCAGGGTTGCTGGAAACCGACAGCGCCGAGATCGGGTCTCTGATGCAACCGGGTGGACTATGTGCCACCATCATCGACCTGAACACAATCAAACTGGTCGGTTTCGCGACCGAGCTGGACATCAACAAACTGGAACTTGGGGCGCTGGCAGGGGCCGATCTGGTGTCTGGAAAACGGGCTGTCGGAACTGTGACGTTCTTGTCGCGATCGTCTGATCCCGTCACACGCACCTTCCGCGTCGAAGTCACTGTAGATAACAGTGATCTGCTCATCCGCGATGGTGAAACGGCTAAAATAGGCATCGCGTTGACGGGTGGCAAGGGCCATCTTTTGCCACAACATGTCTTGACTCTTGACCCGAACGGAACGCTTGGGGTCCGGATCGCAGACAATGGCATTGCGCGCTTCGCGCCGGTCACCATCTTGCGTGACGGCGCTGACGGCATGTGGCTGGCCGGCCTGCCCGAAACCGTTGACGTAATAACCGTGGGGTTGGAATACACTATAGACGGCGCCCAAATTAACGCCACTATTGAAGGGACCGAGTAATGAAGGGTCTGATCATATGGGCAACTAACAATGCTAAGATGATCATGGTGCTGATCGTTGTGTCGGTCGTCGCAGGCGTCTACTCCTACAGCAATCTACCAAAAGAGGGCGAGCCGGATATTTCTGTGCCGTTCTTGTTCGTTTCGGTTCCCTACCCCGGCATTTCCGCTGAAGATTCCGAGAAGCTGCTGGTCCGCCCTCTGGAAACCGTGTTATCCGATGTGACTGGCCTGAAACGTCTGTCAGCCACCGCTGCCGAGAGTTACGCAGGTATCATGCTGGAATTTGCGCTGGACTGGGACCGCGAGTCTACGCTGGCCGATGTGCGGGACAAGATGTCTACTGCCATGCCCTCGCTGCCCGAAGACGTTGGGCAATACACAATTAATGAGATGAACTTTGCCGAGTTCCCCGTCCTTGTTATATCTCTATCCGGCAACATTCCCGAGCGGTCCATGTTACGGGTCGCCAAGGACTTGCAGTCAGAGGTTGAGAGTATCTCGGGTGTGCTAGAGGCGAACATATCGGGCCAGCGCGACGAGATGCTGGAAGTCTTGATCGACCAGTTGAAGATGGAAGCATACAACGTCACCTCTGGTGAATTGCTGTCCGTCGTGCGAAACAACAACCGGCTAATCGCGGCAGGCGAGGTCTCGGTTGGTTCGGGTGCATATTCCATCAAAATCCCGTCTGCCTTTAATGATCCGCAGGACGTTTACGGCCTACCCGTAAAGCGCAATGGCGACAGTGTGGTCACGCTGGGCCAGCTTGCCGACATTCGCCTGACGTTCGAGGATCGTGCGGGGACCGCGCGCTATAATGGCGAGACCACGGTGGCATTGCAGATCGTCAAACGCAAAGGCGCTAACATGATTAGCACGGTTGCAGAAATCCGCGAGGCAGTGGACGCTTATACCGCCACGTGGCCGGCTAATTTGCAACAGGCGGTGACTGTCAGCGTGTCGATGGATAATTCTATCAATGTGAAGGACATGGTAAGCCAGCTTGAAGCCTCGGTACTGACGGCGATCGCACTGGTAATGATCGTGGTTCTGGCGTCGTTGGGGATTCAGTCGGCGTTGCTGGTGGGCTTTGCCATTCCGACCTCGTTCCTGCTGACGTTTGCGATGTTGTCGTTGTTCGGTATTTCCATCTCCAACATTGTGATGTTCGGACTGATTTTAGCCGTTGGCATGCTGGTGGACGGTGCAATTGTGGTCGTGGAATACGCAGACAAGGAAATCAAGCGTGGCATTGGCCCTATGCGCGCCTATAACGCTGCAGCGACGCGGATGTTTTGGCCGATTGTGTCGTCAACGGCCACAACGCTTTGTGCATTCATACCCATGTTGTTCTGGCCCGGCATTCCGGGACAGTTCATGCGTAACCTGCCGATCACGCTGATCTTCGTGCTGTCCGCCTCGGTGGTGGTCGCGTTGATATTTCTACCGGTTGTTGGTGGCTTGGCGGGGCGTATTTCCGGACGGTTGGATCTTTGGTCAAAAAGTTTACTCCCCCTGCACCTGATCCTACGGTTGCTGCTGACGGTGGCCGCTATCGCGGCGTTGGTTGCAGGAATTTACGTTATATTAACCGTTAACCTGCTAGCAGGTGGTGCATTGACTGCGGCAACTATGATTCTCGTATTAGTGACTATCGGCGCGTTTAAGCCTCGCAAAATTGCTCCGGTCAAAAATGCCAGCCATCAGCGTACGTGGTTCGGGCATTTTACCAACTTCATTTCCGGCAATCCGGTGATGCCGGTAGTCTCACTGCTGCTGACCGCAGCGCTGGTCGCCGGTATTTTCATGACCTTCCAAGCCAAAGGCAACGGTATCGAGTTTTTCGTCCAAACCGAACCGGAACGCGCCATTGCATACGTTCGTGCGCGCGGGAACCTGTCGCTCGAGGAAAAGGACCGTATGGTTCGTAAGGTCGAAAACGCCGTCATCAATATCCGCGGAGTCGAAAGCATCTTTGCCTTTGCTGGCGGCGGTGGCTTATCACAGAACACCGGCGGCGCAGTTTCCCCCGGTGATGCCATCGGCCAAGTCCAGATTGAACTGGTTTCATGGGACATCCGCGACGACTGGGGCGACGAAGGTAAGGGCGCGTACATCCTGCAGCAGGCGACAAACGCGATGGAGGCCTTGCCAGGTATCAAGGTCGAGATTCTGGTGCAAACGATGGGTCCAGCCTCAGCCAAGCCCGTCAAACTGCGGATCACGGGGGACAACTGGAACGACATGTTGACCGCCACTGCCATTGCGCGTGCACGCTTCGATGTCACCGAAGGGTTAACGGGCATTGATGACACCATGCCCCTACCCGGGATTGATTGGCAGATCAACGTAGATGTGCGGCAAGCGGGGCGTTACGGAACCGATGTAGGCAGCGTTGGCGGCATGATCCAGTTTGTGACACGCGGGTTGCAACTGGGCACCATGCGCACCGATTTCTCGGACGACGAAGTCGCAATTCGTGTGCGCTTCCCCGAAGGGGATCGTGTTTTGCCGACCATCGACACATTGCGAGTCCGAACACCACAAGGACTGGTGCCACTTTCGAATTTTGTGACGCGCGAGGCGGTTCCGAAGATTACCAAGATCGACCGCTCTGACACTGAAAGGTTTTTTGACATCAAGGCTGGTGTGGCGCTCGGTGTGAACGCCAACGAAAAAATTGCCGAAATAACCGAGTGGCTTGAGACTGAAAACCCCCTCCCCGCATCGGTTAAATGGGAGTTCACGGGCGATGCCGAGGATCAGGCCGAATCCCTGACCTTCCTTGCTGGCGCGGGTGTGGCTGCGATGGCGTTGATGTTCATCATTCTGCTTGCGCAGTTCAATTCCTTCTACAACGCCGTTCTGGTGCTGTTGGCCGTGGTGCTGTCCACTGCTGGTGTGCTGGTAGGGATGATGGTGATGGGGCAAGCGTTCTCGGTTATTATGACGGGAACAGGTATCGTGGCTTTGGCGGGGATAGTGGTGAACAATAACATTGTTCTGATTGATACCTATCAGGAATATTCCAAGTACATGCCTAAGCTAGAGGCCATTCCACGCACAACACAGGCGCGTATCCGGCCCGTTCTTCTGACAACGGTCACCACAATGGCAGGACTGGCGCCGATGATGTTTGGCCTGTCGCTCGACTTCATAAACGGAGGGTATTCGTTCAACACGCCAACCTCACTTTGGTGGAAACAACTTGCGACGGCGGTCGTATTTGGCCTTGGCTTTGCCGCGATGCTGACACTGATCGTAACGCCTGCGCTACTGGCACTGCGGATTTGGGTCGCGAATGGCGCGTATTCATTCAAAGCCATGCTGGCGACCATCCTTCTGCCCCGCGCACACCCCGTCCGCCGATATTTGCGTCTGAAACGCGCTGCGCGCAAGGCAACGGCCATCGAAATCAACTGGGAGCAAAAGCTGCCTGAACTGCAAGAAGTCGCCGCGACCCCGTCGCATGCGGCGGAATAAGAGGACACAAGACGATGCACCGGCATGCTGGTGCAGTTTTCTATTCGACAACCCCTATCTTCTTCGTTAGAAGATGCCGATCTTCGCTTTGCGAAACCGTGATAACCTGAAAAGAGACGCCGCTTATGGAAAATATCGTCCTATCCATCCACCTGATCCTGACATTGTGCCTGATTGGCGCAGTTCTGCTGCAACGCTCTGAGGGCGGTGGCCTTGGCATGGGCGGCGGCGACGGCGCCGTTTCTGGCCGTGGTGCTGCGAACGCCATGACCAAGCTGACATGGATGTTGGCCATCGGATTTTTGATCACAAGCGTGGCGTTGACGATCATCGCCGCCAAGAACGCTGGCGAAGGTTCGGTACTAGACCGCCTTGGCCTTAATACGCCGGTCTCGGCAACTTCGACGCTGACCCCTGATCTTGGCAACGTAGTCCTGACACCACCATCGGCCACGGATGCGCCAACCGCCCCACCGGCCAGCGAGTAACAGACAAACATCCAAGGCGGCCAATGTGCCGCCTTTTTTGTGTCCCGTTAACATTCCCGTTACACATATTGTTAATCAATTTGTCGTAGGTTGGATCTCTAAGTCCGAAGAAAATTTCGAATAATTTCAACGTATTATCTATCTTTATTAATGCCTTTACCCGACCAGGGCCAAGGTGGCGGAGAGACGTGGGGTGAATGGGTTGCAAACCCGGTGACGCAGTTGTGAATACTGGAGCACCTTGTATGCACTCCAAAACTGTCAGCGGCGACGCGGTTCAGGACACTGGCATGGAAACTGCAATGACCGGTTATACCATTATCGAGACCGACAGCATGGATGCCGCCATCGAGATGTCCAAAGGCTGTCCGTATCTGGAAATGGATGACCTTGGGGTTTGTGAGCTGATGTCCATGGGTTGACCGTTGTGCCACATAAAATAATATAGGGCGGCCAATGTACCGCCTTTTCTTTTGCCTGCCCTATGATTTCAATTTACAAAAAGGGAACTCTATGAATTTCTTGCAAATCACATCGCTGCTGATCGTTCTGGCAGGGGTTTTTGGGTCGATCAACTATTTCTTCCTACGCCTGCCCTCATCCATCGGTATCCTAGTGGTGGCTTTTCTGGCGTCATTGGCAATGATGGGGATCGACGTAATCTGGCCTTCAGTTGGAATCGCGGACAGCCTTCGAGAAATAGTCGAGGCGATCGAATTCTCGGGCGCTCTGCTCGAAGGGATGTTGGGCCTACTGTTGTTCGCCGGAGCCCTGCACGTCAAAATAGAGGACCTGCGTGAGCAAAAGTGGACCGTGGCGTTAATGGCAACGCTGGGAATTGCGATCTCGACCACCATTGCTGGATTCGGGTTCGCATGGCTGGTCGGAGCGCCCATTCTGGTGGCGCTGGTGTTCGGGGCGCTGATCTCGCCCACCGATCCTGTCGCCGTTCTGGGTGTGTTGCGCGAAGCAAACCTACGTAAATCACTTGAAACCCAGATAGCGGGCGAGAGCCTGTTTAATGACGGGGTTGGATACGTGGTGTTCTTGTTGCTGGTCGGGCTGGCTTGGCCCGACGGTGAAAGCCATGCCGAGGGCTTTACTGGTGTGGCGATGCTGTTCGGTCAAGAAGCCCTCGGCGGAGCGGCGCTTGGCGCGTTTCTAGGGTGGCTGATCTTTCAAGTGATGAAACGGATCGATGACTATCCACTGGAAGTGCTGTTGACTTTAGGGTTGGCATTCGGCGGATACGAGTTGGCCGTTTATCTTCATGTCTCGGGGCCGATCTTCGCTGTGGTGGCCGGATTATTCATCGGGGACGTGGGCACGAAACACGGCATGTCGGAACAGACGCGTGAATATGTGAACGCATTTTGGGAATTGATCGACGAAATCCTGAACGCAGTGCTGTTCCTTCTGATCGGAGTAGAGGTGTTCGCAGTCGCGTTCAGCGCCGACGCGCTGCTGGCGGGCCTGGGTGCAATCGGCCTTTCACTGGTGGCACGTTTGGGCGCAGTTCTAGTACCGATTATGTTGTTGCAACGTTGGGCAAAGTTTGCGCAAGACGTGGTGCCAATAATGACTTGGGGCGGCTTAAAGGGCGGAATTTCGGTGGCGCTGGCGTTGAGCTTGCCGGATGGCGAGTGGAAACCGATCATCCTGACTTCAACCTACATCGTCGTGCTGTTCAGCATTATCGTCCAGGGCTTGACGATTGCGCCGCTAGCCAAACGCTTGAACCGTGAGCAAGAGTTGTTGTGACGCGGCGGAATCTGAGTATTTATTACAAAAAAGAACCCAAGGGGTACTTTTATGACTGAGATGGATTTGTCTGCAGTTAATTTGGAGGCAATCATTGCCGCCGAGCAACAATTGGTGGGGCATGTCATTCGC
The DNA here is from genome assembly GCA_029938175.1 of Paracoccaceae bacterium. Classification (GTDB taxonomy): domain Bacteria; phylum Pseudomonadota; class Alphaproteobacteria; order Rhodobacterales; family Rhodobacteraceae; genus NORP23. The sequence goes on along the minus strand of JAPYON010000066.1, from coordinate 166 downwards.
ACACCGAGTGTTGACGTGCGGCAGACGGGACTGGAATCGCTGCTGCCCGACGGAAGTAAAATATCCATGAAGCTGGAACTGATGCAGAAGGCGGGATCGTTCAAGGCGCGCGGAAGCTATTTGTCGATAAAGGCTCTGTCGTCGAATCAGCGGGCTGGGGGTGTTG
>JAPYON010000007.1 GCA_029938175.1 Paracoccaceae bacterium | reverse complement strand
GATTCGAACCCTGGAGACGGTTCCCCGCCTACACACTTTCCAGGCGTGCGCCTTCGACCACTCGGCCACCTGTCCGTTGGGGGTCTATATACCGCCCTGCGAGGCCAGATCAAGGGCAGAAGCGCAGATCGCGAATAGTTTCTTTTCATCCGTGTCCGTAACTTTCCCGCTCTCCATATTAACTTAAAAGATTTAGAAAAGTTTATGTATCGGTCGCTGTAATTCCTTTGATGGCATCGCCGACAACCGCCCCAATCTGTTCAACGTTTTTCAGGGTTACTTCGCTCTGGTTGAACGGAATTTTTATACCTTCTTCTTCAAACCTGCGGGCGATCTCGAAATTTATATCGGAACGAACCGAAAGGATTTTGTTTACATCGCGAATAAACACCCGCAACTCAAAATCAAGCGAGCTAGCCGCGAAATCTTTGAAGAGCACCGACGGTCCCGGACGTTTCAGTGCAATCGGATGCGCAGCAGCAATCGACAGCAACACCTCTTTAACCTTTTCGGGATCGGTACCATAGGCGACGCCTATTGGCACTTTCACGCGGCCGGACAGATCTGGCGACGTCCAGTTCAACACACTCCCCGCGATCAAGTCAGAGTTTGGGATAACAACCGCACTGCGATCAAATGTATCCACCAACGTTGCCCTAACCGAAATCTTTCGCACGATCCCCTCGTGCCCGCCAGCAACGATCCAGTCACCCTCTTTTATAGGGCGTTCAATCAGCAGGATGATCCCCGATACGAAATTAGATACAATAGTCTGCAGGCCAAAACCGATACCAACAGACAATGCACCGGCAACAATGGCCAAACTGGACAAATCAAGCCCCGTTGCCGATATCGCGGCCAGCGTGGCAACCGTTACACCAACGTACCCGACACCTGCCAGCACAGCGGTTTTTCCACCTATATCCATATTAGTGCGCGGCAAAACCGACGTGCGGATCGTTTTCTGTAGCAATGTGGTGATCGTATATCCAATCCCGAAGACCAGCACGAAGACTAATAAATCAGTTAACGAGAAGCGGCTTTCGCCAATCGACACGCCGTCGCTCAGCCAACCCCATATCTCGGATAAATCGCTTGGCCGCGCGCCCCAAATCAATGCCAGCACCGGTAATGCGCCCAGCATCAACATTAGCCCGACGAAAACGGGGATCAGGCGGGTTTGGTCGCGCCGCAGCTCGTGTTCGCCACCCTCGATCCAATAGTCAAGGAACGCGCGTAGAAAGTCGAATAAAACCAAAATCACAGCCAGTAAACCCAGGGTTAGTATGGTCGGGAATACCAGGAATCGCGCGGCAGCAAAATATCCGATGGCGGCCAGTAGGGGCGCAACGATTGCGAACAACATCAGTACCCGCGACAGGATTGACGAGAAAATAAACTCGGTCGTTTTGGTTTCATCATTTAAATTCAGATCAGCGGTCCAGCCGTTCTTCAATATTCGAGACAATCGCGAAAATACAAAACCCGAGACCAGTATCAGCGGAAAGTTCAACACGGCTTGCGTTCCCGTCGAAAAGTCGCCCTGCACCGAGACAGCCTGCAGCAAGATCGAAGCGGCATAAACCGCCCCCAGCAACAAGCTCATCAAGTAGCCAGATCGCGCGACATCATCGCTTACGCCTTTTTGCGCTACACCAAAGACGCTGTGCGCCAACCAAGGCGCGGCTATCAAGGCCACTGCCACATGTGGCAATACCCCGACAATCGCACTGCCCCACACGCCTGCCAGATCGAAACTTCGAACTGCAAAAATCACGGCTGCGGCGCCCGCGCTTGGCACCAGCAATCTGGCCAAATCAGCCACCGAGGATTGCCATAACTTTATCTCTTCGCCTGCGGACAATCCGCGTGTCACAAGATCAGCAAACCCGCGACGGGCGCCCAGCAACATCCAAAGGCCCAAACCGGCGATTAACAGCGCCAAAGGGGCTTTTTGCATCAACGAGGCCCGGCTTACATCCTGTGAAAACAGATCCCGTGTCTCGCCGCCCAATCGGGTGGCGTAATGGTTAATCTTTCTTGCCGCTTCGGACCACAACGAGGGATTAAGCGGTGATGGCCCCAATTCCACCAGCGTATCCGAAAAGCGCGTGCGGATTACGCCATTAATCTCTCGGATCAGGCCGTCAGCCCGACGATACGCAGCTTGTGCCAATAACAACGGAACCGTCTCGTCAGCTATCGCCTCGTTCAATGCCGCGCGAAGGGTCGCAATTTCTGTGGCTTCTTGCGCACCATCCTCGGGCGATGAACCAAGTGCGTCCAGCTCGGTCCGTATTGGCACAATGTTGCTTTGACTGACGGCTTCAAGCTCTAGCGCTTCGCTTCTTTGCGCCGCCAGCTCAGATCGCAATGTCTCGAACGCCACCGTCGAAGACTGCTTTGTCTCTAGCGCTGCTTCAGCTCGCGTGGCCGTAGCTACCCATGCGTTAACCATTTCCGTATCGTCAGTTTGAGCAAGCCCTGTATTAGACATAAAAATAATAATAACAACGGCTTGCAGGACAGTATTAAAGAGTCTCATTAAGGTAATCCTTTATTCACTAACGTTCGGCACATCCTTCGATCCTTGATCCAACCAGACCGGAACAGGCAAATCTTTGCTGCGCAAAAATACTGGATTAAACAATTTAGACTGATACCGCGCGCCAACATCCGCAAGCACAGTAACTATCGTTTTACCCGGGCCCATGTCTTTGGCCATTCGCATCGCTCCGGCCACGTTGATGCCAGAGGAACCGCCAAGGCACATCCCCTCTTCCGATAACAAATCGAATACAACATTAAGTGCCTCGGCGTCAGAAATGTTATATGAAAAATCGACGGATAATCCTTCTAGATTGGCAGTAATGCGCCCCTGTCCGATCCCTTCCATGATTGAAGAACCTTCGCCCTTCAACACTCCATTCGTAAAGAAGTTATGAATCGCCGCCCCGTCTGGATCCGCCAAACCTATCTTGATATCCTTGTTTCGCGCATGCAGGCCCATGGCCACGCCAGCCAACGTGCCGCCAGACCCAACCGCACAGATAAACCCGTCAATCTGTCCGTCCAGCTGGGCATAAATCTCGGGCGCGGTTGTATCGACATGTGCCTGCCGGTTCGCGACATTATCAAACTGGTTTGCCCAAATAACTCCGTTCGGATCCGAGACTGCCAATGCCTTGGCCAGCCGCTCGGAATAGCGCACGAAGTTGTTGGGGTCGGAATAGGGTTGCGCCGGAACCTGGACCAACCGAGCCCCTGCCAACCGGATCATATCCTTCTTTTCCTGACTTTGGGTCTCGGGAATAACGATTACCGTCTTGAACCCCATAGCGGCACCGACCAGCCCAAGACCTATTCCCGTGTTGCCTGCGGTCCCCTCGACAATCGTTCCACCGGGCTGCAAGTCACCCTTGGCAATTGCATCCTTGATAATCCCCAATGCCGCACGATCTTTAACGGACTGGCCGGGGTTCATAAACTCGGCCTTGCCATAAATCTCGCAGCCTGTCAGCGCCGACGCCTTCTTAAGCCGAATAAGGGGTGTATTTCCAACTGCATGCGGAAGATCGTTATAACGGTTCATGAATAATCCTTAGTGTTTTCTGTCCACACAAAGTTATTGAGCAAACCGATCCGAAACAAGCCCCTCGGCAATTCAATTGGCCGATTTTCAGCTCCAGCGTTTGTCTGCGTTTTTGGTGATCATGCCGATCATAACGGCCAAACCAACCATCGTGCCGCCGATCGGAACATTCAAAGCCAATTTGCCGCATTCGATCATCCGCGCGGGGATAACGAGCAACGCCGTCATCGGCTGATAATAGGCATGGTCCATGATGCCGACCATCATATCGGAGAGAGCATAAAGAAAAAGGACCCACACAAACATAGAGATACCAACCTTGAAACCGGTCGTGACACCTGCTCCTTCATCTTCCGAGACTTTTGCCCCAGCCCGCGCCATCCTACAAACAACCCGATAATCACCGCAGCACCCGTCATACCGACAGAACGCCTAGCCGCATCAGGATAGGTATTGATCGTAAGCATCACGACGATAACACCGCCGATTGCCATCAATATCAACGCAACCAATTTCGCAGCCGTAGGCATAATGTTTCTCCCGTTAACAACCTTGGTAACAGCGTGAAACTTGGCGAAGCAGGAATCAAGGGAAAATATTAATTGTCCGTTAACCGACTGTGCCTTTTTACAACGTCCGATCCAATGCCTTCAGCAATTTTTCGACTTCTTCAGAACTTGTATAATGCACGAAACTTAACCGCAGCACGCCGTGTGCGGGATCAATCCCCAGCCCTTCCAGCAACCTAACCGCATAGAAATCTCCGCCGCCCGCCATAATCCCGTATTTACTCAGATCCTGCGCAACAGCTTCACCTGCCTTTCCCAATCCAACCGCAACCGTGGGCACGCGCCCCTGCGTCATGTCAGAACCAATCAACCGCACATCATTTCGCGACCGCAAGTATTCCAATAGCGGTGCCATCAACACCGCTTCATGGCCTGCCTGTAACACAGCCACTGCACGCCCTTTTTCTGCCAGACTGCCACCCGAGCCGAAATGGTGATGGTGGATCGCCTCGATATAATCCACCATCCCGGCTGACGCCGCGATTTGCGCGTGATCCGGCCCCGCAGGCGTGAATCGTTTATATGCTGACCCCGCATTAAAATAATGTGCCTGATTAGGCAGCCGTGCCGACAGCTCGGAATTAACATACATAATCCCCAGATGTGGTCCGTAGGTTTTATAAGCCGAGAACAAATATATATCCGCCCCCAACGCCTTGATATCCGGCAATCCGTGCGGCGCAAGACTAACGCCATCCACACACGTTACCGCCCCCGCCGCCTTGGCCAATGCACAGATTTTGGCGACCGGATTGATCTGTCCAACTATATTCGACACATGCGGAAAAACCACCAGCTTAACCCTGTCATCCAACAAGTTTGCCAAATCTGCAAGGTCCAGAGACCCCGTATCCCGATCAACTTGCCATTCGCGAACCTCAATGCCGTTATCCGCCAATCGCCGCCAAGGACCGGTATTGGCTTCATGATCCTGATTGGTGACGATTACTGCATCACCTTCCGACAAGATCTGCCGGAACGCCTGCGCCAATACATACGTATTTTGCGTTGTTGACGGACCAAAGCTCAGATCATCCGCTGGAAGGTTCAACACACCCGCCAACCGCATCCGCGCCACGTCCATCTCTTCGCCCGCGACCCGCGAGGCCTCATAAGGTGCATAAGGCTGCACTTTGCGTTGTGTGTAATACCGATGCAGACGATCAATCACGAACTTGCTGGTATAGGACCCACCAGCGTTCTCAAAAAACGCTTGCCCCTGCAACGACGGTTCATCAAACGCGGGAAACTGCGCGCGAACAAAGTCCACATCAAGTGTAATCATACTTCAACCTTATTTTTGTTTAAATACTCAGAATGAGCTCAAGCATTCACATCCACAACAACACGTCCCTTAACCTGCCCCTTGAGGATATCCTTACCCAAAGCAGGCAAATCTTTCAGCGTCGCTGGCTGCACCATGCTCTCGAGCTTATCCATCGGCAGGTCTTTGGCGATCCGCTTCCACGCCCGAACGCGATTGGCGTAAGGCTGCATCACGCTATCAATGCCCAGCAGGTTCACAGCCCGCAACAGGAACGGAATAACCGTTGCAGGCAATCCCATGCCCCCCGCCAAACCAACCGCCGCAACCGAAGTGCCATACTTCATTTGCCCCAACACCCGCGCCAACATATCGCCGCCAACCGCATCAATGCAGCCCGCCCAGTTTTCACTTTCCAACGGACGTTTCGTAGTTTCGTTAACCTCCTCACGCGCCACGATTTGCGTCGCCCCCAAAGACTTCAGATAATCAGCCGCTTCAGGACGCCCCGTCACCGCCGCAACCTCATAACCAAGGTTCGCTAAGATCGCCGTCGCAACCGAGCCAACGCCTCCTGCAGCCCCTGTCACCAGTACTGCCCCGTGGTTTTTCTCAAGCCCATGATTCTCCAGCGCCATAACCGCCAACATCGCCGTGAAACCAGCCGTGCCAACTGCCATCGCTTGGCGCGTCGTCAAGCCCTCCGGTAGAGGCACCAGCCAATCAGCCCGAACGCTTGCTTTTTGGGAATACCCGCCCCAGTGCGCCTCGCCGACACGCCAGCCGGTCAACACAACCTTATCGCCCGCCTTGTAGCGCGGGTCGTCCGAACTCTCGACTGTTCCGGAAAAATCAATTCCGGGCACGTGCGGGTAATTGCGAACCAAACCACCACCGGGACCAATGCACAGGCCGTCCTTATAGTTCACAGTCGAGTACTCGACCGCCACGATAACTTCACCTTGCGGCAGATCGCCAAGTTCCAACTGCTTTACTGAAGCCGAAATCTTACCCTCGTCGTTCTTTTCAACCACTAATGCATTAAATGCCATTTCGGCCTCCTATCTGTTTGGACCATGCCAATTGATTGCAACCATCTCGCCTGATTTTCCATCAAAATCCCAAATACGTCCGTAAGCCCGCACACGGCTCCGAGTACCTTGGGCAACGGTCACGTCTGGCCCCATCCAATATTTGGTATTCTTTACCACAACGGGAGTTTCATTGTCGCCCCCGGTCAGGGTCTGTATCTCGCCCTGAATTTTCTTTCCAACAATAATCTTGCGTGTCGTTTCAGTGGCTTCGATAATAACCTCGGTCCGCTCAACCCCAAGAATTTCCGAGGTAACCATACCCAGTAATCCCGTCGTTCCACCTGCCGCGCCAGAGAATATCTTGACTATCCCCTCAAATGCCGCGTCCGACGCTCGTTCATCTACGTAAAGGCCAACCTTCCAGCCGCCTTCACCCATGCGGCCCGGGATTTCGACGAATAGCCCGATGTTCAGGCCGGATAAATCCTCGCCTCCATAAGCTCCTTTATCAATCTTAACAGCCATCCACGCATGGCAATGACCCTCGGTTGGTTTGCTTTTGCCCAGTCCGATCACGCAAGGGCAAAACACTTCGCATGAACAGTTGAGAAACAGCTCGCCTTTGATTGTCCATTCAGTTGTTGGTTTCATAGTATTTCCTGTCAAAATATTGCAACATTATTCGCACCAACCAAAAGCGACGCCAGCAAAAAGGCGCCGCCCAAAGGCCGTGTCATCCAGCGCCCGACATCGGGCAGTTTTTCAATGGTCATTATCAGGGTCGCAATGCCCATCCAGACAAGGTTCATCACCCCGCCAATAAATCCCAGCGCCATCATTGCCCAGCAACAACCCAGACAATACACACCCAGAGAAGCGCCCATCCGTGCCCCGCCCAACGCTCCGCCCCGCCAATATCCCAAAAAGAACGTCATCGGTGATCGGCATTTGGTCAGACAAGCATCCTTGGTGGCCGTGAATTGGTAAACACCGGCGATCAACAGTAAAGAAAATGTTAACCACCCCGAGGCGCTCGCTCCTAACACATCCAGCCACCCCTGCGACTGCATAGTTAACTGCGCGCTGGCAAATATCGCTGCAAAACCAAGCCATACCAATAGATACCCGACGATCAAACCGATAAGCCCTCCGCGACTGCCTGCGCCCGAGTTAATCAAATCTTCATATGTGCGCGCAGTGGGAACAAACGTCGGCCCCATCATCGCCGCCATCATTAACGCCCACATTCCATAAACTGTGAAGTAAGGCACAATGTTTGCGGGGCCCGCAGGCGTAAGGCAAAGTGCCAGGAAATCAACGAAACGGCCTTGCCCAAACAGGTTCAACCCAATCTGGTTCGACATGGCAAACATACCAACCCAACCAAAGAGGATCATACCAAAAAAGGCAAGCCAAGCGGTATTCCGGCTAATTTGTTGGCGAGACGTCAGTTTCATCTAAACCATTCGATAACGTTTTAGGAAGCTTACTCCGTTGGGCCCTGAGGTCAATCAAATGAACGATTGCCCACGCAATTTAATTCGTGAAATTTTAAGCCAATATAAATTGTTGGAAATTTTTACGAATTATCAACCAATTTCCACAAATCCGAACGGGCGTTAACCATTTTTAGGCCCCTTGTGAGAGAATTAACCCGCATACTTCGCGATGGTGGAGCGATCATCGACATTCGTTCAGCGCTGAATCCGGATAAAATCCCAAAAACCTGCGTTATTGGAGCCTCTAGTTCAGATAAACCGCACCGAGTATCGGGCCAAAATTCTTGGCCTGAGCCATCACCACATAGTAGCTGTCGCTGACCACCGCAGTCAGAATTTAGATACTGGAACGCCCGTTCCAATCGGCAATCCACGTGATGTCTTGCACCACGTTTACATAGTTAATCGTCCGTCCGGCATTCTCGCCTCGCCGAATATCGGTCGAAGCATCGGGAATAATCCGCACCAGAAATACCTCCGCCTCAGGCAATTTTGAGGTTTTCGGCGACACACGTACTTGCGCTGAACCAGCACTGGCGGTGGCGTCAATTTTCAGCATCGGCTTCTCGGCCTGAAACTGACCTACATACATCCGAACTTCACGCTCGTTACTGCCAACTACTTGTGCCTCGCCGTGAATCACCGCTTGTAGCGTATACAGAGAGCGTAAATTCCAACGGTCCCGATAGCCCATTTGCCGCTTGGTGTTTTCAGGGCTTGCGAACTCGTCGTTCCAGCCCAGATAGTCCCAATAATCCACGTGCCAGCCAAGAACGATCAGCTCGTCCTCCAAAGCCATATCATGCAAAACTTTGTCCGCAGGCGGGCACGAACTGCACCCTTGCGAGGTGAGCAGCTCGACCACAACATTCTGCGCCACAACGGCGGCGGGCATCCAAAAGGATAGGACGACAGCAAGTATCAAGGGTAAGCACATCATGGCTCCGAAAATAATGGGCTATCTTCTTCTACCCAGTCAACCCTTCGCGAGGTCGAGTTTACCAACTACGCCCCACCGGCATAACCAAGCGTTTTCAATGCATCGGTGATTTCATCCAAAATCGCCGGATCATCAATCGTTGCAGGCATTTTCCACGCGGTTTGATCGGCAATGTTAGCCATAGTCCCGCGCAATATCTTGCCCGAACGCGTTTTGGGCAAGCGGTTGACCACCAAGGCCAATTTGAACGCAGCAACGGGTCCGATCTTCTCGCGCACCAGTCTGATAACCTCGGCAACAATTTCGCTGTCGGGGCGGTTTACACCCTTGTTCATGCACAAAAATCCCAGTGGTAATTGCCCCTTCAACTGGTCGCCAACCCCGATCACCGCACACTCGGCAACGTCAGGATGAGCTGCCAGAACTTCCTCCATTGCGCCAGTAGACAAGCGGTGGCCAGCAACGTTGATCACGTCATCTGTACGGGCCATGATATACAGATATCCGTCCTCGTCGATCATCCCGGCGTCGCCCGTTTCGTAATATCCTTTGAACGTGTCGAGATAAGACTTAATAAAACGTTCCTCGGCATTCCAAAGCGTCGGCAACGTTCCCGGAGGGAGCGGCAATTTGATCGCAATCGCCCCCAGCTCCCCTGCTGGTAATTGATGGCCATCATCGCCCAGAACCTGCACATCAAACCCCGGCATTGCGACGGTGGGAGAACCAAGTTTAGTCGGCAATTCCTCCAGGCCCAGTGGATTCGCGGCGATGGAGTACCCAGTTTCCGTCTGCCACCAATGGTCCACAACCGGAATTCCAAGCTGCTCTTGCGCCCAGATTATCGTATCAGGGTCCGCCCGCTCGCCTGCCAGATATAGGGCTTTCAGGCTATTAAGGTTGTATTTTTTAACGAATTCTCCGGTTGGGTCTTCACGTCTTATTGCCCGAAACGCCGTTGGCGCGGTGAAGAAGGACACAACTTTATGCTCTTCGATCACCCTCCAAAAAGTACCCGCATCGGGTGTGCCAACAGGTTTTCCCTCAAACACAATCGCGGTGGCACCATAGATCAGCGGCGCGTAACAAATATACGAATGCCCAACGACCCATCCAACGTCCGAGGCCGCCCAGAACACGTCGCCCGGCTCGACATTATAGATGTTTTTCATGGTCCAGTTGAGCGCAACCATATGCCCACCACTTGGCCGAACAACCCCTTTGGGTTGGCCCGTCGTGCCAGAGGTATACAAAATATACAACGGATCAGCGCCTCCGATCGGTACGCATTCAGCAGGATCAACACCGTCTTGCGCCTCAAACCAGTCGAAATCGCGCCCTTCGATCAAGTCCGCCTGCGCCTGTTCGCGTTGCAAAATTATCGTGAAATCCGGCTTATGGGTAGCCAAATCAATCGCGCTGTCCAGCAAAGGTTTATATTTTATCACTCGTCCCGGTTCGATACCGCAAGACGCGGCAATAATGGCCTTGGGCGTTGCATCGTCTATCCGCACAGCCAGCTCGTTTGCCGCAAATCCACCAAACACGACCGAATGCACCGCGCCGATGCGCGCGCAGGCCAGCATAGCGTTCAATGCCTCTGGCACCATTGGCATATAGATCAAAACTCGGTCGCCCTTGCCAATACCCTTGGCTTTCAACGCGCCCGCCAGAAGCGCCACCTGATCGGTTAGATCTGCATAAGAAATTTTGCGTTTCGTACCCGTAATAGGGCTGTCATAAATGATCGCTGCCTGATTTCCACGCCCTGCCTCAACGTGCCGGTCCAACGCGTTGTAGCACGTGTTGGCCTCGCCATCAGTGAACCACTCGTATAGCGGTGCATTGCTGGAATCCAACGCGTGCGAAGGCTTTTTGGTCCAGCTGATCGTCTCGGCAGCTTCCATCCAGAAGGCCTCGGGATCATCTTTCCAGCCGTCGTAAACAGATTTGTAACTCATATTAATATCCTTTTATTTGAGGCCTCCAGCCTCGGCGTTTGCATCGACGCCCCCTCGGAGTGGTCAGTTTCTTATTACTCATATGCATTAACCGGAGTCCCCGCCAGCGCCGCGATATTCAGCAAACCGCGCACTGTGATCGAGGTCGGCCTGACGGGCGGATTCATTACGTTCATCTGACACTAGGCATTCTCCGATACTTGTTCTGGCTTCATGTTCAGTAATTTGTTCGGCGTATCAATCGTAAAATTTTATTAGCAGCTTCAGGAATATTTGTACCTGGCCCGAAAATCGCCTTGATCCCGTGCTCAAAAAGAAAATCGTAATCCTGCTGGGGGATCACGCCGCCACAAATCACGATGATTTCACTACCACCAGCGTTTTTCAACGCCTCAACCAATTGCGGCGCAAGCGTCTTATGCCCCGCCGCCTGACTGGAAATTCCAATTACATGCACTTGCTTGTCCACGGCGTCTTGCGCCGCCTCTTCAGGCGTCTGGAATAATGGCCCTACCTCGACGTCAAATCCGATATCGGCAAAGGCAGTGCCAATAACCTTGGCCCCGCGATCATGCCCGTCCTGCCCCATTTTGACGACCAGCATCTTGGGTAAACGCCCCTCCATGTCGGCAAAGTTGGTCACTTCCTTTTGGATTTTTGCAAACCCTTCGTCGCCCTCATACGCGGCGCCGTACACACCCTTCAGCGTTTTCACTGTCGCGCTGTGCCGTCCGAACACGTTTTCCAAAGCCGCCGAAATCTCGCCAACAGTCGCTCGCGCCCGCGCAGCCTCAACCGCCAGTTCTAACAGGTTGCCATTCCCTCGTGCGCCAGATTCGAGCTCCGCAAGCGCCGTATCGCAAACCGCAGTATCACGCGTGGCGCGGATTTCGTCCAATCGTTTCACTTGCGAGACCCGCACTTCCGAGTTGTTAATTTCGCGAATTTCCAGCGCGTCTTCCTGTTCCAGTCGGAACTTGTTAACGCCAACTATAACCTCGTCGCCTTTGTCCACGGCCGCCTGCCGCCGCGCCGCCGCTTCTTCGATTTTCAGCTTAGGCATACCTGAAGCAACTGCCGCAGTCATACCGCCCAGTTCATCCACTTCGCAGATCAGCTTCCATGCTTCATCCGCCAGTTCCTTTGTCAGGCTCTCGACATAATACGACCCCGCCAGCGGATCGACGACATTAGTCACGCCTGTCTCGTTTTGCAGGATCAATTGCGTATTGCGCGCAATCCGTGCAGAAAATTCAGTTGGCAAAGCAATGGCTTCGTCGAAAGAGTTCGTGTGCAGTGATTGCGTCCCTCCCAGCGCCGCCGACATCGCCTCGTAAGCCGTGCGGATGATATTATTGTAGGGGTCTTGCTCCTGCAACGAAACGCCCGAGGTCTGGCAATGTGTACGCAGCATGGACGACTGCGGCTTTTGTGGGTTGAATTCCGCCATGATGCGCGACCACAGCAAACGGGCGGCCCGCAGCTTGGCCGCCTCCATAAAGAAATTCATGCCAATCGCGAAGAAAAAGCTTAACCGGCCCGCGAACGCATCCACATCCATGCCGGATTCAATCGCCGCCTTAACGTATTCTTTACCATCAGCCAGCGTGAACGCCAACTCCTGCACAAGGTTCGCCCCCGCCTCTTGCATGTGGTAGCCGGAAATCGAGATCGAGTTGAATTTCGGCATTTCCTTCGATGTGAACTTGATAATATCCGACACGATCCGCATCGAGGGTTCTGGGGGATAAATATAGGTGTTCCGAACCATAAATTCCTTAAGAACATCGTTCTGGATGGTCCCCGTCAACGCTAAACGGTCCACGCCCTGCTCCTCACCCGCAACTATAAAATTGGCCAAAATCGGGATAACAGCCCCGTTCATGGTCATGGAAACCGACATTTTATCCAACGGAATCCCGTCAAAAAGGATTTTCATATCCTCAACGCTGTCAATCGCCACACCAGCCTTGCCAACGTCCCCTTCAACGCGCGGATGATCACTGTCATAGCCGCGATGCGTTGCCAAATCGAAAGCCACCGACACGCCCTTTTGCCCCGCCGCCAAACCTTTGCGATAGAACGCATTGCTTTCCTCGGCGGTCGAGAAACCGGCATACTGCCTGATCGTCCAAGGCCGTCCCGCATACATCGTTCCACGCGGACCGCGCGTATAGGGCGAGATTCCGGGCATACCTCCAAGATGTTCAACCCCGTCCAGATCGTCCGCAGTATAAACCGGCTTAACGTCGATCCCTTCGGCCGTTTTCCACGTCAAATCCTCCAACGGGCGACCGCGAAGTTCTTTTTCGGCGAGGGATTTCCAGTTGTCGGAATTATTGCTCATGGCTCATCTCACTATTGTAATTGAAGTGCATATCGGGATTATTCCGAGATAACGCGGTGGAAGGCAGGAAAGTTCTTGCGCAGCTATTAGAATCCATGGATTCAATGCTTATATCGAGGGATGCCGGAGGAATTATGCGTAAATTCAGTTTACTAGCTTTGTTACTACCACTCGCTGCAGTTTTTGCATTTGCCGCGGAAACAACGGATCCGCTTGCGGAATACAAATGGGTTGCGCGCCCGTTGGTGATTTTCGCGGACTCTCCGTTTGACCCCCGGTTTATACTGCAATTGGAAATGTTGAACGAAGACCCAGAACTTCTGCCAGACCGCGACGTCATCATTCTTACCGATACCGATCCGTCTGTTGATAGCGCCCTGCGCGATCGACTGCGGCCATATGACTTCACATTGGTGTTATTGGATAAAGAAGGTAACATCGTGTTGCGCAAGGCCACGCCATGGACCCCGCGCGAGCTATCCCGCGCGATCGACAAGCTGCCAATGCGCAAAGACGAAATTGACCGATTATAGAAAGATGCCAGTCGGAACTCGCTTGCCTGAATGATATTTGGGACTGCAGTCATCGTTCTATTCAAACTCCATAATCACTTCGTCAACCGCCAGATTATCGCCAACACTAGCGTTGATCTTGGTGACAACGGTCTTCTTTTCCGCGCGCAAAACATTTTCCATTTTCATGGCCTCGACAATGCATAGCGCTTGCCCCTCTTGCACTTCATCACCAACCTCGACAACCATGGCCACAATCAGACCCGGCATCGGACACAGCAACAGCCGCGATGTGTCCGGCGGCGTTTTCTCGATCATGTGTTTGGACAGCTCGAACAGGCGCGGTGTGCGGATGATTACGTCCAGATCAGCCCCACGATGACGCATACGGAAACCGCTGGAAATCTGGCCAATCTTGACGGTTACCTCCTCGCCAGAAACAGTAAGCCGCGCCAGCCCCTCGCCCGGCTTCCAGTCTGACGAAACACGGTGGCTGGTGCCATCGGCAAATTCCACGGTCGAGCCGTCACTATCGGCGGAAACCTTTGCCGCCATATCGAACCCGCCCAGCGAAATCACAAAATCCGAGCCAACTTCGCGTTCATGGTTGTCCATACGACCAGAAACCCGCGCAGCACGGATTTCAGAAACACGGTGCATCGCAGAAGCGCCCGCCGCCAGTTGTTTCAGAACGCCTTCGGACAGCTCTGCGCCCCCGAAACCCTCGGGGTATTCTTCCTCGATAAACGCGGTCGAAATGTTCCCGGTGATAAACCGTTCGTGGTCCATCACAGCGGACAGGAACGGCAGATTGTGGCCAATGCCCTCGACTTCAAACGCATCCAGCGCGTGCCGCATTTCCGCAATAGCAGAAGCGCGATCCGGCGCCCATGTGCACAACTTGGCAATCATGGGGTCGTAATACATCGAAATCTCGCCGCCCTCGTAAACACCGGTGTCATTACGAATGGCCCGCGTTTCATCCGACATTTCGGCAAGAGGACGATAACGCGACAGCCGCCCGATCGAGGGCAGGAAGTTACGATACGGATCTTCGGCATACAGGCGGCTTTCAATAGCCCAACCGTTGATGCCGACGTCGCATTGTTGCATCGACAATTTCTCGCCGTAAGCCACGCGGATCATCTGTTCTACAAGATCGATCCCGGTGATCAATTCGGTCACCGGATGCTCCACCTGAAGGCGGGTGTTCATTTCAAGGAAATAGAAGTTCGAGTCGCTATCAACGATGAACTCCACGGTCCCTGCACTGCAATAGTCCACCGCCTGCGCCAGCGCGACAGACTGCGCTCCCATTGCCGTACGGGTTTCCTCGTCCAAAAACGGTGACGGAGCCTCCTCGATTACCTTTTGCTGCCGCCGCTGAATGGAACACTCGCGCTCATTGAGGTAAATGCAATTGCCGTGCTTATCGCCAAGCACCTGAATTTCGATGTGGCGAGGTTGCGTGATGAACTTTTCAATGAATATCCTGTCATCCCCAAACGACGCTGCCGCTTCATTCTTCGAAGACTGGAAACCCTCGCGGGCTTCGGCATCACTCCACGCAATTCGCATACCCTTGCCGCCACCACCAGCAGATGCCTTGATCATCACGGGATAACCGACTTGATTGGAAATCTTAACGGCCTCTTCCGCGTCCTCAATCAAGCCCATATAGCCCGGAACGGTGGTCACTCCCGCCTCCTGCGCCAGCTTTTTCGAGGTGATCTTGTCGCCCATCGCCTCGATCGCCCCGACAGGTGGCCCGATGAATGCCACGCCAGCGGCCTCCAGCGCTTGCGCGAATTTAGGGTTTTCAGACAAGAAGCCATAACCGGGATGAACCGCCTCGGCCCCCGTTTTCTTGATCGCATCCATGATCTTGTCGATCACGATATAGGACTGGTTGGCGGCTGGCGGACCAATATGCACGGCCTCGTCCGCCATGCTTACATGCAGGGCATTTCTGTCCGCATCAGAGTACACCGCCACCGTTTTGATGCCCATCAACTTGGCCGTTTTGATAACACGACAAGCGATCTCGCCACGGTTTGCGATCAGGATTTTCTTGAACATGGTTTTCCCCGTCTATGCTGTAGGCAAACAAAAATGGATGCCGCACACAGGCAGCATCCATTTGGAATTTTCAGTGTTTAGCTCGGACGAACCGATTAAGTTAGCACATCTCGAAATAGTGACAGCCAGCACCGATACCCGCCCCGAAGAGTGCTCCTGTCGCGACAGTTCCGCTAACCGCGGCGGCCCCAACGGCACCCGCTGTTGCTCCGAGAAGAGTGCTTTGGCCCATTGTATTACATCCTGCCAGCAATCCAGCTGACAGAACAATAGCGATGATTTTCTTGTACATATTATTGCTCCTGCTTCTGCCTCTCGGATAGTTTTTCCACCCGTTATGAAGGTACTATATACATTTCCGACCCTTTTGGCCATATATAGTGCCGTGTTGGCATGTTTTAGCGCAACCAGCCGCATCACAGCTCGGCCTCGAGATCAATTTGCGGGAAGTTTCGGCGTACAGCATCCATATCCAGCTTCAACATTGCCTCGTAATGGGCGTTATCAAACGGGTCTTCGCCCGCGATGATCTCGCGCCCGAACAACCAGTTGATACGGCCGGCGTCGAGATTACCACGCTCGAACGGTTCTTCGCCGAAATGCTGCCATAATGCTGCCAAAAACAGCTCGTCCGCCTTGCGGTCAATCGCGCGCCGATCCCTAAAACGCTCACGCGGCGTTAACGGCGTCACACCCTTGGTAGCGGGCCGACGAATAACAAACTGCGCGTCTGAACTGGGCATTCGCCCTGGGAACCCGCGATGTTTAAGCATGTAAAGTTGTGCCATTTTGCCCTCACAAAGGAATGTTGTCGTGTTTTTTCCACGGATTTGTCAGCTGCTTATTACGCAGGCTGGCAAAAGCGCGGGCCACGCGAATGCGGGTGTTGCGCGGCATGATGACCTCGTCGATAAACCCGCGTTCAGCAGCCACAAACGGATTGGCGAAACGATCCTCATAATCCTGCGTATGGGCGGCGATTTTTTCCGCATCACCCAAATCCGAGCGATGAATAATCTCTGTCGCGCCCTTCGCCCCCATCACAGCAATTTCAGCGGTTGGCCAAGCATAGTTGAAATCCCCGCGCAGATGCTTGGAGGCCATAACGTCATACGCACCGCCATATGCTTTGCGGGCAATCACAGTCACCTTCGGCACAGTCGCCTCGCCGTATGCGAACAACAGTTTGGCTCCGTGCTTGATAACCCCGCCATATTCCTGCGACGTCCCCGGCAAGAACCCCGGTACGTCCACCAACGTCAGGATAGGAATTTCAAACGCATCACAGAACCGCACAAACCGAGCCGCCTTGCGTGAACTGTTGATATCCAGACACCCAGCCAGCACCAACGGTTGGTTGGCAACCACCCCGACGGTGGAGCCTTCAAGGCGAACAAACCCTGTCAGAATATTCTTGGCAAAGTCCTTCTGGATTTCAAAGAAATCCCCTTCATCCGCCAGCTTTGTCACCAGTTCGTGCATATCGTAGGACGCATTGGCATTTTCAGGGATGATGGTATCCAGACTATCCTCGACCCGCGAATGGCTGTCAAAATATGGCCGCACCGGAGGCTTCTCGCGGTTATTAAGCGGTAACAGATCAACAAGGCGACGCACCTCGAACAACGCCTCCATATCATTGTCGTAGGCACCATCCGCCACCGACGACTTCGATGTGTGCGTCTTGGCCCCACCCAACTCTTCGGCCGTTACAATCTCGTTCGTCACGGTTTTGACCACATCTGGCCCCGTCACGAACATGTAGGAGCTGTCCTTAATCATAAAGATAAAGTCGGTAATCGCGGGCGAATACACGGCCCCGCCTGCGCAAGGCCCCATGATCACGCTGATCTGTGGAACCACACCCGAGGCCAGCACGTTTTTCTGGAACACATCCGCGTAACCACCCAGCGCCGCAACGCCTTCTTGAATGCGCGCCCCACCGGAATCGTTCATGCCAATAATCGGCGCGCCGTTTTTAATCGCCATATCCATGATCTTGCAAATCTTGCCAGCGTGTGTCTCGGAAAGCGAACCTCCCAGTACAGTGAAATCCTGCGAGTACACATAAACCATCCGGCCATTGATCGTCCCCCAACCAGTGATCACGCCATCACCAGGGTATTTTTGCTTTTCCATGCCAAAATCAACGCAGCGATGTGCAACGAACATGTCGAATTCTTCAAAGCTGCCCTCGTCCAGCAACACCTCGATCCGCTCCCGCGCCGTCAGCTTACCCTTTGAGTGCTGCGCATCAATTCGACGCTGCCCTCCACCAAGTCGCGCCTGATCGCGCCGCTCTTCGAGTTGCTCAAGTATATCTTTCATCGAATACCCCCTCGGATGCCATGTTTGCGTTGCAGCATAAGTAATTCATTAATGAAATGGAACCAAAAAATCGCGAATTTGCAAAATCTGTTGCAAATCTTTTCTGCAAATTGCAAACTTGCAAATTATGGCAGCACAAAAGAAACTATATGCAGGCGCAATCCTGCGCGAAACTCGCTTAAAACTGGCGCTAACCCAAAAGGGTTTCGCCACCGCTTTAGGTGTGTCAGTATCCTATCTCAATCAAATGGAACGAAACCATCGTCCAATTTCCGCCACGGTCGTGTTGGCCTTGGCACAAGAATTCGGCTTTGACGTCACTCAATTGGCGGTCGGTGATAGCGAACGAATAGTTGCTGACATGCGCGAAGCATTAGCCGACCCGGTGTTCGGTAAAGACACCCCGCCCCTCGCCGATTTGCAGCTGACCGCCTCAAACGCCCCGACGTTAGCCCGCGCGTTTCTGAAGCTACACCGCGCACACCGACAAAATCAGGATCGCCTTGCCACCCTAAACGAGGCACTCGGTCGCGAAGATATCGGCATCGCGCCTTTGCCATGGGAAGAGGTCCGCGATTTTTTTCACTATTGCGACAACTACATAGACGCAATCGACCGCGCCGCCGAGACGTTCCACGCCACCGCCCGTCTTGACCAATCCGACAAAATTGATGCCCTGCGCGAATGGCTGAAAATCCATCAAAACGTAGAACTGCTGGTTTCGCCCAACGCCCAGATACGTCTATACGCTTCAGGGATCAAACGCCTAACCATCTCGGCGCAAACATCGATTGCAACGCAGGCGTTCCAAATTGCGCACCAAATCGCACTATTGGAATACGACGATTTACTCGAAGCCACACTGGACTTCGCCCGCTTTGGCACATCCGAGGCACGCGCCATCTGCAAAATCGGCCTCGCCAACTATTTCGCAGGGGCAGCCATGCTACCCTACGAGACGTTCTTGAACGCCGCACGCGACTGCCGATACGATCTTGAAATCCTCGCTGGCCAATTCTCGGCCAGCATCGAACAAGTAGCCCACCGCTTGTCAACAATGCAACGCGTCGGGGCTAAAGGCATCCCGTTCTTCTTCGTGCGTGTAGATCAGGCCGGAACCATCACCAAGCGCCACTCGACCACACAACTGCAATTCGCCCGCTTTGGCGGCGCCTGCCCCCTGTGGAACGTCCACCGCGCCTTCGAGGCTCCGGGGCAAATGCTGCGCCAGCTTGCGCAAACCCCCGATGGCATCAAATACCTGTGCCTCGCCCGCGACATAACGAAAAGCGGCGGTCACTTCCGCGCTCCCGTACAACGTTTCGCCATCGGACTTGGCTGCGAGATCGCCCACGCCAGCGCGCTAGTCTACGCTGACGATCTAGACATCCAGAACACCGCGTCGTTTGAGCCAATTGGCATTTCGTGTCGCATCTGCCCACGCGAAAACTGCCACCAACGCGCTGTCCCTCCACTGGAACGCTCGCTCTCCATCAACCACAATACGCGTGGAATTTTGCCCTATAGCATTGAATAACCCAGTTTATTTTTTGCTAAAATACTCAGAAATTTACCATTTGATAAAATTTCTATCCTGTGTCACCCTATAAAAAATAAATGCAACAGGAGACCCCAATGCCAAACGACATTCAGACATCCGGAATCACGGACCACCGTCTGACTCCGTCCGACTATGCTGACAACTTTAGCGACCTGCATGCGCCGCTGTCGGATCACGAGGCTTTAGTAGCCGCTGATCGTTGCTATTTCTGCCACGACGCGCCGTGTATGGACGCCTGCCCGACCACCATCGACATCCCGCTTTTCATTCGGCAAATCTCGACCGGAACGGCGGATTCTGCGGCTCGAACGATTTTCAACCAAAACATCATGGGCGGCATGTGCGCCCGCGTTTGTCCCACTGAAACCTTGTGCGAAGAGGGTTGCGTTCGTGAAACTGCCGAGGGCAAACCCGTGTTGATCGGCCAGTTACAACGCTATGCAACCGACGGAATGATGGACAAACCGCACCCGTTTTCCCGCGCAGCCGACACCGGAAAGAAAGTTGCTATAGTCGGTGCAGGCCCGGCCGGACTAGCCTGCGCGCACCGCTTGGCGATGAACGGCCACGCCGTCACGATCTTCGACGCACGCGCAAAAGGCGGCGGCTTGAACGAGTTCGGCATCGCCGCCTACAAATCTGTAGACGGGTTCGCCCAGACCGAGGTTGAGTGGCTTTTGTCCATCGGTGGCATCACCGTCAAATACAACAGCCCACTCGGGAAAAGCTTGACAATCGACAACTTGAAGGCCGACCACGACGCGATATTCCTTGGAATAGGTTTAGGAGGCGTTAATGCGCTTCGCTCAGAGGGCGAAGAAAAAAACAACGTTCTCGATGCCGTCGATTTCATCGAGAACGTGCGCCAGGCCTCTGATCTCGGAACTGTTCAGATCGGTCGCGATGTCGTCGTAATTGGCGGCGGCATGACCGCCGTGGATGCCGCTGTGCAATCGAAATTGCTGGGTGCCAACAACGTCACCATGGTCTATCGTCGTGGCAAGGACCGCATGAGCGCATCCCTGTTCGAACAAGAACTGGCAACGTCCAAGGGTGTGCGTATCATATACAACGCCGCCCCCGTTCGCGTAACCGGAAACGGAGCAGCCCGAGCGGTCGAGTTCGCGCATACGCAAGACGTTAACGGAAAATTAACTAATTCTACCGAGGTCTTCATGATTTCCGCCGATCAGGTCTTCAAGGCCATTGGCCAGACGTTGAATGGCGCGCCAGACGGGTTGGAGCTCGACGGGGGTAAAATTAAGGTTAACGAATTCGGGCAAACATCGGATGCCGGTATCTGGGCTGGCGGTGATTGCGCCACTGGCGGCGACGACCTGACAGTGACTGCGGTGGCCGAAGGGCGCGATGCAGCTGAAGCTATTAACAAAACACTAACGGCGGAGGGCTAAAACATGGCTGATCTGACAACCAATTTCATTGGCATTAAATCCCCGAACCCGTTCTGGCTGGCCTCGGCCCCGCCAACGGACAAGGAATACAACGTTCGACGCGCCTTCGAGGCAGGCTGGGGCGGTGTTGTCTGGAAAACTCTGGGCGAGGAAGGCCCGCCCATCGTGAACGTAAATGGCCCCCGTTATGGCGCGATTTACGGCGGCGACCGTCGTTTGATCGGCTTGAACAACATTGAGCTGATCACCGACCGCCCGTTGCAACAGAACCTTCAGGAAATCAAAGCGGTGAAACGGGACTACCCCAACCACGCGATGATCGTATCCCTGATGGTCCCTTGCGAGGAAGAGGCGTGGAAAGCCATCCTGCCGGTCGTCGAAGAAACCGGTGCTGACGGGATCGAACTTAACTTCGGTTGCCCGCACGGCATGGCCGAGCGTGGTATGGGCGCTGCCGTTGGGCAGGTTCCCGAATACATCGAAATGGTGACCCGCTGGTGCAAGCAATACAGCCGCATGCCAGTAATCGTGAAGTTGACACCAAACATCACCGACATCCGCATGCCAGCCGAGGCCGCAATGCGTGGTGGGGCGGATGCGGTTAGCCTTATCAACACGATCAACTCGATCACATCGGTCAACCTGGACACTTTCGCGCCAGAGCCAACAATTGACGGTTGGGGCGCGCATGGAGGCTATTGCGGCCCTGCGGTGAAGCCGATCGCCCTGAACATGGTGGCCGAGATTGCACGTAGCGAAGTTACCGCTGACCTGCCTATTTCGGGCATTGGCGGTGTCAGCACGTGGCGCGATGCGGCAGAATTCATGGCGCTTGGCGCTGGCAATGTGCAGGTTTGCACGGCAGCGATGACCTATGGTTTCAAGGTCGTGCAAGAGATGATCTCGGGCCTGTCGCAGTATATGGACGAACACGAAATGACCTCGACCTCCGAGATCATTGGCCGTGCGGTTCCAAACGCCAAAGACTGGCAGGATCTGAACCTGAATTACATCGCCAAGGCAAAGATAGACCAAGACGCTTGTATCAAATGTGGCCGTTGTTTCGCCGCGTGCGAGGATACTTCGCACCAAGCGATCACCATGTCGGATGATCGTGTGTTCGAGGTTCAAGACGATGAATGCGTCGCCTGTAACCTGTGCGTTCTGGTCTGCCCCGTTGAAAACTGTATTTCAATGGAGGCACAGGCTGCTGGCACAATTGACGAGCGCACGGGCAAAGTGGTCGAGGCCGATTACGCCAACTGGACGACCCATCCGAACAACCCGACCGGCGCGATGTGCAACGTCTTGCCGGACGACGATTAAGGCATTGCATATCCAGTAACATTCAGGCGATCCTGCAAAGTCAGGGTCGCCTTTTTTTAGTCTGGGAAACGGATGAGTGAAACCAACCCTCAAGTCCTGCGCGGGCATGCGGCGATGCTGCTGTTCTCCGTCCTTGTGGCGGGGTCGTTCTCGCTCGGCAGCATCTCGGCTTCGATGATCGAACCTGCCGCCTTGAATGCTTTTCGCTTTCTGATCGCTTCTGGTATCATTGGCACGCTGGTGTATTTCGGTCCCGGTATCAAGCGCGAACATCTGGTGGCACCTTGGCGGTATTTGTTGATGGGCGGCCTGTTCGCAATCTATTTCGTCACCATGTTCGAGGGCTTGAAAACCGCACCGGCCATATCCGCCAGCGCCGTATTTACACTTACACCTGTTATGTCCGCAGGGTTCGGCTGGTTGTTGCTGCGCCAGATCACCACCCCGCGGATGGCCGTCGCACTGGCGCTGGCAGGGCTCGGCGCGATCTGGGTGATCTTTCGCGGAGAAGTCGAGGCGATCCTTGCTTTTAACATCGGGAAAGGCGAGACGATATTCTTCTTTGGCTGCATCGCCCACGCAATCTACACCCCACTCGTCCGCAAACTTAACCGAGGAGAGCCGACGCTGGTGTTCACCCTTGGCATGCTTGTCGCGGGTTTCTTCATACTGTCGATTTACGGCGGTAAAGACATTGTTGCGACCGACTGGACCGCGCTGCCCGCCATCGTCTGGATCACCATCTTATACGTTTCGATTTTCGCCAGTGCCACGACATTTTTCCTGTTGCAATACGCCACCCTGCACCTACCGAGCGCAAAGGTCATGGCCTACACGTACCTTGTGCCCACGTGGGTAATCCTGTGGGAAGCCGCGATGGGTAACGGTTTGGTAGGGATTGCGGTTTTTGCCGGAGTAGCCCTGACCGTATTAGCGTTGCTTATGTTATTGAAAGATTAACGAGTTTCGAGGGCAGAGAGGCTTGTGACGAAATCTCGCGCGTCAATACTAGCCTCGCGGATCAGCCAGTCGAAATGGTTGATCATCGCCTGCACCCGCGTTAACTCGCGAAACACAATGTAATGCCGGCCCAGATAGATCATCGCCATAAGCGGCCCGAAAACCGTCATCGGCGCGCTGAAAACCTCATGTGCATCAAACTGGAAAATCCTTAACGATGGGTAAAGATGGTGGTAATTTTCGCGCCAACTTACGATTTGTAGCTTTGCGAACATCCGCTGGAAGGCCTGCATAGTAGCCGGTACCTGCCGCGAAACTTTCGATTTCATGTTGCGGGATTGCGATTTCGTAATCCGCATGACGCGAACGCAGCCACGTCAGGCTTTCCTCCATCGCACCAATCGCCTGATCCGGCGTTTTACCCAAATGCTGGCTGTATTCCCAACGCAGGACATCCGGCGTTTTCAGGAAATCCGGCAGGGTGGCAGGGACGTGGCGTATTTTGTAACCTGTGGCCTCTTGATGCCACGCGAACAGCTGTTCATCTGCGGAAGACCGCGCCGCCTGTGGCATGCTTATCGCCACATCCAGCAGGTCGTTCGCCCGTTCTGGCCGTGCACTTAACCCAAGCAACCAATCAGCCGAAACACCCAATGTGTGCGCACATTCTCCGACCACTTGTGCATTCGGCAATCGGGCGTGCTTGTCGGACAAAAGCTGCGATATGGTCGAGCGATCCACACCGATGGCCTCGGACAAAGTGCTTTTGTTCAGCCCTGCACGCACCATTGCATCTTGCAAACGTTGACGAAATATCGCGAAGCGGCGGCGTTTTGGCGTTGGCAAATACCGGCGTCGGGATCGTGACCTATGTCACTTATAAACGCATCCGGTCGCGGATCAACTGGGGGCGGCGCGCTTAACACCGATGCCCTTTAGTATGATGTTCGTTACGCACTCGGTCGCTTGCGCCCATTGCGCGTCATTAAACGGGACGCCGCCATTCAAAGTCGCAATCTGGTGCGAAAAATCAGCGTAATGTTGGGTTGTGGACCATATCATATACAGTAGGTGGCGGGGATTAACGGGGTCGATCAGGCCCTCGAATTCCCATCGTTCAATGACCGCGATTCGTGAATCCGTCCACTCGGCCAGGGTTGTTTCAAGATAATCGTGGATGATTGGCGCGCCGTGGATCACCTCGTTGGCCCAAACCTTGGAGCCATAAGGGTGCGAACGGCTGATTTCCATCTTTTTGCGAATGTAGGTCCCTAGCGCCTGTTCGGGGTTGGCTTGCGTGTCGAAACTTTCGGCTGCATCCAGCCAGATATTAAAGATGCGCTCGACCACTTGCCGATAAAGGTCATGTTTTGTTGGAAAATAATAATGCAGGTTCGCTTTCGGCAAATTCGCACCATCGGCGATCGCCTGCATGGTTGCGCCTTTAAGGCCGTGATCCGCGAAAATTTGCTCTCCCGTTGCAAGGATCAAGGCCAGCGTTTCACGCCGCAGCCCTTCGCGTTTTGACTTGGGTTTTTCAACTGGTACGAGCATTTTCAAACTTCCAAACAAATTCTTGACTAGTTAGTCAGCTATGCTAGCGTCAACCTGACCAATTGGTCAAAAGAATTCTTTTCGGGAGGACAGCATGTCTGATCACACAAGCATCACGCCTAATGATCTTAGCGCATTCTGGATGCCGTTTACGGCCAATCGTCAATTCAAAAAAAACCCGCGTATGTTCGTGGCGGCGGACGGGATGTATTACACCACCGCCGATGGCCGTCAGGTTCTGGACGGAACGTCCGGCCTTTGGTGTTGTAACGCCGGCCACAACCAGCCACGCATCGTCGAAGCGATCGCTAAACAGGCGGGTGAACTGGACTATGCCCCCGCTTTCCAGATGGGCCACCCGAAGGCTTTCGAGTTGGCAAATCGTCTGGTCGAAATGACACCCGATGGGATGGACCATGTGTTCTACACGAACTCGGGTTCCGAGGCGGTCGAGACGGCGTTGAAAATCGCCATCGCCTACCACCGTGCACGTGGCGAAGGTACGCGAACCCGTCTAATCGGGCGCGAACGTGGCTACCACGGCGTGAACTTCGGTGGCATTTCGGTCGGCGGTATCGGGCCGAACCGTAAGGCTTTCGGTACGTTGTTAAATGGTGTGGATCACATGCCGCATACGCATATTCCCGCGAACGTTTTCACGCGTGGGCAGCCGGAACATGGTGCCGAGATCGCGGACGAGTTAGAGAAAATCGTAGCACTTGGTGATGCGTCTAACATCGCTGCAGTGATAGTCGAGCCTATGGCGGGTTCCACTGGTGTGCTGTTGCCGCCAAAGGGTTATCTGGATCGCCTACGCGCAATCACCAAAAAGCACGGTATTCTGTTAATTTTTGATGAAGTTATCACCGGTTTTGGCCGTCTCGGCAGCAGTTTTGGCGCGACACATTACGGCGTGACGCCGGACATGATGACCACAGCCAAAGGCCTGACCAACGGCGTGATCCCTATGGGAGCTGTTATCACCAGTTCGGAAATCCATGATGCATTCATGGATGGGCCAGAGAATATGATCGAGCTGTTCCACGGATATACCTATTCCGGCAATCCTATCGCCTCGGCGGCTGGTTTGGCGGCGTTGGAGACATATAAGCAGGACGGCCTGTTCGAGAATGCACGCGATTTGGCGGGCTATTGGGAAGACGCGCTGCACGGGTTGCGTGGTCTGCCGCATGTGATCGACATTCGCAACGAGGGTCTGATCGGTGCGGTGGAACTGACACCAATCGAGGGCGCGCCAACCAAACGCGCATTCCAAGCCTTCCTTGATGCGTATGACGCGGGCATTCTTATTCGCACGACGGGTGACATCATCGCCCTGTCGCCTCCGCTAATCATGAACAAATCCCACATAGACGAACTGATCGGCAAGCTGGCTGACGTTCTGAAAAACCTGGACTAAGGAGAAAACCAATGGCTGCACCCGGCGAGAATATGAAAATCAATGGCGAGCGCCTGTGGGACTCGTTGATGGAAATGGCCAAAATCGGGCCGGGTGTTGCGGGGGGTAATAACCGCCAGACGGTCACGGACGAAGACGGCGAGGGGCGGCATCTGTTTCAGGACTGGTGCAAGGCCGCTAGCTGTACGATGGGCCTTGATCAGATGGGCAATATGTTTGCGATGCGTGAGGGTACAGACCCCGACGCCCTGCCCGTCTATGTCGGTTCGCATCTGGATACGCAGCCTACGGGCGGCAAGTATGATGGGGTCCTAGGGGTTCTGGGCGGGTTGGAAATTATCCGTACGCTGAACGACCTGGACATCAAGACCAAGCACCCGATTGTGGTGACCAACTGGACGAACGAGGAGGGTACGCGCTATGCGCCTGCAATGTTGGCGTCCGGCGTTTTTGCCGGAATGCACACGCAGGAATGGGCGTATGACATCGAGGATGCCGAGGGCATGAAGTTCGGGGATGAGTTGAAACGGATCGGCTGGTGCGGGGAAGAAGAAGTCGGGGCACGCAAGATGCATGCATTCTTTGAGCTGCACATCGAACAGGGCCCAATTCTGGAAGCCGAGGGCAAAGAAATTGGCGTTGTCACCCACGGTCAGGGGCTTTCTTGGACTCAAGTGACGGTGACGGGCAAGGACTCGCATACCGGTTCCACGCCTATGCCAATGCGCAAGAATGCAGGGCTGGGAATGGCACGGATGTTAGAGCTGGTGGACGAGATCGCATGGTCTCACGCGCCGGACGCGGTGGGAGCTGCTGGGCATATTGATGTGTACCCGAACTCGCGCAATGTGATCCCAGGTAAGGTTATGTTTACCGTCGATTTCCGCTCGCCTGATCTGGCGACTATTGAAAGCATGGAAGCGCGGTTCGCTGATGGGGCAACGAGGATCGCGGCGGAAATGGGGCTTGAGATTGAACTTGAAAAGGTTGGAGGTTTTGATCCCGTGACGTTTGACGAAGGCTGCGTAACGGCCGTTCGGAACGCAGCTGAACGCCTTGGTTATTCCCACCGAAACCTGATCTCAGGCGCGGGGCATGATGCCTGCTGGATCAACCGAACTGCGCCAACCGCTATGGTGATGTGTCCTTGTGTGGACGGGCTAAGCCACAACGAGGCCGAGGATATTTCGCAGGAATGGGCGACGGCGGGGGCGGATGTGTTGCTACATGCGGTCGTTGAAACGGCGGGGATTGTTGAGTGATACAGAGAAAATCTAAGAAGGAACCAATTTTTGAAGTGTTCAAAAAGAAAACCACTTATGAAATTTGGCCAACTTCTAGAGTTATCTGCAAATTCGTTTCGGGAGATACAGCTGTGCGACATATGAACGTTTGGCAACCATTGCATTCCAATAGAAAGCTCAAAGACTTCATTAAAATTAAGACCAGAATGGTTAAGGCATGCTTCATGCTAGATGGAAAGCCACTTAAACCCACGGGCAAATTACTTCCCTCTGTGAAATCTTGGGAAAAAAGTCTTGGACTATACTCGAAACCAACAATCGGGAGATCTTAAGTATGACCAAAGTAATAAAAGGCGGCACGGTCGTCACGGCGGATCGCACGTGGAAAGCGGATGTTCTGATCGAGAACGGCAAGATCAAGCAGATCGGCGAGGATCTTAAGGGTGACGAGTATATTGATGCCGAGGGTGCTTACGTGATCCCCGGCGGGATTGATCCGCATACACATCTTGAGATGCCTTTCATGGGTACGACCGCGGCGGAAACGTTTGAGAGCGGGACTTGGGCCGCCGCCTGCGGTGGCACGACCATGCTGGTGGACTTCTGTCTGCCGGGTGAGGATGGCTCGATCAAGAACGCTATTAACGAGTGGCACCGGAAGTCTGCCCCGCAGATTTGTTCGGACATTGGGTACCACATGGCGATCACTGCGTGGAACGAGAACGTGTTTGACGAGATGGAAGACGCCGTCAAAATGGGTGTGAACTCATTCAAGCATTTCATGGCCTATAAGGGCGCTTTGATGGTCGAGGACGACGAGATGTATGCCTCGTTCAATCGTTGCCGCGAGTTGGGTGCACTGCCGATGGTGCATGCTGAAAACGGCGATCTCGTTGATATATTGCAGAAAAAATACATGGCGGAGGGGATTACAGGGCCTGAGGGTCATGCCTATTCCCGTCCGCCGGAATTAGAGGGTGAAGCTGCAAACCGAGCGATTACGATTGCCGATGCTGCTGGAACGCCGCTGTATATTGTGCATGTATCTTGTGAACAGGCGCATGAAGCTATTCGACGTGCCCGCCAAAAAGGCATGCGCATTTATGGCGAACCGTTGATCCAATTCCTAACCCTTGATGAAAGCGAATACTTCGACAAAGACTGGGACCATGCGGCGCGGCGTGTCATGTCGCCCCCCTTCCGCAACAAGGAACATCAGGCCAGCCTTTGGGCTGGTTTGCAGTCGGGATCGTTGCAGGTTGTTGCGACGGACCACGCGGCGTTTAACACAGAGCAGAAACGGGCGGGGCTTGACGATTTCCGGCTGATCCCGAACGGATCGAACGGGTTGGAAGAACGCCTCGCGGTGCTTTGGACAGAAGGGGTCGAGACTGGTCGTTTGACGATGAACGAGTTCGTTGCTGTGACGTCTACCAATGTTGCGAAAATTCTGAACGTTTACCCGCGCAAGGGCGCAATCATGGAGGGTGCGGATGCGGATATTGTTGTTTGGGATCCGAAAATCTCCAAAACGGTATCGCAATCCAATCATCATTCCGTGTTAGATTACAACGTGTTCGAAGGTTTCGAGGTCAAAGCACAGGCGCGGTATACGCTTAGTCGTGGCGATGTGATCTGGGCGTGGGGGCAAAACAGCCAACCACAGCCGGGGCGCGGGAATTTTGTGCCTCGACCGGCATTCTCGTCTGCTAGCGAGGCATTGTCGCGCTGGAAATCGTTGAACAGCCCGCGCAAAGTTGAGCGCGATCCGATGAACATTCCGGCGGGGATATAGGCTGTGAGCGACATAGTAATTGAAGCCAAAAAGCTGAGCCTGACGTTCGAGACGAATGACGGGCCCGTGCACGCTTTGCAGGATGTTGATCTGACAATTAACAAGGGAGATTTTGTTTCGTTCATCGGTCCTTCGGGCTGTGGCAAAACGACATTCCTTCGGGTGATGGCGGATCTGGAACAGCCTACCGGGGGCTCGATAACTGTTAACGGTATGTCCCCTGAAGAGGCGCGGTTGAAGCGGGCTTACGGCTATGTTTTTCAGGCAGCGGGGCTGTATCCTTGGCGCACGATTGGTGGAAATATCCGGTTACCTCTTGAAATCATGGGGTATTCCAAGGAGAATCGGGTGAGGCGCGTTAAGAAAGTGCTGGAACTGGTGCATCTGGACGGGTTCGAAAACAAGTTCCCTTGGCAGCTTTCGGGGGGAATGCAGCAGCGGGCATCGATTGCGCGCGCACTTAGTTTTGATGCGGATTTGATGTTGATGGATGAGCCTTTCGGGGCGTTGGATGAAATCGTTCGGGACCATCTTAATGAACAGCTATTGGAGCTGTGGGCGGAGACGAATAAGACGATTGCGTTCGTTACGCACTCGATCCCTGAAGCGGTTTATCTGAGCACCAAGATCGTGGTTATGTCACCGCGACCGGGTCGGGTTACGGATGTGATTGAAAGTACTTTGCCGCGTGAACGGCCGCTGGATATTCGCGAAAGTCAGGAGTTTCTGGACATCGCGCATCGGGTGCGTGAAGGACTTCGTGCGGGGCATGGGGATGATTAACCTTTGCTCAAAACCCGTGTGCACAACCCGTACACAACCCGTACACAATGCGTATGTACGTTTTGGCGTTAACCTTTTGGTGAACGCATGAGCCGGATGTGGCAGAGATTTGGGCCGGTGGTGACTGTTGTCGCCGCGATTTTCGCGCTTTGGTATGTGATGGCCGTCGTTATGAACGCCAACTGGGCGTATGACAAAGCTCGCCGCGCGGATGTGGAACTGGGCTTCAGCGAGTTGGTTGTCGATACGTGGAGCCAGAAGAAACCGCGCCTCCCTGCCCCGCATCAGGTGGCGGTGGAGCTTTGGAATACGACGGCGATGAAAAGTATCACGTCGAAACGGTCGCTGGTGTTCCATTCGTGGATAACGCTGTCATCTACGCTTTTGGGTTTTGCCATGGGTACCGTGCTGGGGATACTTCTGGCCGTTGGAATTGTGCATAACAAAGCGATGAACCTGTCAGTGATGCCTTGGGTGATTGCCAGCCAGACCATCCCGATTTTGGCGATCGCACCGATGATTATCGTGGTGCTGAATGCGGTTGGAATCTCGGGGTTGGTGCCAAAAGCGGTGATCTCGATGTACCTAAGTTTCTTCCCTGTCGTTGTCGGCATGGTCAAGGGTTTGCGCGCGCCGGATGCGATGCAGATGGACCAGATGCGGACTTGGAATGCCAGTAAATGGACAACGTTCTGGGCGCTGCGGTGGCCCTCCTCCGTGCCTTATCTTTTCCCGTCTTTGAAGATTGGTGTCGCGGCGGCGCTGGTTGGTGCGATTGTGGCCGAGCTGCCGACGGGGGCCGTTCGTGGCCTTGGCGCGCGGTTGCTGGCGGGTAGTTATTACGGGCAGACGATCCAGATTTGGTCGGCGTTGTTAATGGCGGCGGCCTTAGCTGCATCCCTTGTGATGATCATTGGGCAGATTGAGAATTATACGCTGCGGAAAATGGGGATGAGCCAATGAACCTCTATTTAATCGGAGCCTTGGTTTTCTGGTTGGCGGCGTGGGCGTTGAACGTCTGGCTGTCGAACCTGAAACCTACCCGCCTGACCAAACTGTTGGTGCCTCTGATCTTCGGGATCACGTTGCTGGTGATCTGGGAATGGGTCGTGCGCGGGTTGGAAGTTAAAGCGGTTCTGTTGCCCCCTCCCTCCATGATATGGGAGCGATTTATTTCGGATTTATCACAGCTGGGATTCATCCAAATGGTTTTCGCTGATGGGCCAATTTCCTTTGGATGTGGGAATAGCAAGCTATGCGCTGATTTCGTTCAAACATTCATCAAGGGTGCGCTTAGCGGGTATTTCATTGGTTGCGGGGCGGCGTTTGTTACGGCTGTTGCGATTGACCGTTCGCCATTTTTGCAAAAGGGTTTGTTGCCAGTTGGTAACTTCGTGGCGGCGCTTCCGATTATCGGTATGGCCCCGATCCTCGTGATGTGGTTCGGGTTTGGCTGGCAATCGAAGGCCGCTGTGGTTGTCATCATGGTGTTCTTCCCGATGTTGGTGAACACGGTGCAAGGGATGCAGGCGCAGACCGCAATGCAGCGCGACTTGATGCGGACGTATGCAGCCAGTTACCCGCAGAAGCTGTTGAAATTGCGGCTTCCTGCGGCGGCGCCCTTTATTTATAACGGGTTGAAGATTTCTACGACTTTGGCGCTGATCGGCGCTATCGTGGCAGAGTTCTTTGGCTCACCCACGGTTGGAATGGGTTTTCGCATTTCGACCGAAGTCGGGCGCTTGTCGCTTGATATGGTGTGGGCAGAGATTGTGGTGGCGGCGATTGCCGGTTCCGCATTTTATGGTGTGGTAGCGCTTCTCGAGAAAGCGACCACGTTTTGGCATCCTTCCCAGCGTGGGTAGGACTAACTAGGAGAGTATGATGAATAAGATTTTCACAACCGCGCTAACCGGAGCAATGATGTTCGGCGGTTTTGCAGCACAGGCGGCGGACGATGTTACGCTGCAACTTAAGTGGGTAACGCAGGCGCAGTTCGCTGGTTACTATGTTGCGCTGGACAACGGGTTCTATGCCGACGAAGGCCTGAACGTGACAATCAAGCCGGGTGGCCCTGATATTGCGCCAGCACAGGTTATCGCTGGTGGCGGTGCTGATGTTGTTCTTGACTGGATGCCTTCCGCGCTTGCTTCGCGTGAAAAAGGCCTGAACGTGGTTAACATCGCGCAGCCTTTCGCGTCCTCGGGCATGATGCTGACGTGCCGTAAAGACAGTGGCATTGCGTCCCCTGCCGACTTCGCTGGTAAAACACTCGGCGTTTGGTTCTATGGCAACGAGTATCCGTTCCTTAGCTGGATGTCGCAGCTCGGCCTTTCGGTTGACGGTGGCGACGATGGCGTGACGGTTCTGAAGCAGGGCTTCAACGTTGATCCGATCCTTCAGGGTCAGGCTGATTGTGTGTCGACTATGACATATAACGAGTACTGGCAGATCATTGACGCGGGTCTTACTGCGGACGATTTGATCGTGTTCAAGTATCAGGATCAGGGCGTTGCGACGCTTGAGGACGGCATGTATGTGCTGGAAGAGAACCTGAATGACGCGGCGTTTGTCGATCGTATGGTTCGCTTTGTTCGCGCATCCATGGCTGGCTGGAAATGGGCTGAAGCAAACCCAACCGAGGCTGCTATGATCGTTCTTGAAAACGACGCTTCCGGTGCACAGACTGAAGAGCACCAGATCCGTATGATGAACGAGATCGCCAAACTGACTGCTGGTTCGAACGGCGCGCTTGATGTCGCTGCATACGAGCGTACGGTTGCTTCGTTGATGTCCGGTGGTTCCGATCCGGTTATCACTATGGAGCCAACAGGTGCTTGGACTCATGCGATTACAGACGAAGCTTTGAAGTAAGTTACTGAAGGTTTGAAATTGGAAACGCCCGCGGGAAACCGTGGGCGTTTTTATTTGCAAAAACGCATTGTTTCCACTTTAGGCACAAATTGTTGATACCAGCATTATTTGACTTAAATCAATGACACCCCGCAATTATAACTCAGACTGCAGACATCACGAAAACGTGAGACTACCGTATTATCCTAAAGGAGGGCGCTATGCTTAACCTTAACCGAAGAATAGGAAAACTGGTACCCTTGGCGATCGCCTCTGCCCTCGCCATAGCTAGCTTTTCCGCAACTGCACTACCTGCGAACGCAGACGCGATTACCTCGTCTATTGCGCGCGGAGGACAATTTTACGACAAGTGGTATAAAGTCATTAAGGCACCTAAACTGGAAGAAACGCACTTCTCCTAGCCTGCGAGCAATACCAACAAAACTGGCGACGCGACACAGCGCTGTAAAGCTTGCCATGGTTGGGACTTGATGGGTGCCGACGGGGCATATGCATCCGGTTCATATATGACAGGCATTACCGGCCTGCAAGATATGGCTGGCGCGCCAACAGCAGACATTGTTGCCATCATAAAAGACGAGACCCACGGGTTCGGCGGTATGATGGACGATCAGGATTACCTTGATCTGGCGAACTTCGTCTCTGCTGGTCAGTTTAACATTGATGCATATATAGATCGAGGCACTAAAGCGGCCATCGGTGATGTTGCAAAAGGTGAAGAGTATTTCAACACCATTTGCTCCAACTGCCATGGTGCTGACGGTAGCCTTCCAAAAGACATGCCGCTACTTGGCGCTCTTGCCAACAAAAACCCTTGGGGAATCATTCAGAAAATCATGAATGGCCAACCAGCGGAAAACATGCCGGCGTTGCGGGCATTCGGGCCGCAAGTATCTACCGATGTATTGGCATACCTGCAAACTCTGCCCGTAGAGTAATATGATTAATCAAGTTGCCCGCGCAAAAGGTGCGGGCAACTTTTGACGTTTTTAGGGGGCACGAAATGATACGCTTCATCAAAAAAAACTGGAAATGGTTTTAGGCACCAACAGCGCGTTTTGCCTGGGGTGCCATTATTTTTGTAGGCTTCATTGGCGGCATCATATTCTGGGGCGGATTCAACACCGCGATGGAGGCCACCAACACCCTTAAGTTTTGCATATCCTGCCATGATATGGAGCAGTTGGTTTACGTCGAATATAAGGAATCCACGCATTATCAGAATGCATCGGGCGTACGCGCGATCCGTTCTGACTGCCATGTGCCACACGAATGGACTCCGAAACTTATACGCAAATTCAGGCGAGCGGCGAAGTCTGGGGCATGTTTATCGGTAAAATCGACACGATCGAAGAATTCGAGGAACATCGATGGGAGATGGCCAACAATGTCTGGAGGACGATGGGGGCCACCGATAGCCGTGAGTGTCGAAACTGCCATTCCTTTGAAGCGACGAACTTCGCGCTGCAAGGCCGTCGTGCCAGCGAAAAAATGCAGGAAGGGCATGAGCGGGGAGAACCGTGTATCACACCTGCCATAAAGGTATCGCGCATAAGATGCCTGTTGACCCGAATGCGCCGGAGCGTGACGACTAAAGCAAAAACGCCCACCTAGATAGCGGGCGTTTTGGTTATCAGGTTTACGGTATTAGATTTTCGCCAAATTCCGCAGGACGTAGTGCAGAACCCCACCGTTTTCGACGTATTCGATTTCGATTTGGGTGTCGATCCGACACTTTAAAGTGATCTCTTTAACGGTTCCATCAGCATAAGTGATGGTCGCTGGCACGTCGGATAGTGGCTGTAAATCACCTTCCAGTCCCGTGATCGAGATAGTTTCTTCACCCGTGATGCCCAGCGTTTTGCGGTCATCGTTGCCGGTGAATTCGAACGGGATTACGCCCATGCCGACGAGGTTTGAGCGGTGGATACGCTCGAATGTTTTGGCGATCACGGCGCTGACGCCCAGAAGCGATGTGCCCTTGGCGGCCCAGTCGCGTGATGATCCGGCGCCGTATTGCTCGCCCGCGATAATCACCAGTGGAGTGCCTGCTTCCTTGTAGGCCATTGCGGCGTCGTAGATCGAGGTTTGCTCGCCGCCTGCGCCTTTGGTATAACCACCCTCGACGCCGTCGAGCATCTCGTTTTTGATGCGAATGTTGGCGAAAGTGCCGCGCATCATGACTTGGTGGTTGCCGCGTCGCGAGCCGAACGAGTTAAATTCGTGCGGGCCGACTTGACGGTCGATCAGGTATTTTCCGGCAGGGCTGTCAGCGGCAAACGAACCAGCTGGCGAGATGTGGTCGGTGGTGATCATATCGCCCAGAACGGCCAGAAGGCGGGCATCTTTAACGTCCGAGATTGTGCCTGGTTCTTTGGACATGCCCTGGAAGTATGGCGGGTTCTGGATATAGGTAGAGGACGCAGGCCAATCATAGGTTAGGCTGTCGGTTGTTTCCACATCCTGCCATTTTTCGTCGCCTGCAAAGACGTCTGCGTATTTGGACTGGAAGGCCTCTCGTGTAACGGTTTTGTCGACCAGTTCGGACACTTCTTGCGAAGTTGGCCAAATGTCTTTCAGGTAAACATCATTGCCGCCGCGGTCTTGCCCTAGTGGTTCCCTGGTCAAGTCGATATTCATGTCGCCCGCAATCGCGTAGGCAACCACCAGTGGCGGTGATGCCAGATAGTTGGCGCGAACGTCGGGGGAAATGCGGCCTTCAAAGTTGCGGTTACCGGATAGAACCGAAGTTGCGACCAGATCGCCCTCGGCAATCGCAGCAGATAATTCGGGCTGGATTGGACCAGAGTTACCAATGCAGGTTGTGCAGCCATAGCCAACGAGGTTAAAGCCGATTGCGTCGAGATCTTTTTGCAAGTCTGCCGCTTCCAGGTAGGCAGAAACCACTTGGCTTCCCGGTGCCAGCGAGGTTTTCACCCAAGGTTTGCGGTTTAGGCCCAAGGCAGCGGCCTTGCGGGCAACGAGGCCAGCGCCGATCATGACGTATGGGTTCGAGGTGTTGGTACAGGACGTGATCGAAGCGATCACGACTTTTCCTGAGGACATTGTGTAATCTTCACCTTCGACAGGAACCTGTTTGTCTAGAGGACGTTTGAAGGTGTTTTCCATCTGCCATTTGAAGGCTTCGGTCGAGATGTCCAGTTCTACGTAGTCCTGCGGGCGTTTAGGGCCGGAAATAGCCGGAACGATTGTGCCCATGTCCAGTGATAGCGTGGTGGTGTAGATTGGGTTGTAGTCCGCCCCGCGCCAGAAGCCGTTTTCTTTGGCATAGGCTTCGACCAGTGCGATGCGGTCTTCGTCGCGACCAGATACGCGCAAATAGCGTAGGGTTTCGTTGTCGATCGGGAAGAAGCCACATGTCGCGCCGTATTCCGGGGCCATGTTGGCGATGGTGGCGCGGTCTGCCAGTGGCAGATTATCCAGCCCCTCGCCGTAGAATTCGACGAATTTGCTTACGACGCCGTGGGCGCGCAGCATTTCTACGACTTTTAACACGAGGTCGGTCGCGGTTGTGCCTTCGACCATTTCGCCTGTCAGCTTGAAGCCTACAACCTCGGGGATCAGCATAGAGATCGGCTGGCCGAGCATGGCGGCCTCGGCTTCGATGCCCCCAACGCCCCAGCCCAGAACGGCAAGGCCGTTGACCATGGTGGTATGGGAGTCTGTGCCGACTAGCGTATCGGGGTATGCGACCTCATTGCCGTTTTGGTCTTTGTCAGTCCAAACCGTTTGCGCCAGATATTCAAGGTTAACTTGATGGCAGATACCCGTTCCCGGAGGAACTACGCGGAAATTGTTAAAGGCGGACTGGCCCCATTTGAGGAACGTGTAGCGTTCAAGGTTGCGTTCATATTCGCGCTCGACGTTCGTTGCAAAAGCGCGCGGCGTGCCGAATGCGTCGATCATAACCGAATGGTCGATGACCAGATCCACAGGTGTAAGTGGGTTAATTTTCTCGGCGTCGCCACCAAGGGCGACAAGGCCGTCGCGCATCGCGGCTAGGTCAACAACGGCTGGAACGCCGGTAAAATCCTGCATCAGCACGCGGGCTGGTCGATAGGCGATTTCGCGCGGGTTTTTACCACCATTCGTGCCCCATTCGGCGAAGGCTTTGATGTCGTCAGTCGTGACTGTCTTGCCATCCTCGAACCGCAGCATATTTTCCAGAACCACTTTTAGGGCAGCAGGCAGGCGTGAAAAATCGCCAAAGCCGGCCTCTTGTGCGGCAGTGATGGAATAATAGGAAACCGTTTGTGATCCGACTTTCAGATCGCGGCGGGTTTTTGCGAAATCAGTGCCGACTTGGATGGTCATATGGGGCCTCCGTTTGGGATGGGTTCGGGGTGCTATGCCCCGAATGCGGTTCGTGTACAATGCGCTTTAATGCCCCTGTGTGCAATTGTATACCGAATATTGAAATCGATGTCAAAAATCCGGCAAAATGCCAAAGAGAACAGTCTGAAGTAGTGTCGACGGATAATTAAAAGGGAGGGATAATATGTCTGAAGACAATAAACCAAGGACCGCTGAAAAAAACGGAAAATTATGGGGTGCGAGAGCGCAGGACTGGGCCGATATTCAGGAAGGTACGGTCCGTCCTGCTTTTTTGGCAGCACTGGATCGAACCAAGGTTGGCGGAGCCACGCAGTATCTTGACGTTGGCTATGGCAATTGCGGCAAACCGAGGCGCAGAAGTTAGCGGGATTGATGCTGCCGAGAAACTGCTGGCGATTGCACGTACACGCTCGCCGAACGCCGAGTTTCAACAGGGAAATATCGAAAAGTTGCCCTATGAGGATAATTATTTTGATATCGCAGCCGGATTTAATTCATTCCAATACGCCGGAAACCCGGGGATCGCGCTGGCCGAGGCGCGGCGAGTTGCCAAACTCGGAGGCACGGTTGTGATTTTGACATGGGGTGAACCAGAGGGCATGGAAGCGGCAGGTTTGATTGGCGCGATCAAACCACTGTTGCCGCAACCTCCACCCGGGGCGCCCGGATCTTTTACGTTGTCGGACGAGGCCACATTGCGTGGGTTTGCATAGGATGCAGGCTTGAAATCTCTGGAAATTTTCGATGCCGGTTGTCCTTGGCAATATCCCGACGAGGCTACAGCCCTTAGGGGATCGATGTCTGCGGGTGTTGTGGCGCTGGCCATTAATACTTCGGGGGAAGACGCGGTGCAGGATACATTTGCAAACGCGTTGACTGCATTCAAGCAAGAAGATGGAAGCTACATGATCGGGGCGACATTCCGGTGTTTTCTGGCTGAGGCGTAACAGCCCCTTCCCCCTGCAATCACAATAGGCTAGAGAAAATGCATGAGTTTGAATGTTTCTAATCTGGCCTGCTTTCGCACGGGGCGTCTGATTTTTTCGAATCAGAGTTTCGTGATCGAGGCAGGCGAAGCCGTGATGCTTCGTGGCCCGAACGGGGCTGGAAAATCGACGTTGCTGCGGGCGTTGGCCGGAATGCTGCCCTCTGAAGGGTCAGTGATACTGAATGGGATTGCGCTGGACAAAGACGTTGACGGCGTGCAGGAGCAAATCGCCTTTTCGGGACATCTGGATGCGATCAAGCCGCAATTGACGGTGGGTGAAAATCTGACGTTCTGGGCGCGGCTGTTTGAGGGTGGCTCGGTTGACAATGCCGTAGATCAATTCGCATTGGCCGAGATTTGGGACCGACCTGCGCATGCGTGCTCGGCGGGACAAAAGCGGCGACTCGGTTTGGCGCGGCTGGTGGTTTCGGGGCGGGTTTTGTGGTTGCTGGACGAACCGACGGTATCGCTGGACACGGAAACCACCGCGCGGTTCGCCGATATTATCAAGGCACATTGCGCTGGTGGTGGCATGGCGCTGATTGCTACGCATATTGAACTGGGGCTTGAGGGCGCACGTGTTATCGCACTCGATCCGACCAACATGCGGACTGCAACACCCTCAAGCGATCCATTTTTATCGGAGGCATGGGAATGAACGCGACGTTAGCCGTTCTGATGCGTGAATTGCGCCTCGCACTACGTTCCGGTGGCGGAGCGGGGTTGGGCCTCGCGTTTTTCCTGATCGTTGTGATGCTGATTCCGTTTGGCGTTGGTCCTGTGCCGCATCTGTTGGCACAAATCGCACCTGGAACTTTGTGGATTGCTGCGCTACTGGCCTGTTTGCTGTCGCTTGATCGGCTATTTCAGGCGGATTTTGAGGACGGGACGCTGGATATTTTGGCGCTGTCGCCCATGCCGCTGGAAGGACTGGTGGCTATCAAAGCATTCGCGCATTGGCTAACGACGGGACTGCCGTTGGTGATTGCCGCGCCGATACTGGGTATTACATTAAGTCTGCCGGATACTGCATATTGGTGGCTGGTCATTAGCCTTGCCGTTGGGACACCTGCCCTTAGTTTTCTGGGCGCAATCGGCGCGGCCCTGACCGTTGGCATCCGGCGCGGTGGCTTGTTGTTATCGCTGCTGGTATTGCCGCTTTACATCCCGACGCTGATTTTTGGGGCGCGCTGCGTTGCTGCTGCATCCGAAGGAATGGACGTGGTGCCAGCGTTTCAATTTCTGGCTGGGGTCACGCTGTTTACCCTAGCCCTAACCCCGATCGCCGCCGCTGCGGCCCTGCGAATGCATATGCGCTAGCGTATATGTGACCAAAAGCCCGTTGCAACGCGGGCCTGCAGCGCATAGGAAAATATAAACAACATAAGGACAACAAACATGTCTATCTGGGAGTTTGCGAACCCCGTTCGCTTTATGCGCCTTACCGGCAAAGTGTTACCGTGGATCACGGCGCTTGCAATCGGTTGTCTGGCCACCGGTATTATCTGGGGATTTTTCTTCACCCCCGAGGCCGAGAATTTCGGTTCTACCGTAAAAATCATCTATATCCACGTGCCAGCTGCAACATTGGCTATTAACGCTTGGGGCGTGATGTTCGTAGCATCCCTGATCTGGTTGATCCGACGGCATCATGTCTCGGCACTAGTTGCACGGGCGGCGGCGCCTGTGGGGATGACGTTGACGTTGATTGCGCTGATTACCGGCGCGATCTGGGGGCAACCAATGTGGGGAACATATTGGGAATGGGATCCGCGTTTGACCTCGTTCATGATACTGTTTGTGTTTTATCTGGGGTATATGGCCCTGTGGGAAGCCATTGACGAGCCTGACAAGGCCGCTGATCTGACATCCGTTCTGGCTATGGTCGGTACGGTTTTCGCTGTGCTTTCACGCTATGCGGTGAACTTCTGGAACCAAGGTTTGCATCAGGGGGCGTCGTTGTCGCTGGACAAAGAAGAGCACGTTTCGGACGTGTTTTACCAACCCTTGTTGCTGTCCATGGCGGGATTCTTCTTTCTATTCTTGGCGCTGGTATTCCTGCGCACCCGCACCGAAATCCGCGCGCGTCGCGTTAAGGCGTTATTATTGCAGGAGGCGAATTGATGCCTGATCTTGGAAAATACGGAGATACTATCCTGACGGCTTATGCTGCGACGATAATTCTGGTAGCCGCGATTGTGATCTTGTCGATCATCCGCGCCCGTAAAGTCAAAAAGCAATTGGATAAACTGGAGCCCCGCCGGAATGGCTAAAATAAGCCCTTATGTTGCAATCCCACCCATCATCTTTCTTGGTCTTGCTGGTCTGTTCTATTTCGGCCTCACCAGAAATGATGCAAACGTTCTGCCCAGCACTATGATTGGCCGCGAATCCCCCGCCTTGATCAAGGTTGAAAAGTTGCGTGAAGATCCTGCTCCAACGGATGCAGATTTGCGCGTT
Source organism: Paracoccaceae bacterium (assembly GCA_029938175.1). Classification (GTDB taxonomy): domain Bacteria; phylum Pseudomonadota; class Alphaproteobacteria; order Rhodobacterales; family Rhodobacteraceae; genus NORP23. The sequence continues at coordinate 405 of JAPYON010000007.1, read as the reverse complement.
GAAGGGGTGAAACTGGTGAACTTCTGGGCCAGTTGGTGCGCACCTTGTCGCGCGGAGCATCCTATATTAATGAGCATGGCCGAAGATGGCATAAATATCATCGGGCTTAATTATAAGGATAAACCGGAAAACGCCCTGGCTTTTCTGGAGGAACTTGACGACCCCTTCGCCAAGATCGGAACAGACAGCGCCGGTCGCACTGGATTGGAATGGGGCGCTTACGGTATTCCGGAAACTTTCGTGATCGACGGCGAAGGCAAAGTCCTTTATCGGCACACCGGCCCGCTGACACAGCGCGTACTGGATGAACGGATTTTTCCTGCGATTGCGGCGGCCGAGTAGCACTTGGCCGCGCCTCATTATCCGCCATGCTGCGCACCATGAAACGCCTTTACCACGGCAGCG
>JAPYON010000065.1 GCA_029938175.1 Paracoccaceae bacterium | reverse complement strand
TCTTTCGCATGCTTCCCATGGTAACACCTTTTTGGTGTTATCTGGGTCAGCCCCATAAATTTTATAATACTGCCTCCAGACCTTGCAACAAATTTAACAGAAACTATATTGACAGGCTTGTTAAACCTGTTCATTTTGCTTCAAAACTAGATTGGGGCGAAATTTGGAGTTGATAAACGGCATAATTGGCTTATCCGCTTCTGGCGGGGAGGCCCTTTCGACAGAAGATCCAGAGGGAAAGTCTGCGGTGTTGTTTGTTTGCGAACAAGCCTCAAAGCACATCCCCGCAAGTCTGGATGATTTAATCGCAACCGATACGGGGCAGAAAAAGATCGCTGACGAGTTGGCTCCCATGATCACGCAAGCCCTTGGTGCTTTGCAAATTCCCGCCCAAACGACGGAGGCAACATATGCCTAACTGGATGTACACATATGTGCGTGTGGTTACCGCCGTTAACTATCGGGTTGGCCGGATTGCGATGTATCTGATCTTTGTAATGATGGCAATTTTGCTGTGGTCCGCGATCTCGAAAACCTTCTTCAAGCCATCGCTAATCACGCTGGAGCTGGCCCAGTTCACGATGGTCGCTTACTACCTATTGGGTGGGCCGTATTCTATGCAACTTGGTGGGCATGTGCGGATGGATCTGGTTTACGGTGTTTGGTCGGACAAAACCAAAGCGTGGGTGGACGCGTTCACAATCTTCGCACTGATTTTCTACTTGTGTGTGCTGTTCTACGGAGCGGTTTCCAGCTCTGCCTATTCGCTGGGGTATTTTGGCGATGCGCCATTCATCTTCTTCAAAGACATTGTTATTGCTTTCCTGACTGGTGGGCCGGCGGGCGTAGGCGAAATCACCGGATTTCTTGAACGCAACCCATCTGCATGGCGCCCATTGATGTGGCCTATAAAAATAACTGCAGCGATGGGGATATTCCTAATGTTACTGCAAGCCATTGCTGTCTTCTTCACGGATGTAGCTAAAATTCGCGGGGAAGAAATTTAATGTCATTTGAAATGATCGCCATCTTGATGTTCGCTTCCATGATGCTAATGCTCATAACGGGGCAGCGGGTATTTGCGGGCATCGGTTTTGTCGCCGTCGTGTCCGCCCTGCTGCTTTGGGGCGACGGCGGGGTGGAGATTGCATTCACAGCCTCGATGAAACTGATGAAATGGTATCCGCTGCTGACATTGCCATTGTTCATTTACATGGGTTTTATTCTGTCGGAGTCCGGTATTGCCGACGATTTGTATAAGATGTTTCATGTCTGGATGGGCGGTCTGAACGGAGGGTTGGCCATTGGCACAATTGGCCTGATGGTTCTTATTTCCGCCATGAACGGCCTGTCTGTGGCGGGGATGGCGATCGGCGCCACAATCGCCCTGCCGGAGTTGCTGAAGCGAGGCTATGACAAGAGAATGATCTCGGGGGTTGTGCAGGCGGGATCATCGCTTGGCATCCTTGTGCCACCGTCCGTAGTGCTTGTTCTTTATGCGATGATAGCACGTCAGCCGGTGGGGAAATTGTGGCTGGCAGGGGTTATTCCAGGTCTAATGATGGCGACGATGTTCATCGTCTACATCGCCATTCGCTGTAAAATTAATCCGACACTCGGCCCCCCGCTGTCGAAAGAGGAGCGCGATGTCCCGCAGGCCGAGAAACTGCGACTGTTGCGTGCGGGGATGCTGCCGTTGATTATTTTCTTCGTAATGATGTTCCCGTTTGTAAAGGGCTGGACCAGCCTTGTCGAAAGCTCAGCTGTGGGGGCGGCGACGGCAACGATTGCGGCCATCGTCAAACGTCGGTTGACCAAAGAAGTGTTCGACAACACAGTCCGTCAAACCCTGAATATCAGTGCGATGTTCATGTGGATCATCCTTGCTGCGCTGGCATTCGGGGCTATATTCGACGGTGTGGGCGCCGTGAAAGCGATTAAAAATTTCTTCCTCGATGGCCTTGGCTTAAGTCGTTGGGAAATCCTAATCCTCATGCAATTAAGCTTCTTACTGATGGGAACGTTCCTTGACGATACCGCCATGCTGGTGATCGTGGCACCCCTTTATGTGCCACTGGTTGGCGCCCTGGACTTCGATTTGATCTGGTACGGCATCCTTTATACCATCACCAGCCAGATCGCGTATATGACCCCGCCATTCGGGTATAACCTGTTTTTGATGAGGGCTATGGCGCCTCCGGAGATAACGCTGAAAGACATATATATGTCCATCATTCCATTCGTCGGTGTAATGCTTCTGGCGCTGCTGACAGTGACCGTGTTCCCCCAAATCGCACTTTGGTTACCTGGATTTGTTTACGGAAATTAACCACACGAAGGGGGATAACCCCTCGACCAATTGAGGAATTATTCCTCGCAACTAGGAGAGAAGACTATGACTACTAGACGTAAGTTTTTAACCACCGCCGGTGTTGCCGGTGCCGCCGCGCTGGCTGCACCAGCAGTTCACGGCGCAACTAAAATCAAATGGCGCTTGCAAACATACGCCGGGCCAGCTTTGGCCGAGCACATCGTGAAGCCCTCCGTTGACATGTTCAACGCTGTCCAAGACGAGATGGAAATAGAACTGTTCACAGCCGATCAACTTGTTCCAACGGGCGAGCTGTTCCGTTCCATGCAAAAAGGCACAGTCGACATGGTGCAGTCCGACGACGACTCCATGGCATCCCCAACCGAGGTAACCGTGTTCGGAGGGTATTTCCCGTTCGCATCGCGCTACTCTCTTGACGTACCTGTGCTGTTCAACCAATACGGTTTGGGCGACATTTGGCGTTCGGAGTATGAAAAAGTTGGCGTTCGTTGGCTGTCGGCTGGTGCGTGGGATCCATGCCATTTCGCAACCAAAGACCCGATCCGCAGTCTTGCCGACCTTTCCGGCAAGCGCGTGTTCACCTTCCCGACAGCTGGTCGCTTCTTGACACAGTTCGGCGTGGTTCCTGTGAACCTTCCATGGGAAGACATCGAAGTTGCGGTGCAAACTGGCGAGCTTGACGGCATTGCATGGTCCGGCATTACCGAGGATTACACAGTTGGCTGGGCAGACGTTACAAACTACTTCCTGACCAACAACATCTCGGGTGCTTGGGCTGGCTCGTTCTATGCGAACAATGAGCGCTATCAGGAACTTCCTGAACGTCTTCAGAAATTGATCGACATGATGATGGATCACTCGCATTACTATCGTCAGTGGTGGTATTGGGGCGGCGAAGCCGACCTGCGCGTCAATGGTCCGAAAATGGAACTGACGTCGATTCCTGATGCTGAGTGGCAACAGGTTGAAGACGCTGCTGTGACTTTCTGGGATGAAATCGCCGCGGAATCCGAGACTAAGGCCAAAGTTGTTCAAATCTTCAAAGACTATAACGAAGTGATGAACAAAGCTGGAAAGCCGTATCGTTACTAAGGTCCATTATCGCTGCGGTCCTTGAGCTGGGCCGCAGCGGTCTACAACCATAAATCTAGTATACCATGTCCGGAACCTTTCTTTTATAGACCTTAAATCCGCCGTTTCAGCAGGTGAGATAGACACCGTTCTTGTTCACATCCACGATCACCCCTGCACCATCAAACCAGACCAATGATTGCGAGGCGTCAAGCGCATCCATAAGCCCGCGCCGCTCGATCCCGCTGTGTTGTGTCCGATAGATCCGACCCAAGCCATCCATTCGTACATCCTCCGCATTGATTCGCCGATGATGACAGCGAATCCCTAACAAATGGTTAGAAGTCGCTGGTGATGCCTTTTTTCTCCCAATCGCCAAAACGAACGGGTTCCGGGCCGTCACGTCCGCCCAACTCTTCGGGTATTTCGACCGGTTTGGCGGCCGCGCGGCGCTCTGCGGCCTCTTTTAGCGCTCTTTTCGCTGCTTCAGCGATACGCGCCTCTTTCTCTATGGGTTTGCCTGTCATATATGCTTCATAACTAATCCTGACATGTCACCGCAAGGAAAACCGAAATGCATAACTTCTTGGTCCGCAAATGAGCGCCCCTGGCATGCCAGCTCGTATCGCCGCCGCACAATTGCTGCATGGCGTTTTGCACGACGGAACAATGATATCCGATCTAATAGAGCACAAAGATGGCCCACTAGCTGATCTACCCCCAAGCGCACGTGCGCGGGCGCAATCTCTGGCCCTGTCCACACTGCGCCACCTTGCGCCACTTGATATCGTTCTGGACCAGTTCCTGAATAAATCGCCCCCATTAAAAGTCCGCAACGCGCTGCGTTTAGCAGCAAACGAATTGCTGGTGGATGGCGTGGCACCGCACGCTGCCGTTGATGCCGCAGTGCGTCTTGTACGCGAAAGCCGCAAGTTGCAACACCTGTCCGGTCTGGCAAACGCCGTCGCGCGTCGTGTCGCGGAACAAGGGCCGGAAATCTGGGATGACATGGACCCGCAGGAACTGCCCGCATGGCTTGGTAAACCTGTCGAGCGCGCGTACGGCGAGGATGCCCTGCAAGGGATCGAGGCCGCCCACGCACAAGGTGCGCCGCTCGACCTTACGCTTCGCAAAGCCTCGGATGCCGAAAAACTAGCCCAGGAACTGAATGCTGAAATCTTGCCTACCGGAAGCCTGCGATTGCAAAAGCCCGGTCAGGTTTCCACGATGGCCGGATTTGATGACGGTCTATGGTGGGTGCAGGATGCCGCTGCTGCGATGCCTGTGCAACTGCTGGGCAGCCTCAAGGGTCTGCGCGTGCTAGACCTGTGCGCAGCGCCGGGCGGAAAAACTATGCAACTTGCTGCTGGTGGGGCCGAAGTTACCGCGGTCGATATATCCAAAGACCGCCTGAAACGCGTTACGCAGAATCTGCAACGTACCAAGCTCAGTGCCAAGATCATCGCTTCGGACATCGTTCGCTGGGCGCCGGATAAACCCTTTGATTTGATCCTGCTGGATGCACCTTGCTCGGCCACCGGAACAATTCGCCGCCACCCTGACCTTCCCTTCGGCAAGTCTGGCGATCTGAAACCCATCCTGCGCCTTCAACAAAAACTGTTGTCGCGTGCATTTGAGTGGCTAAAGCCGGGCGGTAAGATCGTTTACTGTACCTGCTCGTTGCTGCCATCCGAAGGTGAAGAGCAAGTCGAGAAATTTCTACGAAACCACGTTGACGCAAAGCAACTACCTGCCAACACGAATTTACCAGACCTGCCGGCCGACTGGATAGAGAAAAACGGAGGCCTGCGCCTACGGCCCGATTTCTGGACTGAACGCGGCAGTATGGACGGTTTTTATGCCGCGCTGATCGAAAAAGCGGGATTAACCGAGTGACAAGCTACCTTAACCAAGCGTAAACACCTTACAGCACCTTTTAGGCCAAAAAACATGTCCGACACATTCTGGAAAATCCGTGCCAGCGTAACGCGCCTTGATCGCGCCAACTCGGCCATGTGGAACCGTTTACGTGCACGAAGGGCAAAAGCCAAGAATGTTCTAACTAAATTCGACCATTTTCCCGAACCACGCACGATTGGCACCTTCGAGGTTGGCCATCAGTTAACGCAGGGGCAGTTCTACTTTGCAGGTGACCAAATAGAAGCTTCGACCAAGTCGATTTGGTCCATCAACGCGCCAACCCCTAATTTCACGGCCGAGATGCACGGGTTCTTGTGGCTGGATGATTTGGCCGCTGTCGGCGATGCAAAATCTCGCCATATTGCCCAAGCTTGGACGATGGACTGGATTACGCGCTACGATTCAGGAAAGGGTGCCGGATGGACCCCTGCGATGACGGGCAGTCGGGTTTTACGGATATGCGCGCATGCGCGGTTCTTGTTTATGGACCTTGATAAACCACATGCGCTAAACGTGCTGCGTTCGCTTTCTCGGCAACTTAACTACCTTGGTAACTCGTGGAAGCAGGAACCCGTCGGTCGCCTGCGCCTCGAAGCATTGGCTGGACTAGTGTTTGCAGGCGTATCTTTCGAGGGTAGAAAAAAGTCGTTAAAAGCAGCAAACAAGGCCATTGGTAACGAATGCGCCCGTCACATCAGCGAAAACGGAGGGATACCCACTCGCAACCCTGAAGAGCTGATGGAAATTTTTACGCTGTTAACATGGGTATACCGAACGCTCGAAGATGCCGGAACGGAACCTGACAAACGGCTGGTGGAAGCGCTAGAGCGCATCGCCCCCACGCTGCGCGGCCTTCGTCTTGGTGACGGAAACCTGACTCGATTCCACGGTGGCGGACGCGGTCGCGAGGGTCAGCTTGATCAGGTCTTATCTGACAGTCGTGTGCGCAAAAGTCGTATCGGTGAGCTGGCCATTGGATATGATCGCCTAACCGCAGCACGCATAACCCTGCTGATGGATTGCGCCTCGCCACCGACTTTGCCGATTTCGCACCATGCACATGCGAGCACATTGGCGTTCGAAATGTCCTCGGGTCGCCATCCAATGGTCGTCAACTGCGGCGCAGGACAGAAATTCAGTGCCGCATGGGAACGTAAATGCCGCGCCACGGCTTCCCATAATACTGTCGCCATCGGCAAGATTTCCTCTTCACAGATTGCCCCTGAAGGCATCGTCAGCCAAATCCTTGGCGAACTTCTGCTGGATACGCCGAAAAACGTCACGCGAAGTCGCAAAGCTGACCAACAGGGTAGTTGGCTGGTCGCGACACATGACGGATATGAAAAAGAGTTCGGACTAGTCCACCAACGCCGCCTCTACCTAAGCCCCGATGGACGTGAATTCCGGGGCCAAGACAGCCTGACGGCCACCAGTGGTGGCCACAAAAAACAATATAAGCGCGCCATTGCGTCGGCCCCCAGCTTAGGGGTCGCATACACGACGCACTTCCATATGCATCCCGACGTAAAAACCAAGCTTTCAGACGATAACAAGTCCGTAGCGTTGCAATTGCCCAACAAAGAGGTCTGGATGTTCTGCCACGAAGGCGGGCTTTTGGCGTTGGAGAATTCGATCTTTCTTGATCAATGGCGACATAAACCACGCGCGACAAAACAGATCGTGGTAACCAGCCGCGTATTGGATTATTCGGACTGCATTACCTGGATTTTCAAGCGAGTTAAGGACAGCGAAACCTGACTCCCAAAAAAGTAGGATACCGCAATATGACAACGAACCTCGTGCCTGTCCGGCGCGCTCTTCTTTCCGTTTCTGACAAGACTGGTCTAATTGACCTCGCCAAAGCGCTTGATTCCAAAGGTGTCGAACTACTTTCGACCGGCGGCACCGCGAAAGCGATCCGCGATGCGGGGTTGCCAGTGAAAGACGTCTCTGAAATCACGAAGTTTCCGGAAATGATGGATGGTCGTGTGAAAACTCTACACCCAATGGTGCACGGTGGCCTGTTGGCATTGCGCGACAATGAAAATCATATTGCAGCGATGGAAGAGCACGGGATCGGGGCAATCGATATGTTGGTCGTGAATTTGTATCCGTTCGAAGCAACGGTTACTGCGGGTGCCGATCATGACACATGTGTTGAAAACATAGACATTGGCGGCCCTGCGATGATCCGGGCCGCAGCCAAAAACCACGGCTTTGTTACAGTTGTCGTAGATGTCGAAGACTACAAAGACGTGATTTTGGAGCTGGAAAACTACGAAGGTGGTTCGACCTGCGCCAAGTTCCGCAAGAAACTGGCGCAAATCGCTTATGCCCGCACTGCGGCCTATGACGCGGATGTTTCCACATGGATGGCCGATGCGATCAACCGCCCGACCCCGCGCCGCCGCGCCATTGCCGGCACCCTGTCTCAAACTCTGCGTTATGGCGAGAACCCGCACCAGTCGGCAGCCTTTTACGTTGATGGTTCCGACCGCCCGGGCGTGGCCACCGCGACGCAGCATCAAGGCAAAGAGCTATCCTACAACAACATCAACGACACAGACGCTGCCATCGAGTTAGTTGCCGAGTTTGACCCCGCCGATGGCCCTACCTGTGCGATCATCAAGCACGCTAACCCTTGCGGTGTTGGTCGCGGTGCCACAATGATCGAGGCGTATCAGAACGCGTTCAATTGCGATAACGTCTCGCCGTTTGGTGGCATCATCGCGCTGAACCAAACGCTTGATGCTGAAACCGCCACCGAGATCTCGAAGATTTTTACCGAAGTCGTTATCGCCCCGACGGTGACTGACGAAGCTATGAGTATTTTTGCAAAGAAGAAGAATTTGAGGTTGTTGACTACCGGAGGATTACCGGATGTCCGTGAGGGCGGGCGCACTTGGCGTAGAGTGACTGGCGGCTATCTGGTGCAAGATCGTGACAACGGGTTTATCTCGATGGATGATCTGAAAGTGGTCACCAAACGAGCCCCGACCGAAGCCGAGCTGGCCGATATGATGTTCGCTTGGAAAGTTGCCAAGCACGTGAAATCGAACGCCATAGTTTACGTCAAGAATGGCGCGACCGTCGGTATTGGCGCCGGACAGATGAGCCGCGTTGATTCAACTCGTATCGCTGCCCGCAAGGCGCTGGATATGGCTGAAGTCTTGGGGCTGGGCGAGACGCCGACAAAAGGTTCGGTCGTGGCATCAGATGCCTTCTTCCCGTTTGCGGATGGTCTGCTCACTGCCGCCGAAGCAGGCGCAACGGCGGTTATCCAACCTGGTGGATCGATGCGTGATGCAGAGGTGATTGCAGCTGCTGATCAAGCCGGCCTCGCCATGGTATTCACCGGAATGCGCCACTTCCGACACTAAGAATGCAAGGTTACCGAAATAGTAAGCAAGAATGAGAACGTTGGGTGCTGTCAGACTAATTCGAACTAGTCTCAGTTTACCGAAATCCGCCGGTAGT
>JAPYON010000064.1 GCA_029938175.1 Paracoccaceae bacterium | reverse complement strand
CCTCAAGAGAGATCGCCACAAGTTTTTGTGCTTCCATTGCGAATTCCATCGGCAAGGATTGCAACACTTCTTTAACGAAGCCGTTTACGATCAGGGCTACCGCCTCTTCCTCGCCAACGCCTCGTTGCAAGCAGTAGAATAATTGCTCGTCGTCCACCTTGGATGTCGTCGCTTCGTGTTCGACACGGCTGGAATTGTTCTTCACCTCAATATAAGGAACCGTGTGCGCGCCACATTTGTTCCCAATCAGCAAGCTATCGCACTGCGTATAGTTACGCGAGTTCTTCGCCTTCGGGTGCATTGTTACCAGACCACGGTACGTGTTCTGCGCATGCCCCGCCGAAATCCCCTTGGATACAATCCGCGACTTTGTGCGTTTTCCCAGATGGATCATCTTGGTGCCCGTGTCGGCCTGTTGGTAGTTGTTGGCGATCGCGATCGAGTAGAACTCGCCCTGTGAATCATCGCCGCGCAGAATGCACGACGGGTATTTCCACGTCACCGCAGAACCCGTTTCAACCTGCGTCCACATAACCTTGGCCCGATCACCACGACAATCAGCTCGTTTGGTTACGAAATTGTAAATGCCGCCAACGCCGTTTTCGTCACCCGGATACCAGTTTTGCACTGTAGAATACTTAACATCTGCGTCTTCCATGATCACAATCTCGACCACAGCAGCGTGAAGCTGGTTGGTGTCGCGTTGTGGGGCCGTGCAGCCCTCAAGATACGAAACTTTCGAGCCTTTTTCCGCAATAATCAGCGTGCGTTCGAACTGGCCTGTATTTTCCGCGTTGATGCGAAAATACGTGGACAGTTCCATAGGGCATTTCACACCTTCGGGGATGTAAACGAACGAGCCGTCCGAGAACACCGCGCTGTTCAGCGTCGCGTAATAGTTGTCCGAGATTGGAACAACCGAAGCCAGATACTTGCGGACAAGTTCAGGGTGGTCCTTTACGGCCTCCGAGAATGAACAGAAGATTACGCCAGCTTTGCCGAGCTCTTCCTTAAAAGTCGTCCCCACCGAAACGGAATCAAATACCGCGTCCACAGCAACCTTGCGTTCGCCTTCAGGCATTTCAACACCTGCAAGTAACGCCTGTTCCTTCAACGGAATACCAAGCTTCGCGTAAGTTTCCAGCAACTTAGGGTCGACCTCGTCCAAAGACTTCGGCTTTTCCTTCATACTGGCGGGTTGGGCGTAGTAATAGATGTCCTCAAAGTTTATCTTTGGGTAATCGACCATCGCCCAGTCCGGCTCCTCCAGGAGCAACCAACGGCGATACGCATCAAGGCGCCATTCCAGCAGCCATTCAGGCTCGTCGTTTTTACTCGAAATCAGCCGCACAATGTCCTCGTTTAGTCCAAGAGGCGCGTATTCCGTCTCGATCTCGGTCTCGAAGCCGTACTTGTACTTTTCGGCAACACCTTTCACCGCCTCAACGGTTTCGGCGTCAACACCTTCCTTAACTACATCCTCTAAAGCATCCATTGGCTTTCCCCTTTTATTCAAGCCGCGCGCTGTTTGTAACGGCGGTAGTGTTCAATCCATGTATCGGCGAAGCGTTCTACTTCCTCGCGCGTTGTCTCTAGCCCCATCGAAATGCGTATTGCACTGCTGGCGGTATCATCGTCGCAACCCATCGCTTTCAGGACTTTGCTGCCAACAACCTTGCCGCTTGAGCAAGCCGAGCCGGCCGAGACCGCAAAACCAGCCAAATCCATCTGCATAACCTGCGTTTCACTCTTCCAGCCGGAAACCGAGAAATAAGAGGTGTTGGGCAGGCGATCAACGTCCCGCGCGAAAATCTGGATGTCGTCGGCCGCGTCGGCCAAATACCCTTCCAGCCAGTCGCGCGTGTCTGCAACCGCACCCCATAGGCCAGCATCTACATCCCGAGCAGCAGCCGCAGCCGCAGCGCCCATGCCAGCAATTCCTACAACGTTCTCCGTACCGGAACGTCGTCCCATTTCCTGGCCGCCCCCCTTAAGGCGGGCGTCAACCTCGATACCTTTACGAATGATTAACGCGCCAACACCCTTTGGAGCCCCGAACTTGTGGCCAGAGATCATCGCACGTTCCGCCCCGCTCCACGAAAACGCATACGGCATTTTGCCGAAAGCCTGCACCACATCCGACAGCGCAATGCCCTCGGGCAACGTGTGGATAACACCCGTCTCGCTGTTCACCTGTTGTAAGCTGGTGTTCTTCGGGTCTTCGGCGTGTACATAGCCGTTTTTGTCGGCGTGTAACGCCTCGGATGCCCACGCAGTTACGCAATCATGCTCGACTGCTGCGCACAGATACCCTTGGCCTGCCATCGCCAAGGCTGCCGCCTCGGTTGCGCTTGAGGTAAAAATAATGTCGGCACCGGAGGCACCCGTCGCATCGGAAACCTGACGACGGGCAGTTTCGACAATTGCCTTGGCTTTGCGGCCCTCTGCATGAACGGACGAGGGGTTTCCCGTGACCTCCATCGCTGCAACCATCGCCGATTTCGCCTCGGGGCGTAGCGGTGTGGTCGCGTTGTAATCTAGATAAACCCTGTTCATTCGTCGTCCACCATATGAACGAATGCCGGAACCGCCGGACAAGGTGCAAGCTCGTCGCCCGTGATGTCGCTTAGACGGGTTTGGTGCAGGAAAACGTAAACATGGGCGGACAGACGTTCCCACAGCTTATCAGTCAACCGCTGCGAGTCAGTATCCTGATCGCCACCACTCGCCCCCGCACCGCGCGACATAGCATCCATGGCTTCATCGACGGCGCACAGAATCTCTGAAATTCGAATCTCAGTTGTTGGCGAGGCCAGACGATAGCCACCACCTGGTCCGCGCACTGATTCTACAATCTCGGCACGACGCAGCTTTACGAACAACTGCTCCAGATAAGCTAATGAAATCCCTTGACGTTCGGAAATTTCAGCCAGAGAAATCAACCTATCTTTTCCCTTATCAGCCATATCGACCAGCGCAATCATCGCATAACGTCCTTTTGTGCTGAGCTTCATGGCCTGTTCCGATCTACGAGAGGTTGACGCAAGCCCCCTCAGGGCTTACTTCCATACCGAGTAATTAAGGGATAGCCCTTAGTTTAGAATGTTTCTAGGTTGGTTGACTGATTAAGTCAAGCATTCGGTCAAACCCTTTAGTCGCAGGAGCGATATTGTATGCCTGAGGTAATTTTTGCCGGCCCAGATGGTCGGCTTGAAGGTCGCTATCACCCCCAAAAAACCAAGGACGCGCCGATTGCAATCATCTTGCACCCGCATCCCAAGCATGGCGGAACGATGAACAACAAGGTGACGCATAACCTGCATTACACCTTCCACAAGATGGGCTTTACGGTTTTGCGGTTTAATTTCCGTGGCATTGGTCGCTCGCAGGGCGAATATGACCAAGGTATTGGTGAATTGTCTGATGCCGCTGCGGCGCTGAATTATCTGCAAGGCATGAACCCGAACGCCAAGCATTGCTGGGTTGCCGGTTTCCAGTTTGGTGCATGGATTGGCATGCAATTGCTGATGCGTCGTCCGGAAGTTTCCGGCTTCATATCGGTAGCTCCGCCTGCAAATATGTACGATTTCAACTTCCTTGCGCCTTGTCCGGCTTCCGGCCTGATTATTAATGGCTCCGAGGATAAGGTTGTGCCGCCGGAACCTGTTGAAGAACTGGTTAACAAGCTGCACGAGCAAAAAGGCATTACTATTACGCATGAAGTTATCGAGGGTGCGGGCCATTTCTTTGATCCCGGCATGACCGAGATGCTGGATTTGACCGACACTTATGTGCGTCGTCGGATGACGGAAACCACACGTTAATATCTTACGGCGTGCTTACTGTCCCCGAGAATTTCAACTCCTGTTGATGAAAACCCTCGCGTGAATGCTGGTTTTTTGCAGCCAATACCTTGTGTTGGTAAAAAAATTTGCTAGATGTTAATAGTGTTAACAATGCCGCAAGAAAACCGGGGGTTTATTATGGGCACTGGCAAAGAAATTCGCCCGTCACGGTGGGCCCGCCTTCTTCCGATGATCGTTTTAATTGTCTGCTTTGGTCTGGCGGAGGCAGCATTATATACAATTGCAACAATCCAGTTTATCTGGTCCCTCGTAAAAGAGGAACCAAACGAGCAGTTGGCTGATTTTGGCGCAGCGCTTAGTCTATGGATGGCACAGAATGTTAAATACCTGAGCTATGCAAGCGAGGAAAAACCGTTTCCTTGGGCAAGCTGGCCAGACCCTAAAAACTAGGGCTTGGCGGCAACTCCGGCCACGTAAGTTTCCACAATTGATCTGTCATCCCCAAGAGTTTGTAGAACAAACAGTTCTTCGGGCAGTGTCGTAACCGTCTCCATCCGCAAGGCCATCGCCGGTGTTGCGGATGCATCTAGTACCACGATGTCTGCCTCGGAGCCCGCATCAAGGTTTCCTATATCAGATTCCAGCCCAAGTGCCTTCGCATTACCCAATGTCATCAGGTAGAATGCGTAAAGCGGTGGCAGGTTTTGGTTTTGCAACTGGCAGACCTTATAGGCTTCGTCCATTGTTCGCAGCATTGAATAACTGGTGCCGCCACCTATATCCGTTGCCACCGCAATGCGGATGCCATCTTTGCGGATGCGCTCTTCATTGAACAAACCGGAGCCAATGAAAAGATTGGATGTTGGGCAGAAAACAGCAACGGAATCTGTATCGGCCAGCACCGATCTTTCGCGATGACTAAGGTGAATCGAGTGGCCGAGTAAGGCACGAGGCCCTAACAACCCGTAATGTTCATATATTCCCAGATAGTCAGGGTGTTCAGGATATAGCGACATGGTATAGGCGATCTCGTCGTGATTTTCCGACAAATGTGTTTGCATATAGCACGTCGGGTTTTCAGCAACGAGCGCTTGTGCCATTTCCAATTGTTCGGGCGTTGAAGTAATTGCAAAACGCGGGCTGATGACATAAAGCCCCCTGCCCCTGCTGTGCCATTCGGCAATTAATTCGTTTGTATCGTCATAAGCACTTTGCGGCGTGTCGAGCAAACCTTCGGGCGCATTCCGGTCCATAAGCACCTTGCCACCCAGCGCGCGGATATTGCGACGTTCAGCTTCAGCAAAATACGCCTCTGCAGACGCCTTATGAACCGAGCAAAAGGCAACAGGTGTTGTGGTTCCATTGCGCAGCATTTCATCGAAGTATTTTACGGCAATGCGTTCAGCATGTTCAGGATCTACAAATTTAGTTTCTGCCGGAAACGTATAATTATTTAGCCAGTCCAGCAGCTGTGCACCATATGACCCAACAACCTGCATTTGCGGGAAATGATTATGGGTATCAATGAAACCGGCCATCAGCAGGTTCGGGCGGTGGTCGATCACCTCTGTGCCCGTGGTGTCCAGATCACTGAACTCTGCTGCAGCAAGTATCGCACCACCCTCGATCAGGATGCCACCGTCTTCGATATAGGTTACCGCCGACAGGTCGTCGGCATTGGCGGGTTCTGAGATAAAGCTAACAACGCGGCCTCTTAAGATTTTCTTCATGATTTGCCAGACACGGCAGCTTCGTACCATGACGAAATCATACGGCGCTCGGAATCTTCCATGAACGTCACATTTCCCGGAGGCATGGCATGGCTGCGCCCTGCTTGCAGATAGATCTCACGGGCACGGGCGACGATCTGGTGGTCTTCTTCAAGAACCACCCCTTTTGGAGCCTCGCGAATACCTTCCCAGTAAGGCTCGGCGGCGTGGCACATAGAACAACGACCAAGGATTGTGTTGCGAACATTCTTGAAGTTTTCGGCCAGAATCAGACGTTTCTCGCGAGCGTTGTAAGCGATTTCTTTAGGGTCGCCTGACAGAACTTTGGGTGCGGTCGAAAGCCACATTATCAAGATGAAAATGACGGCGGTAAGCAACCATGTCCATGTCGGACCCCCACTGCGGGAATGTTTAGAGTTGAAGTAATGCCGGATAGTGACACCCATCAGGAACACAAGGCTGGCGATGACCCAGTTGTATTCGGTGGCAAAGGCCAGCGGCAGATGGTTCGACAGCATCAGGAAGATAACTGGAAGGGTCAGATAGTTGTTATGCGTCGAGCGTTGCTTGGCGATTTTGCCGTACTTGGGATCAGGCTTTTCGCCCGCGAGCAGGTCGGCCACCACGATTTTCTGGTTTGGAATGATGGTGATAAAAACGTTCGCGCTCATGATTGTTGCAGTGATCGCGCCAAGGTGCAGGAACGCCGCGCGGCCTGTGAACACTTGGGTAAAGCCCCAAGCGAGGGCGACCAGCAGGATATACAGCAGGATCATCAGGCGGGTGTTGTTATCGCCGAATTTCGATTTGCAGATAAGGTCATAGATGAACCAACCGCCCAATATAGACCCAAGCGAGATCAGGATGGCAACGGTCGCGGATACGTCTAGAACATTCTTGTCGATAAGATAAAGGTCCGCTCCGCCATAATAGACAAAGCTAAGCAGTACAAAACCGGAAAGCCACGTGGCGTAGCTTTCCCATTTGAACCAAGTCAGATGTTCGGGCATTGCGGCAGGGGCAACCAGATATTTCTGGATGTGGTAAAATCCGCCGCCGTGGACTTGCCATTCCTCGCCGTGCGCACCTTCAGGCAATGCCTCATGTTTACGCAAACCCAGATCGAGCGCGATGAAATAGAACGACGAACCGATCCATGCGATGGCTGTGATTACGTGCACCCAGCGTGCAGCGAAGGCCAG
The DNA here is from genome assembly GCA_029938175.1 of Paracoccaceae bacterium. Classification (GTDB taxonomy): domain Bacteria; phylum Pseudomonadota; class Alphaproteobacteria; order Rhodobacterales; family Rhodobacteraceae; genus NORP23. The sequence continues at coordinate 2,246 of JAPYON010000064.1, read as the reverse complement.
CCAGTCCCAGATTATTGCAAATTCATACATCTCGCTCTCCTGATTTTGCACCACGATGCCAGATATAAATTGCCAATGTAAGCCAATTCGCGGCGGCACACTTTCAAAATAATATAGATAATGGTATCGCATTGGCCATAGCAATCAGGGGAATGAAATGTCTTATATCAACAACATAAAAATGTTCGTCCGCGTCGTAGAGATGGGCAGCTTGTCGGCTGCGGGGCGCGATTTGCGGGCGTCTCCGGCGGTGGCCAGCAATCGGATCAAGGAGTTGGAAAAACACCTTGGCGTTCGGCTGTTCAACCGCACTACCCGCAAACTTACCACAACCGAGCAAGGCAGGATTTTCTATGGCGGAGCTGTGAAAACGCTTGAAGCGCTGAACGAGGCCGAAGCGGCCATTGCCGAAATATCAAACAATCCTAAAGGCTCGATCCACGTTACGGCCCCCTTGGGGATCGGGCGGCGGTTAATTGCGCCGCTGGTGCCGCTGTTTCATAACGAATATCCGAATATTAACGTTCGTTTGCGCCTTTCGGATCGTAACGTCGATATAACAACCGAAGCACTGGATGTTGCGTTCAAGCTGGGGCAACTACCGGATTCGAACTTTCGTATTCGCGGAATCATGGATTGCCGGCGGGTGTTGGCGGCGTCTCCCGCGTATCTAGAGATGCGCGGCGAGCCGAGTAAACCGAATGATCTGCTGTCGGACAAACACGACTGCCTGCTGCTGCGCTTTCCCGGCTCTAAGCAATATTATTGGGAATTGAATACTCAGGTCGGGATTCGAAAGCTACAGGTGCACGGGCCATTTGAATCCGATGATGGTGATGTGCTGACCGACTGGGCCTTGGGCGGCTACGGGATTATCAATAAACCGTGGTTTGAAATTGCCGAGCATCTAGCCATCGGTGATCTGATCGAAATCTTACCTGACACCCCGCCCAGCACAACAAATTTAGCGATTATTTATCCGCATAAACAGCTGCAAGACCCCAAAGTCAGACTGTTTATAGATTTTATGACCGAAAATATCCGAAAACGCATTACCGAAGTGATGGAGGCTTGATGGCCACTCTTTTATTGAAAAACGCAGATGTTCTGGTGACGATGGACGGCACGCACTGCGAGATTCCCGGCGGCGGCCTGTTAGCCCGAGACGGCGTGATCGAGATGGTTGGGTCCGAGCTACCCGAAACCGCTGACGTGGTCGTGGATGCCAAGGGCTGCGTTGTGACGCCCGGCCTGGTGAACACGCACCACCATTTGTACCAGACGATGACACGTGCAGTGCCAGGCGGGCAAGATGCGCTGTTGTTCGGGTGGTTGCAGACGCTTTACCCGATCTGGTCGCGCATGGGTCCGGAAGAGATGTTCGTTTCCGCGCAAGTAGGGCTGGCAGAGCTGGCATTGTCGGGTTGCACGATGTCTTCGGATCATTTGTATTTGTATCCAAACGGCGTGCGGCTGGAAGATACGATTGATGCGGCGGAAACTGTAGGAATTCGCTTTCACCCCACGCGCGGCTCCATGTCGATTGGCGAGAGCGACGGTGGGTTGCCGCCCGATTGGTTGGTAGAGACTGAAAGTGCGATTCTTGAGGATTCCATCCGTGTTGTGGATGCGTTTCACGACACTAATAACGGCGCAATGGTGCGGGTTGGATTAGCACCGTGTTCGCCGTTTTCGGTATCACGCGAAATCATGAGGGATACGGCCCTGTTGGCGCGCGACAAGGGCGTTATGTTGCATACTCATTTGGCCGAGAATGATGAAGATATTGCTTATTCGTTGGAAAAATTCGGAGTGCGCCCCGGCCAGTATGCCGAAGACCTGGGCTGGACGGGCGACGACGTTTGGCACGCGCATTGTGTGAAACTGGACAGTTCTGAGATCGACCTGTTTGCCCGAACAAAAACAGGCGTGGCGCATTGCCCTTGTTCGAATTGCCGGTTGGGTTCAGGCATCGCGCCTGTACGCCAGATGCGGGATGCGGGTGTTAAGGTTTCGTTAGGCGTTGATGGGTCGGCCAGTAACGACGCCGGGCATCTGCTGTCCGAAGCGCGGCAGTTGTTGTTGCTTCAGCGCGTGCAAAACGGGGCAGATGCCATGTCGGCGCGTGAAACGTTGGAAATTGCGACGCGCGGCGGAGCAGAGGTGCTTGGCCGCAGTGATCTTGGTTCACTGGAGGTCGGCAAGAGGGCCGATTTCGCGGTCTGGGATGTGAGTGGACTGGAGGC
>JAPYON010000063.1 GCA_029938175.1 Paracoccaceae bacterium | reverse complement strand
GCCTTCCTGTGCGTGGTCAGCGTACCAGCACTAACGCTCGCACTCGCAAAGGTCCTGCAAAGGCCATTGCTGGTAAGAAGAAATAGGGGAGGGTTGATCTAATGGCACATGAAAAAACTCGTATGAAGCGTAAAGTCCGCAAGAACATCTCGACAGGTGTTGCGCACATTAACTCTTCTTTCAACAACACTAAAATCCTGATCGCTGATGCGCAGGGCAATGCGATTGCATGGTCCTCGGCCGGCACAATGGGCTTCAAAGGTTCGCGTAAGTCTACACCTTATGCAGCGCAGATGGCCGCTGAAGATGCCGGTAAAAAAGCGCAAGAGCATGGCATGAAAACGCTTGAAGTAGAGGTGCAGGGACCAGGATCGGGGCGAGAGTCTGCACTTCGTGCGTTGGCTGCAGTTGGTCTGAACATCACATCGATTCGTGACGTGACGCCAATGGCCCACAACGGCTGTCGCCCACCAAAGCGTCGTCGCGTATAAAGATATTTTACTACCGGACTGTGCCCGTATTTTCGGGTGCAGTCTGTTCTTTTTCTAAACCTCGGGCGTTCCCCACCGGATCCAGTAGGGAACAAGTATGGAGGCCATAATATGATCCACAAGAACTGGCAGGAGCTCATCCGCCCAACGTCGCTGGAAATAAAATCCGGCGCTGACGCACTTCGCATGGCAACGGCTGTCGCTGAACCGCTGGAACGCGGCTTTGGTCTGACACTCGGCAACGCGCTTCGTCGCGTTCTGCTGTCCTCGCTTCAGGGCGCGGCCATCACATCGGTGCAAATCGATAACGTTTTACACGAGTTCTCCTCGGTTGCCGGTGTACGTGAAGACGTAACCGACATCGTTCTGAATCTCAAAGGCGTTGCGGTTAACATGGAAGTCGAAGGCCCTAAAAAGGTTGCAATCAGTGCGACTGGTCCAGGTGTTGTTACCGCAGGTGACATCGCTGAAACCAACGGCATCGAAATCCTGAACGGGGATCACGTAATCTGCCACCTCGACGAGGGTGCCTCGCTTTATATGGAGATGACTGTTGAAACTGGTAAAGGCTACGTTGCTGCTGGCAAGAACCGCCCCGAAGATGCGCCGATTGGCCTGATTTCGGTTGATGCGCTGTTCTCGCCAGTGACTAAAGCGTCCTATAAAGTTGAACCAACCCGCGAAGGTCAGGTTCTGGATTATGACAAGCTGACGTTGAGCATTGAAACTGATGGCTCTATTTCATCCGAAGATGCGATCGCGTTTGCGGCCCGTATCCTTCAGGATCAACTGGCTGTATTCGTGAACTTCGACGAGCCTGAATCGGCTGGTCGTGACGACGAAGACGACGACCTAGAGTTCAACCCGCTTCTGCTGAAGAAAGTGGATGAGCTGGAATTGTCCGTGCGTTCGGCAAACTGCTTGAAAAACGACAATATCGTTTATATCGGTGATCTGATCCAGAAAACCGAAGCAGAGATGCTGCGTACTCCGAACTTTGGCCGCAAGTCTTTGAACGAGATCAAAGAAGTGCTGACTACTATGGGTCTACATCTTGGTATGGACATCATCGACTGGCCGCCAGAAAACATCGAAGAGTTGGCGAAAAAGTTCGAAGAGAACTTCTAAGAATATCGGTGCGTGGGCGACCGCGCACCGTACACAATGCCCGCATTTGGCGGGGAATATCCGGGCAATGCTGCCCCAAGGAGAGCAGATCCACCCGCATGGGCTGCCAGACAAAGTATAAATGAAGGAATAAGAAAATGCGTCATGGTAATGGTTACCGTAAGTTAAACCGTACACACGAACACCGCAAAGCGATGTTCGCGAACATGGTATGCTCATTGGTAGAGCATGAGCAGATCAAAACGACTCTGCCGAAAGCCAAAGAATTGAAGCGCATCATCGACAAGATGATCACGCTAGGTAAAAAAGGCGACTTGCACTCCCGCCGTATCGCGCAATCGCGTATGCGCCAGGAAGATGCCGTCAAGAAGTTGTTTGACATTCTTGGCCCACGTTATGCTGAACGCACCGGTGGTTATGCCCGCGTTCTAAAAGCCGGTTTCCGTTATGGCGATATGGCACCGATGGCAATCATCGAGCTTGTCGACCGTGACGTTGATGCCAAAGGCGCTGGCGATAAAGTTCGCGTTTCGCTTGAAGAAGCCGCTGCCGAGTAAAATTAGGATACTGGTATGCAGTTAGATGCGCGCCCTTAAAACCCCGGATGAATTTCCGGGGTTTTTTCGTTTCGAAGGACAGGGTATCCTAGACAAATGGCCGATCTTTTTGACACCGCAGGCGAAACGCCCATCAACGCTCCACGCCCGCTTGCTGATAGGCTGCGCCCCAAAAACCTGACCGAGGTTATAGGGCAAGAACATATTCTTGGGCCGGATGGACCCTTGGGGCAGATGTTGTTGCACGGGAACCTGTCGTCGTTAATTCTTTGGGGCCCGCCGGGGGTGGGGAAAACCACGATCGCACGGCTTCTGGCTGACGAAAGCGACCTGACTTTTGTTCAAATCAGCGCGATTTTCACCGGAATGCCAGATTTGCGGAAGGTATTTGAGGCCGCCAAAATCCGCCGCAAAAATGGTCACGGTACGTTGTTATTCGTTGACGAAATCCACCGTTTTAACAAAGCGCAGCAGGACGGATTTTTGCCGCATATGGAAGATGGCACGATCCTTCTGGTCGGGGCGACCACGGAAAATCCCAGCTTTGAGATGAATTCCGCGCTACTGTCCCGATCGCAGGTGATGATCCTTAACCGCCTAACGTTGGCGGAAATGGAACTGATGATCCAGCGGGCAGAAAAGGAAACTGATAAGGCGCTTCCGGTAACCGCCGATGCGCGCGAGGCCTTGATGGAAATGGCCGACGGAGATGGTCGTGCATTGCTTAATCTGCTTGAACAGGTGTTCGTATTGAAAGAAAAAGTTGATCGTGACGATCTGTCAAAACGCCTTTCGCGACGCGCGCCCAAATATGATAAATCCGGCGAGGAGCATTATAATCTGATCTCGGCGTTACACAAATCTGTCCGCGGTTCGGATCCCGATGCGGCGCTTTACTGGCTCGCGCGGATGCTGCAAGGCGGCGAAGATCCACGATATTTAGCGCGCAGGATCACACGGATGGCGGTTGAAGATATTGGGCTTGCGGACCCAGACGCGCAGCGACTTTGTCTTGATGCGTGGCAAACTTATGAACGCCTAGGCTCGCCCGAAGGAGAGCTGGCGCTGGCGCAATCAGTTATGTATTTGGCACTCGCCCCGAAATCAAATGCATCATATTCAGCGTTTAGCAATGCGATGTCTGCGGCCAAACAGACAGGCTCGGAACCTCCTCCTAAACATATCCTCAATGCGCCGACTTCGATGATGAAAGAGCATGGTTTTGGCGAGGGGTATCAATATGACCACGATGCCGAAGACGGGTTCTCGGGGCAAAACTATTTTCCGGATACAATGAAGCGCGGCATTTACTATTCGCCGGTTGAGCGCGGCCATGAGCGCGAGTTAAAGAAACGTCTGGAATATTTTGCCAAACTACGCGTCAAGCGGAAGGATTAACATGCCTGTATTACTTCAAGTCGCCCTTGGCGGCGCCCTCGGTGCATCGCTGCGCTTCCTCAGTGGGGCGATGATTTTTCGCGCAATGGGCAGCGGGTTTCCATATGGAACGATGTTTGTGAACGTCGTTGGTTCGTTTCTGATGGGCCTTTTGGCGTTCTATTTGTTGGAACGAATGGACGGCAGTTTCTCGCGTTTAGCCCCGTTCTTGATGACTGGCGTGCTCGGCGGGTTCACCACGTTTTCAGCATATTCACTGGACGCCCTTTACTTGATGGAGCGGGGTCGCTATGTCAGCGCCAGCGTATACATGGGCGGCTCGGTCGTCCTCGCCATTGGTGCGCTATTCCTTGGAATGACAATCGCACGGAGCCTGACATGAGCGGCGTACAATATCGTGAAGTAGACGCAGACGGTGACGAGCAACGTCTTGACCGGTGGTTTCGTCGTGTGTTCCCTCACGTCCCGCAGGGGCGCATCGAAAAGATGTGCCGCAAGGGTGAAATTCGCGTTGAAGGCGGACGAGTGAAAACCTCGACCCGTTTGGTCGAGGGTCAGTCAGTACGCATTCCGCCACTACCCACACCGGACGAGGCCGCCAAAGCGCGCGCGGCGCGGGTGCATGTTTCGGACGCCGATGCCAAGATGATTCAGAGCTGCGTGATCTATAAAGACGACGATATTATTGTCCTGAACAAGCCTGCAGGTCTGGCGGTTCAAGGCGGGACAAATACTACGCGCCACGTTGATGGTATGACCGAGGCTTTGCGCTTTGGTCTGGAAGTAAAACCAAAGCTGGTTCATCGTCTCGATAAAGATACCTCCGGCATTCTGCTTCTGGCCCGAAACGGGCAGGCGGCCAAAGGGTTGACGATGGCGTTTCGCAACAAGTTTACGCAGAAAATATACTGGGCGCTTGTTGCCGGACATCCTGATCAGATGGTCGGAACGATTCGATTTGGCTTGGTAAAGCAAGCTGGCCACGGTCCACATGGTGCAGGTGAAAAGATGATTTGCATCCCGCCACGCGAAATTGATGAAACGCCAGGCGCAAAACGTGCAACGACTGACTTTGTTGTTATCGAAACGGTTGGAAAGCGCACAACTTGGCTGGGGCTATCGCCGATCACTGGTCGTACACATCAATTGCGCGCACATCTGGCCGAAATCGGTTGCCCGATTGCAGGTGACGGCAAATATGGTGGCAGTGGTCAGGTTAACGACGGTGACGGTTGGGGCTCGCAGCTTGGCGGTGTGATATCCAAGAAAATGCACCTTCATGCCCGCTCCATCAAATTTAAGCATCCGCGCACCGGCAAAGATTTGTTTTTTGAAGCCGATCTTCCGGAACACATGCAGCGCACATGGGATCTGTTTAGCTGGAACCTCAAGTGGGCCCCAAAAGACCCGTTTGAAATACACGAATGAACAACCTTAGCCTCGTAGTCTTTGATATGGACGGTACGCTGATTGACAGTCAGGATGTGATCATTGAGGCCATGCGCCGAGCTTTTATCCGCATGGACCGACCTGCACCTACGGACGGCCAGACACGCGGAATTATTGGCTTGTCGTTGCAACAGGCTGTGGCAACAATCGCACCGGACATGACCCATGCCGAAGCCGTCGCAGGAGCTGAGTTCTATCGCCAAAGCTTCATCGAGATGCGTGCCGAGATGGGCGGCGATGGGGCTACCCCGATGTATCCAGGCGCGCGTGCCGCATTGAACCGCCTGCATTCGCAAGACAACATCCTGATGGGTGTCGCAACCGGCAAGGCGCGACGTGGGCTGGATCATGCGTATGAATCGCACGGGATCGGGCATTATTTCGTGACGCACCAGACAGCGGACGAGCATCCTTCCAAGCCGCACCCCTCGATGCTGCACCAAACGTTGCTGGATACGGGCGTCGAGGTGCAACGCGCGGTTATGGTCGGGGACACAGAATTTGACATGGCCATGGGTAAAGCTGCCGGATTTGCGACGGTCGGGGTTAGCTGGGGATATCATTCGCAGGAACGCCTTAGCGCCGCGAAGCCGGACGCCATTATTGACAGCTTTGACGATCTTGACGAAGCATTAACGTATATTTGGCGAGGGTTGGCATGAGCACTACGCTTCAAAAAAGGTTCTGGAAAGAGGTTTTGGTTCAGCAGGAAGCTGCGGGGTTCGGGATTTATTTGGACGACAGGCAGCTGAAAACCCCGCTGAAGGCATCCTTGTTGGCCCCAACCAAAGCCGTAGCCGATGGCATAGCGGCGGAATGGGATGCAGTTAAAGAAAAAATTAACCCTTTGGAAATGCATTTGACGCGCTGTGCGAATGCGACGCTCGATAAGGTTACGGTTCAGCACACGGCGGTTGCTGGAATGTTGGCGGAATACGGCGCTACCGATCTGCTGTGCTATCGCGCCGATGCCCCAGCCGAACTGGTTTCACGGCAATCTGCGGCTTGGGATCCGCTGTTGGAGTGGATCGCGCATGATTACGGCGTGGATTTGGTGACCACTACCGGTGTTATACACGTACAACAACCGGATTCAGGGCAGGAAAAGTTGCGGGCCATGGCATCTGATTTTGATCCTTGGCGACTGACTGCGTTTCACGATTTGGTAACCATTTCTGGTTCGTTTGTTTTGGCGTTGGCGATTACTTCAAAGCACCTGAGCGCCGCCGAAGTCTGGCCGCTATCTCGTATTGACGAGACTTGGCAAGAAGAGCAATGGGGCATCGACGCTGCCGCCAGCGCAGCGGCAGAGGTCAAACGTTCTGATTTTATGAAAGCCGCGGCGCTTATGGATTTGCTGGATCAGGGATAAAACCGCGGCGTTTTCTACTCATTCCCCGAGAAAGGCTTTCATTCAGTCACAAATTGCGCCGATAACAGCGATGCTGGTTAATTTTGTCATAATTATCATTATGGACCAAATGGTCAAATAATCAATGGGTTAGCCATGCGTTTTCTGTTGACCAATCAACGCACAATCTTCATTGTGTCCTAATGTCGCGGTTAATTAGACTGCGGCGCGAATCAATGTCAGTCAATAGGGCTGGCTTGAAACCGGAAAAGCCGACAAATAATCAGGAAGAGGTAAATATGACAAAGACTCTAATTCTCGGCACGATTGCGGCCGTAGGTCTTGCAGCAGGCATGGCATCCGCCGGCACGCTGGACGACGTTAAAGCAAGTGGTGTGTTAGCATGTGGTGTATCCACAGGCGTTCCAGGCTTTGCATTCGCCGATGCAGAAGGCCGTTGGCAGGGTTTCGACGTCGCGATTTGTCGCGCTGTTGCTGCTGCGGTTCTTGGTGATGGCGATGCTGTTAAATTCGTTCCACTGACATCCAAAGTACGCTTTACGGCTTTGGCGTCGGGCGAAGTTGATCTGCTTGCACGTAACACAACATGGACGTTCTCTCGTGACGTTGACCTGAAGCAGACATTCGTAGGTGTTAACTACTACGACGGTCAGGGCTTTATGGTTCCTGTAGATCTGGGAGTAAACTCTACTCTTGAACTTGATGGTGCTACTGTTTGTATTTCAACTGGTACAACTACCGAGCTGAACTTGGCCGATTACTTCCGCGTAAACGGAATGTCTTATGAGCCAGTGCCTGTTGAAACTGGCGCAGAAGCTAAGCAGCAGTACCTAGCGGGTGCTTGTGACGTTTACACAACCGACCGTTCTGCACTTGCTGCACAGCGTACTACACTTGCAAACCCAGAAGAGCATATGCTGTTGCCTGAAATTATCTCGAAAGAGCCACTTGGTCCTCTCGTGCGTCACGGCGATGACAACTGGGCTGATATCAACATGTGGGTTCTTAACGCTCTGATCACAGCTGAAGAGCTGGGTATCACCAAAGCAAATGCCGGCGAAATTGCCGCAACTGCTAATAACCCTGAAATAGGCCGTCTACTCGGTACAGAAGGTTCTCTGGGCGCAATGCTTGGTCTGGACGCTGACTGGGCTGCACGTGCTATCGGTGTTGCAGGTAACTACGGCGAGATCTTCGCTAACACAATCGGTGAGAATTCCTCGATTGGTCTAGCCCGTGGTGTTAACGCACTATGGACAGATGGCGGCTTGATCTACTCGCCTCCGTTCCGTTGATCTGATCAACTCATTTGGGGCGCCCAGATTGGGGCGCCCCATTTTTTATTATCTAACAGTTTGTTTGTCTGGATATGCGGGCATAGGTGGATAGGCCACCTCGCTCCAATGCATGATTCGGCTTGATATCAGGAGGTTGTGCCATGTCAGCGGCAGACGACACAAAGCCGGAAAAAGTATTTCGGTTGAGCATGCTAATTTATGATACACGTTTCCGTTCGATGACCATTCAGGTTATTGCGCTTATGTTATTGATGCTGGTTGGCGCCTGGCTGGTAAATAACACACTAAACAATTTAGCGATTCTTGACAAAGAGCTTGGCTTCCAGTTCCTTGCAGAACCAGCTGGTTATGACATCAACCAGCGTTTGATCGAATACACTTCTCGCAGCTCCCATGCTAGGGCGGCATTTGTCGGTATTCTTAATACGCTTCTGGTTGCTTTTTTGGGCTGTATTACTGCGACACTACTCGGTGTTGGTGCCGGCATTGCGCGCCTTTCCAAGAACTGGGTTGTAGCGCGCTTGATGACAGTTTACGTCGAGATGTTCCGCAACATTCCATTGTTGCTGTGGATCTTGGTGATGTCAGCGATTTTCATCCACAGCCTGCCACAACCTCGCGCTTTCCGAGGAGGCGCAGAAGCTGAGGCGCACATGTCTATGTGGGACGCAGTTGCGTTCACAAACCGCGGTTTTTATATTCCAAGGCCGGTTTACAATAGCGGATCGAATGCCGTGATCATTGTGTTCTTGTTGTCGATTGTCGCGATTTTGGGGTTTGGCCGTTGGGCACGCAAGCGCCAAAATAGAACGGGTGATATCCTGCCAACAGGTTGGATTAAACTGGCCATCTTCTTTGCTCCTGCAACACTTGTTTTCTTTATAATGGGGCAACCAATAGATCTGGAGTACCCGGCACTAAAAGGTTTCAACTTCGTCGGAGGATTTCACCTTCGGAACTCGTTAATTGCTTTGTGGTTCGCGCTGTCGTTGTATACAGGTGCATTTATCGCTGAGGCGGTTCGCGCTGGTATTCAGTCTGTTTCCAAAGGACAATCCGAGGCCGCAGCAGCTTTGGGGTTGCGTCCGAAACGCGTAATGAATTTGGTAGTTCTACCACAAGCATTACGCGTTATTATTCCGCCGCTGATTTCGCAGTACTTGAACCTTACCAAAAACTCTTCGTTGGCTATCGCGGTTGGTTATATGGATATTACGGCTACGCTGGGTGGAATTACGTTGAACCAGACAGGTCGCGAGATGGAAACCTTGCTGCTGCTAATGGCAATGTACTTAAGTATTTCTGTCACAGTTTCGATGATTATGAACTGGTACAATAACATGATTAAAATGAGGGAGCGGTAACCATGGCAAATCAATCGTTTGTCC
>JAPYON010000197.1 GCA_029938175.1 Paracoccaceae bacterium | reverse complement strand
AGACTTTGCCGGGATCCTGGCACTGACCTGTCGAGCCGTGCGAACGGTGCGAAACAGACACACCGTGCGTAGCACGAAGTCCTTTAAAGTTGTGACGCTTCATAGCACCGGCAAAACCTTTACCGATCGACGTGCCTGCGATGTCCACGTACTGACCAATAAGATAGTGGTCAGCAGTGATTTCAGCACCAACCTCGATCAGATTGTCAGCAGATACGCGGAACTCGGCAATTTTACGCTTTGGCTCTACTTTAGCCGCTGCGAAATGCCCACGCATGCCCTGAGATGTGCGTTTTGCTTTTGCAGCGCCCGCACCCAACTGAACGGCTGTGTAGCCATCACGGTCGGATGTACGCTGCGCAACAACTTGCACGTTTTCCATTTGAAGGACGGTAACAGGAATCTGCTGGCCGTCTTCCATGAACAACCGGGTCATGCCCAGTTTCTTGGCGATTACTCCAGAACGCATAATCTCAGCCTCCTAAAGTTTGATTTCGACGTCCACGCCAGCAGCGAGGTCGAGCTTCATCAGCGCGTCCACGGTCTGTGGTGTGGGGTCAACAATGTCCAACAGACGCTTGTGCGTCCGGATCTCGAATTGCTCGCGCGACTTTTTGTCGATGTGCGGGCCACGAAGAACCGTGAACTTTTCAATATGAGTTGGCAGCGGAATGGGACCGCGAACCGTTGCGCCCGTACGTTTAGCCGTGGAAACGATCTCAGCTGTGCTGGCGTCCAGTACGCGGAAATCGAAGGCTTTAAGCCGGATGCGAATATTTTGACTCTGCATTTTGGTGCCTCTGTGGCTGCAGTGAAAATTAAACGTGACCGAGGATCATACCTCGGTCACATGACTAAGTGCTCGAGTGCTTACTCGATAATTTTGGACACAACGCCCGAACCGACGGTCCGGCCACCTTCGCGGATCGCGAAGCGGAGTTTGTCTTCCATGGCGATCGGTGCGATCAGTTCAACGTCGAACTTCAAGTTGTCGCCCGGCATTACCATTTCAACACCATCCGGCAAAGTAACTGTGCCAGTAACATCCGTTGTACGGAAGTAGAACTGTGGACGGTAGTTCTTGAAGAATGGTGTGTGACGACCACCCTCTTCTTTTGTCAGAATATATACTTCTGCCTCGAACTTGGTGTGTGGCTTAACCGAACCCGGCTTAACCAGAACCTGACCACGTTCAACCGCTTCACGGTCGATGCCGCGAAGTAGAACACCAACGTTGTCGCCAGCTTCACCACGATCCAGCAATTTGCGGAACATTTCAACGCCGGTACAGGTTGTTTTTGTTGTATCTTTGATGCCAACGATTTCAAGCTCGTCGCCAACATTAACCACACCACGTTCAACACGACCTGTAACCACAGTGCCACGACCAGAAATCGAGAACACATCCTCGATTGGCAGTAGGAATGGAAGATCAACAGCGCGTTCTGGCTGTGGGATGTACGAATCAACTGCTGCCATCAATTCAGCGATTTTAGTTTCGCCGATTTCAGGATTGCGGCCTTCAAGTGCTGCAAGGGCGGAACCCGTGATCACTGGAATGTCGTCGCCCGGATAACCGTATTCCGTCAGAAGCTCACGGATTTCCATTTCAACCAGCTCTAGAAGCTCGTCGTCATCAA
>JAPYON010000196.1 GCA_029938175.1 Paracoccaceae bacterium | reverse complement strand
TTGCTGGTGGGCACCATTGTCGGCCTCCTGGCGGGATATTTCAAAAAGCTCGATGGACCGCTGATGCGGTTGACCGACCTGTTTCTCGCCCTGCCCTTGCTACTGCTGCTGTTGGTTATCATCATGCTGTTTCGCGACACCTTGCGTGGCATGTTTGGTCCAGAAACGGGCATCTTTATCCTGATCGTGTCCATTATCGGCGCCACAAGCTGGATGCACACCGCCCGTATCGTACGCGGTGACGTTCTGGCCCAAAAGGAACGCGAGTTCGTGTTGGCGGCTAAATCCATCGGCACGCCTGACCGCCGCGTAATCCTGCGTCATATCCTGCCAAACGTGCTGTCACCGATCATGGTCTCAGCCACACTCGGTGTCGCAAATGCAATCATCACCGAAAGTGCGCTGTCTTTCCTCGGCCTTGGGTTCCCGTCGGATTTCCCGACATGGGGCCGTCTGCTGTTTGATGGTGCCAACTACATGACCCTTACACCCGCCCGCGTTGTCTGGCCAGGTCTGGCGATTTCCTTGACGGTGCTAAGTGTGAACTTTATCGGAGACGGGCTCAGAGACGCGCTCGACCCGCGCATAAGGGGCCGCTAACCACCCTTCATGTAGGGCATCAGCACGACTTCGCTGTCGGGTTTGATCGGGGTAAACCACGCCTCTTTATAGATCAAACCGTCTATCGCAACAGAAACCCCACCCTCGATTATAGAATCGAGGGTGGGGTATTTTTCTGCCAATGCTTTAAGCATCTCGCCTGTGTTCTTGGCCGAAATCTCAACTTCGCTCAGGCCACCCGTTGCAGATCGTAATGACCCCCAAAGGATAACCTTAACCATTATTTTGCTCCGTCAATTGCCGCCAAAATACGCGGCGGAGACATTGGCAATTCAAACATCCGAACACCTGCCGCATGGGAAACACCATTCGCAACCGCCGCCAGCGGAGGCACAATGCCTGTCTCGCCCACCCCGCGCACACCATAAGGGTGACCGGGGTTCGGAATTTCGAGGATAACAGTGTCAATCATCGGCAAATCTGAGGCCACAGGAATACGGTAATCAAGGAAGCCAGCGTTTTGCAACTTGCCATCCTCGCCGTAGATGTACTCCTCGTTCAACGCCCAGCCGATACCTTGAACGGCTCCGCCCTGCATCTGACCCTCAACATAATCGGGGTGGATTGCCTTACCGGCGTCCTGAAACACGGTATAGCGTTTGATCTCGGTAAATCCGGTCTCGGGGTCCACTTCTAGATCCACCAGATGCACACCAAAGCTGACACCGGCACCATCTACGTTCACCTCGTGATGACCGGCAATCGGCCCACCTGTATTGGCCTGATCTCTGGCAATTTTAGCCAAAGTCATTGGCGGAAAATTACCAGCGTTGTGGCCCGCCGGCACAGCTGCACCGTCAACCCATTCCACCGCGTCTGCATCAATCCCCCAAACCTGCGCTGCACGACCACACATGTTCTTCGTTGCCGCACGCGCCGCTTTGATCGTTGCCAATCCAATCGCAAACGTCACACGACTGCCGTCCGTCACGTCGTTGAACCCGATTGAGTTGGTATCGGCCACAATGGTACGAACCTTATCATAAGGTACGCCCAGCTCTTCTGCAGCCATCATGCTAATGA
>JAPYON010000062.1 GCA_029938175.1 Paracoccaceae bacterium | reverse complement strand
GGTCAGTGTCAGGATCCGGGTAAAGTTTTCAAAGGTAAGAAAATGGCTGGTCACATGGGCGCTGTGCGCGTGACTACGCAGAACTTGCAAGTGATGAAAACCGATGCCGACCGTGGCTTGATCATGATCAAAGGTGCCGTACCGGGTTCCAAAGGTGGTTGGGTGACTATCAAGGACGCAGTTAAGAAAGCTGCCCCTAGTGATCTTCCAATGCCAGCGGCCATTCGCGCAACTGCAACTGAAGCTGCGGCTGTTGAAGCCCCTGAAGGAGGCGTTGAAGAATGAAAACTGATGTAATCAAGCTCGACGCCAAGAAAGCCGGTTCGATTGAATTGCCTGACGCTATCTTCGGGTTAGAGCCACGTGCAGACATCCTGCACCGCATGGTTCGTTATCAGTTGGCCAAACGCCAAGCGGGCACTCACAAAGTGAAAACCCGTTCGGAAACCAGCTACTCGACCAAGAAGATCTATCGCCAAAAAGGTACTGGTGGCGCTCGTCACGGTTCCCGAAATGCGCCGATCTTCCGTGGTGGTGGTGTCTACAAGGGCCCAACTCCGCGTAGCCACGCACACAACCTGACCAAGAAGTTCCGAGCCCTAGGCCTGAAACATGCTTTGTCGGCAAAGGTTGCTGCTGGTGAGCTGGTTATTATCGAAGACGCTAACCTGTCCGAGGGTAAAACCAAAATGCTTGCTTCCGTGATCAAGGATCTAGGCTGGAAACGTGCGCTGATCATCGATGGTGCGGAAGTGAACGAAAATTTTGCCCGCGCTGCACAAAACATTGAAGGCGTTGATGTACTGCCAAGTGCCGGTGCGAATGTTTATGACATTCTGCGTCGTGATACTCTGGTTCTTACAAAATCCGCCGTCAAAGCATTGGAGGCACGCCTGTCATGAACAGCAAAGCCGAACAGTATGATGTGATCCGCAAGCCGGTCATCACCGAGAAAGCAACTATGGCGTCTGAAAATAACGCTGTTGTTTTTGAAGTGGCGATCGAAGCCAATAAACCACAGATTAAAGAAGCTGTAGAAAGCCTCTTTAATGTCAAAGTGAAAGCGGTTAATACCACGATCACAAAAGGCAAGGTCAAGCGTTTCAAAGGCCAACTTGGTAAGCGTAAAGACATCAAAAAAGCATACGTGACACTCGAAGAAGGTAATACCATCGACGTGAGCACCGGGCTTTAAGCCTGAATGAAATTACTAAGCGGTCCCCTCGGGGGCCGTTTTTCCTCGCC
Source organism: Paracoccaceae bacterium (assembly GCA_029938175.1). GTDB lineage: Bacteria > Pseudomonadota > Alphaproteobacteria > Rhodobacterales > Rhodobacteraceae > NORP23. The sequence continues at coordinate 7,914 of JAPYON010000062.1, read as the reverse complement.
GACCTTCGGGGCGGTTTACTCAATTCGGGCGCACGCCTGAAATACAACGGAAGACAGATAAAATGGCACTAAAGTCGTATAAACCGACGACGCCAGGCCAACGTGGGTTGGTTCTGATTGACCGTTCGGAGCTTTGGAAAGGACGTCCCGTTAAATCCCTAACTGAGGGTTTGACGAAAAAGGGCGGTCGGAACAACACCGGGCGGATCACTATGCGTCGCAAAGGTGGTGGTGCAAAGCGCCTCTACCGCATTATGGATTTCAAACGTCGCAAGTTTGATATGCCGGCAACTGTTGAGCGTATCGAATACGACCCCAACAGAACTGCTTTCATCGCACTGATTCGTTACGAAGACGGCGTTCAGAACTACATTCTGGCCCCTCAGCGTCTCGCAGTCGGTGATAAAGTTATCGCATCGGCCAAGGCTGACGTGAAACCGGGTAACGCAATGCCTTTCACAGGCTTGCCTATCGGTACAATCATCCACAACATCGAGCTGAAAGCCGGCAAGGGCGGGCAGATTGCTCGTGCCGCCGGTACATACGCTCAATTCGTTGGTCGTGATGGTGGTTACGCTCAGATCCGCTTGTCCTCGGGCGAGTTGCGTTTGGTTCGTCAGGAATGCATGGCCACTGTTGGTGCTGTATCCAACTCGGACCACGGCAACCAGAACCTGGGTAAAGCTGGCCGTAACCGTCACAAGGGTATCCGCCCATCCGTTCGCGGTGTGGTTATGAACCCGGTCGATCACCCCCACGGTGGTGGTGAAGGTCGTACATCCGGTGGTCGTCACCCGGTTACTCCTTGGGGTAAGCCGACTAAAGGTGCGAAAACTCGTAAGAAAAACAAAGCGTCCAGCAAGCTTATTATCCGCTCGCGTCACGCTAAGAAGAAAGGACGTTAAGCTATGGCTCGTTCTGTTTGGAAAGGTCCGTTTGTTGACTCGTATGTTCTCAAGAAAGCTGAGAAAACCCGTGAGTCCGGCAAACACGAAGTAATTAAAATCTGGTCGCGCCGATCGACTATCCTGCCTCAGTTCGTTGGACTGACGTTTGGTGTCTATAACGGCCGCAAACATATCCCTGTAAACGTTACCGAGGAAATGATTGGTCAGAAATTTGGCGAATACAGCCCGACCCGTACGTATTACGGTCACGCGGCTGATAAAAAAGCGAAGCGGAACTAATCATGGGAAAGTCTAAAAATACCCGTCGCGTCGCTGAGAACGAGGCACAGGCCGTATCGAAAATGATGCGGACCTCTGGTCAGAAACTTAATCTGGTTGCTCAGATGATCCGCAACAAGCCGGTCGACAAAGCGCTGATTGATTTGACGTTCTCCAAGAAACGCATCTCTGGTGACGTGAAGAAATGTCTTCAGTCTGCCATCGCAAATGCTGAAAACAACCATGGTCTTGATGTTGACGATCTCGTCGTCGTCGAAGCCTATGTTGGGAAAAACCTGACACTGAAACGTGGTCGTCCACGTGCCCGTGGTCGTTTCGGCAAGATATTGAAGCCATTCAGCCAGCTGACCATCACGGTCCGTCAGGTATCCGCAGATGAGGAGCAAGCCTAATGGGAAATAAGATTAACCCAATCGGTCTGCGTATGCAGATCAATCGTACTTGGGACAGCCGTTGGTATGCTACTTCAAAAGACTTCGGCGACTTGTTGCATGAAGATCTGGCGATCCGTGCCTACGTTAAGAAAAATCAGGTTCAGGCCGGTATTTCGCGTGTAATCATCGAGCGTCCACACAAGAAGTGTCGCGTAACAATCCACGCAGCCCGTCCCGGTGTTATCATCGGCAAGAAGGGTGCGGACATCGAGACATTGCGTAAAGCATTGGGCACGATGACTGACTCCGAATTGCACCTCAACATTGTTGAAGTTCGCAAGCCGGAAATCGACGCACGCTTGGTTGGTGAAAACATCGCACAGCAGCTTGAGCGCCGCGTATCTTTCCGTCGTGCCATGAAGCGCGCCGTTCAGAACGCAATGCGTATGGGCGCCCTTGGTGTTCGTATCAACTGTGCTGGCCGCCTTGGTGGTGCTGAAATCGCGCGGACCGAATGGTACCGTGAAGGTCGCGTGCCTTTGCATACTCTTCGTGCCGACATCGATCACGCTCACGTAGAAGCGATGACTGCTTATGGTATCATTGGTATCAAGGTCTGGATCTTCAAAGGCGATATCATGGAGCACGATCCACAAGCACACGATCGTCGCATGGCTGAAATGCAAGAGGGTGGTGGCGGACGTCCACAACGCCCTCAGCGCAATCGTTAAGGGAGGGATGAATACTGCGTCAACATAAACGTACCAAATTCCGCAAGCAGTTTAAGGGCCGCATCCACGGTCTGGCTAAAGGCGGATCGGACATTACTTTCGGTCAATACGCACTGAAAGCAATTGAACCAGACCGTATAAACGCGCGTCAAATCGAGGCTGCTCGTCGTGCCATGACGCGTCACATGAAACGTCAAGGCCGTGTATGGATTCGGATTTTTCCTGATGTCCCCGTAACTGCGAAACCTATCGAAGTTCGTATGGGTAAAGGTAAAGGCTCGATCGACCGTTGGGTCGCCAAAGTTAAGCCTGGCCGTATCATGTTCGAAATCGACGGTGTCGACGAAGTCACAGCCAAAGAGGCCCTGCGCCTTGCGGCTATGAAGCTGTCAATTAAAACACGGATTATTACCCGCGAAGACTGGTAATTACGCCACTACGGTTTAAGAATTGGAAAACCCTCGGCCTAACGGTCGGGGGTTTTTTATATAGGGTGTGTGGTCCACATGCACCAGTCCGCCATCGCGAACAACCAGCGTGCGTTTGATGGCTATAAAATTTGAATCAACCGCGTTTGCGCATTTCCAGTGCGTCTTTCGTTGTCAGTATGTTTCCAGCGCAACCCCAAGAACCGCTGCTGACTTCATGGATGCGAACAGAAGTATTCCGCTTGATAGTTTGGCCAGCAACTTCGCTAACCGTGTCGGTTGCCCTTTTATGATTCCGGCCTTTTCTACAGCCGAAAATACTCCGTCAAGTACTTGAATATCTATTGAGGGCATTCTCTTTCCTTTTTTGAAGTATGGATAGATAGCGTGGAAGCAATCTTAACTTGAGCAACTGATTTAACAAACCCTCGCCTGTAAAGCCGGGGTTTTTTTGTCAGGGGCCGCAGCCTATCGACAGCTACTGGGCCGTTCTTGGTGTGATTTTCAGGCGGATTTCTTCACCCAGTTTATGGCGTGCCCGCTCCATATCGTGATCGAGTTGCAATTGGACCCAGAAATCTGGCGCAGTACTGAAGTAACGCGCCAACCTTAGGGATAATTCGACCCCAATCGGGGTTTCACCTTTAATTAGGGCATCTGTCGCATTGATGGAAATACCCAAACGGCCAGACAGATCAGAAGGGGAGATTCCTAGCGGAATGAGATATTCCTTTTCCAGAACTTGCCCCGGCGGAGGGCAGAGGAAGGTGGGCACAGCCGTTTTTTTGGCCGGCGGCAGGATTTGCACTTCGGTAGGGTAGCCCTCGGCTTTCCATGCATCTATTCCCCCGGTCAGGTGGATCACACCTAGGTAGCCCTCGCTAAGTAACATTTTTCCTGCAGATTCGGATCTTTTGCCGATCGCGCAGTGAAGCACGACTTTTTTGCCAGGAATTCGGGGAAAAATCTCGGGGTCGAACGATGACATAGGCAACAACAGCGATCCCGCGATATGCTCCTGATCATATTCAGAGGTTTCGCGAACATCGACCAGCACAATCTCGTTGCGATCATACCATTCCTTAACAGTCTTGGCATCGGCGCTTACAACAGTATTCTCAGAGTTGGGCATGTGGTTACCTTTGATTGCGTAAATACAACGGATTATGTTCATAAATACGAACAACACAAAGGATAGCATAGATAAAATATGGATATCTACTTGAATAGTGAAAATACGTTCAAGCCCAATCAGGTGCGAGGGCAGGGGTGGGTTGCCGGGCTATTTTTGGTCGTTAGCGGATATTCATTTTATACTAACAGCAACAATCCGCGGCGACGGCTTTCGCGAACGCAATTGAAGCTCTCGAAGATGGCAGCCCTCAGCGTACCGTATTTACATTGTGCCTAGGTAATATTCTTGACGAAGTTTCAGTTAATGGAAAACTCTCTCCATTAAATAGTCTGAACTTCGAGTTGCTCGATGCGGCTCTTCGCGTATTTACTGACATTTCAGATGCATTGGCCACCTCGCCTTTAGGCAAAGAAATGCGACAGCATCCAAAATCGGAACAATTACGACTGGGATTCTTGGTATGCGCCTACAAAGATGAGGCTGGAAAACAAAATTCGTCTTTGGCCGCTGACGAAAATGGCCTCTCGCTCATTGATATAATGGGCGATGAGCCGCTTCGGAATGCATATAGGGACAAGATAGGGCCGCGCAGCCTTGGAAGGGATTTTGCAAAAGAGTTTGACCCGCTCAAGATGGGGGTTAGTTAGGGTCGAAGTGTTGGTTTGGTTTGTCGGTATCGCATCAGCAAAGCCAGCCTCAACTCTCCCCCAAAACAAACCCCTTGCCAAACCTCTCCACCCGCTGTATTTGAGCCACTTCTATAACTGACTCCACTGGAATCAGGGTGACCCTATTGGGCCCACCAGTGATGTTGAAAGGAAAAGACGCGTTATGAACGCCAATGAACTACGTGAGAAAACACCAGACCAGCTTCGTGAAGAGCTGGATAATCTGAAAAAAGAGAGCTTTAACTTGCGTTTTCAGCAGGCTACTGGTCAACAAGAGGGTACTGCCCGCATGAAAGGCGCCCGTCGTGACGCTGCTCGTGTTCGCACAATACTAAACGAAAAAGCTGCTGCCGCAGCAGCTGAATAAGGGTGTAAAAGATGCCAAAAAGAATCCTATCCGGTGTCGTTACAAGCAACGCCAACGAACAGACCGTTACAGTTTCCGTTGAGCGTCGCTTTACGCACCCTGTAATGAAGAAAACTATTCGTAAGTCCAAAAAATACCGGGCGCACGATGAACAGAATGCTTTCAATGTTGGTGACAAAGTCCAGATTCAGGAATGCGCACCAAAATCGAAAACTAAACGCTGGGAAGTGATAGCCGCTTAGGTTCACTACCAGTTTAATCGAAACCGTGGGGCCATTTACTGCATTTGGTCCCGATAGGTCGGGAGAAACATTATGATCCAGATGCAGACTAATCTGGATGTTGCTGACAATAGCGGCGCTCGCCGTGTTCAGTGCATCAAGGTTCTAGGCGGCTCCAAACGGAGATATGCCAGCGTCGGTGATGTTATTGTTGTTTCTGTGAAGGAAGCCATTCCACGCGGTCGCGTGAAAAAAGGCGACGTTCACAAAGCAGTCGTAGTACGCACACGCAAAGAAGTTCGTCGCGCCGATGGTACAGCCATCCGCTTTGACACAAACGCAGCCGTAATGCTGAACAACGCCGGAGAGCCTATTGGCACTCGTATCTTTGGCCCAGTCGTTCGCGAGCTACGTTCGAAGAACTTTATGAAAATCATCTCACTTGCTCCGGAGGTGCTGTAATGGCTGCTAAACTCCGCACAGGCGACAAGGTCGTTGTTCTTACTGGTAAGGACAAAGGCAAAGAAGGCGTGATCGCATCGGTCAACCCTTCCGCCGGTAAAGCAATTGTAGACGGCGTCAACATGATGATCCGTCACACAAAACAAAGCCAGACTGCACAGGGCGGCCGCGTGCCAACACCTGCTGCGATACAGCTATCCAATCTCGCATTGGTTGACCCTAAAGATGGTGGTCCAACACGCGTTGGCTTCCGTATGGAAGGCGACAAGAAAATACGTTTTGCAAAAAAATCGGGGGAAGTAATCAATGGCTGATTATACGCCTCGCCTTAAAGCCCAGTACGCGAAGACTATTCGCCCTGCGCTAAAAGAAGAATTCAGCTACAAGAACGATATGATGATCCCCAAGTTGGAGAAAATCGTATTGAATATGGGTGTTGGCGAAGCTGTCGCAGACAGCAAGAAAATCCGCTCCGCCCACGCTGATCTAATGGCAATTGCCGGCCAGATGCCTGTCATCACCAAAGCCAAGAAATCCATCGCGGGTTTCAAGGTTCGTGAAGATATGCCTCTCGGTGTCAAAGTGACGTTGCGCGGGAACCGTATGTACGATTTCCTTGATCGTCTGGTTACTGTTGCTATGCCTCGTATCCGCGATTTCCGTGGAATTTCGAGCAAGTCGTTTGACGGTCGTGGCAACTACGCCATGGGCCTGAAAGAGCATATTGTGTTCCCTGAAATCGACTTTGATAAAGTTGATCAGTTCTGGGGAATGGATATCGTAATTTGCACCACCGCGAATACCGATGCGGAAGCGAAAGCGCTGTTGAAACAATTCAACATGCCTTTCTCAAGCTAAGCGCGGGAGGAGAGAAAAAACATGGCTAAAGTATGCATGATCCAACGCGAATTGAAGCGGCAGAAATTGGTGGCTAAGTATGCCGACCGACGCGCAGCTTTGAAAGAGATCGCGAATAACAAAGACCTTGCTGTTGAAGAACGTTTCAAAGCTACCTTGGCGCTTGCCAAGCTGCCTCGTAATTCTTCGGCAACACGCCTGCACAACCGTTGTCAGGTTTCTGGTCGTCCGAAGGCTTACTACCGTAAGCTTAAAATGTCCCGTATCGCGCTGCGCGATTTGGCCTCGATTGGTCAGATCCCCGGCATGGTTAAGTCTAGCTGGTAAGGAGGATATAAAATGAACTTGAACGATCCTCTCGGCGATATGCTGACACGTATTCGTAACGCACAATTGCGTGGTAAATCCTCCACTCACACTCCATCTTCCAAGCTGCGCGCATGGGTTCTGGACGTGCTTAAATCCGAAGGCTACATCCGTGGCTATGAATCTGGAAAAGACGCCGATGGAAAACCGCAAATCGTAATCGAGTTGAAATACTACGAGGACGAGCCGGTGATCCGTGAGCTTAAACGTGTATCGACCCCTGGTCGCCGCGTTTACGTTGGTGTGAAAGACATCCCCACAGTCCGTCAGGGCCTTGGAATCGCGATCGTCTCCACGCCCAAAGGTGTTATGTCCGATGCACAAGCTCGTGCCGACAATGTCGGTGGCGAAGTCTTGTGCACAATCTTCTAAGGGGTAGGTTATGTCTCGTATTGGTAAAAAACCGGTCGAGCTTCCTGGCGGCGTTTCAGCGTCCGTCTCGGGCCAGACCATAGAAGTCAAGGGGCCTAACGGCACCCGTTCGTTCCGTGCTTCCGATGATGTGAACATCATTGTTGAAGAGAATGCAGTAAGCGTCACTCCACGTGGCACGTCCAAACGGGCGCGTCAGCAGTGGGGCATGTCCCGCACACAGGTTGCAAACCTCGTGCAGGGTGTGACCGGTGGTTTCAAGAAAGATCTTGAAATCCGCGGTGTTGGTTATCGTGCAGCACTTCAGGGCAACGTCCTGAAATTGTCGCTCGGTTATTCCCACGACGTTCTTTTTGACATCCCGGAAGGGATCAAAGTAACTTGCCCGAAGCCGACACAGATCGTCGTTGAAGGCAATGATCAACAGGTTGTTGGTCAGGTTGCTGCGGAAATTCGCGAATGGCGCAAGCCCGAGCCTTACAAAGGCAAGGGTATCCGCTACGTTGGCGAATTTGTACGTCAAAAAGCTGGTAAGACGAAATAAGGAGCGCACGATATGACAATTTCTAAAAGAGAATTGTTCCAAAAGCGTCGTATGCGCACCCGGAGCAAACTACGCAAAACGGCTAACGGCCGTCCGCGTCTTAGCGTTCACCGTTCAGGCAAGAATATCTCGGTTCAGTTGATCGACGACGCGCAGGGTGTAACCCTCGCATCGGCATCGACTCTCGAGAAGGCCTTGGGC
>JAPYON010000061.1 GCA_029938175.1 Paracoccaceae bacterium | reverse complement strand
GCACATCGGCGGGCAGTCCCCGGCCAAACCGCGCCGCAAGCGAGATCATTTCGCTGCCAAATTCACCCTCATGCACCAGCAGCCGCGGGGCCTTGCCCCCTGCCGTTCGGTAGGTGCTGGCCAGCGCCTCGATGCGGCGCAACAGATGGCCAAAGGGAGACACATCATAGCTGATCGCCCCGCTCGGACACACCGCGCTGCAATCACCACAGCCCGCGCAGATATTTGGGTCAATCCGCACCTGCTCGCCATCAGGAAAAATCGCGCCTGTTTCGCAGGCGTCAATACAGTTGGAACAGCCGGAAATGCCCGAGCGGCTATGGGCGCAGATATGCGGATCATAAGCCACATAAAAAGGCTTTTCAAAACTGCCAACCATTTGGCTGGCCTCGAAAATCGCTTTCGCCACAGCCGAAGGGTTGCGTGGGTCGGCGCGCAGGTAACCGTCTCGCTTATGGGCGAAAAGCGGCGGGTTGCCGCTCAAATCAAGGATCAGATCACATTCCGATTGGCCACCATCGCGCGGGATGGAAAAACGAGGCAGGCCCCGCCCGCCCGGCTCGCGGGTTTGCAATGCGTCAATGCGCAGCTCGAACCGCCCGAGGCTGCCTTTGGCGCGGCGCAGCTTGCCCAGAACCAGATCAAAATCGCGGTTGGCGGGTGGGGCATCCACCGCTTCCAGAAGCACAGTCACGTTCAGGGTCTCGCCCAGTTGCGCGGCGGCGTCCAGCGCCAACGCCTCGGGGCCAAGGATCAGGCATTGGCCGAAAGAGGGGATGTCCATCAGCTTACAGGCGGGGGCAGAGAGGCGGGATTCCACCATCAGTGCCGCCATTTTTGGGCCGGATTTGTCGCCCTCGTCCGACCAACCCGCACGATCGCGCAGGTCGATGAAATCAGGCGATGGGATGCCCAGATCTTCGGCCAGCTCTTCAAATATTTGTCGCTCTTGCAGGCAGGCAATGGTGACATCGCCCGCCTTGATCAGCGCGGCGGCGTCGCCAAGCTCGGCGGTGCAAAGGGCCGTGTGTACTCGCGAGCATTTAAGGCCTGAAACTTTGCTCAGCTTTTTGGTATCTATTTTCTGACTGCTTGAACAGTCACATAATATCAATGTATTAGACAATTTATCCCCCAGATTTCGTGTGAAACCCAAATTTTCCTGCTTCACTTAGGCCGCAAAAACCCACCGAGTAAAGGCCTTTTTTGTCAAAGCGAAACAAACAGGTGATTCGGTTTTTTTCAGGGAAATACATATTGAGTAAATTTCTCGACTACTAAGTTGGTGGACTAATTGACCTAAGGGAAAGAAGCGGCGGTCCCGCTCGGACTAAATGTCCAGATTACACGAAAAATCAGAAATATTAGCACTCTTATCTAGGCAGACGGGCTGGCAGCCGCCAATGTGGGCCTTGAGAATTTGGGCGAAATGCGTCGGAAAAATATTTGGTTGGCTTGATGAAAGAAAAATCCCTGTCCCTGCCTTTGGGTATAGTACTCCGGAAGTCTCCGGGTGTGACCCGTTGGGCCAAGTGGGTGTGGCGCGCGGTGGCGGTGCTGCCCGGGGCAGGCCCTGCCAACTGGCGTGAGCTACGCTGCGAGGGGGAAACCGTTGAATATCATGCCGCCACCGTACCGCTGGAGCTTTACCGTACCGATACCGAGGCTTACTTAACCGAGCTTTCCACAAAAACGCCGTCGATTTATGTGGTGATGCGCGAAAGCGCTGAGGTTGAAAGTGGGCTGGAAGTGGTACTGGCCACCGCCTCGCCCTTTGATGGGCAAGATTATGCAGATAATGGCGAGGATATCGTCGAACTGGTGCCCATGACTCCGGCGCTTATTGCCTTGGTGCGAGGCTGGATAGACGAGCACCATCAGGAAGAAGAGTTTATTAAACGCCGCCGGAACAAAAGCCATGTTGACCAGAAAGAAGACGGAATTGGCGATGCCCGTATCCGGCAGGTTGCCGATGTTTACCGCGCACCGAGTGCAAAATCGGAGACGATCCATTGAGCACTTGGGCCAACAGAAAAGCCGCCGTGCAGGCAGAAGCCGAAATACTGGAGGCCGCAAAGGAAGAGGTCGCTATCGCCGAGCAGCAGGCGGCACTAGCCGAAAAGACCGAAGAAGAGGTGTTGGCTGAACTGGAGTTGCCCAATCCGGACAAAATGCAGCTGGGCGATGATTTTAGCGCCTTTATGAAATCAACAGTACCCCTGGCCCTACGCAATCGCGCCCTGCATACCTTGTGGCGTAGTAACCCTGTATTAGCTAATGTAGATATGCTGGTGGATTACGGTGAGGATTTTACGGGCAAAGGGGATGCGCTCAAAGTGGTTAAAACCATTTACCAGATTGGCAAAGGTATGCTCAAGGATGAGGTGGAGGAAGTAGCACCGATATCCAGAGAGGCCGCCGTTGAAGAGATCACGCCCCATATGTCCGAAGATCTACCCACCCCCGAGCCGATAGAGCCGATCCTAGAGAAATCTCCGCTGCCGCCCGCATACGAAGATATGGATACTGCGCCCATAGCCCTTGCGCCGCGCCGCCGAATGCGCTTTGATTTTGCGAAGGGCAATACGCCCGCTGCAACAGAAACGGAAATATAATGAATATAGTCGCCAAAGAAATCGAAATTACCGTAGAAGATCGGCTGCGCGCCGATATGTATAATTTCCTCGGTCTCTTACTGGCTCGCCCGCCGAGCAAAGAGATATTGGAGCAAACGGCGGCGCTGAATGGTGATGGTAGCGAAATGGGTGACGCGATCAACGCGATGGCGCGGGTGGCAAAGGCCACCAGGGCGACAGCGGTTGAAAGCGAGTTCACTTCGCTGTTCATTGGTCTTGGCCGTGGTGAATTGCTGCCCTACACCAGCTTTTACCTGACCGGTTTTTTGAATGAAAAACCCCTCGCGCTGCTGCGCAAGGACATGTTGGCCGCGCGTATTACCCGTGCACCCAACACTTTTGAGCCCGAAGATAACATCGCCAGTCTGTTTGAAATGATGGCGGGGATGATTGCCGGCCGTTTTGGAGAAGTAGCCAGCCTTGACCAGCAAGCGGCATTCTTCAACAAGCATGTAGGCTCTTGGGCCGGCCACTTTTTTACCGACCTTGAGGCCGCAAAATCTTCTGTATTTTATGCACCTGTTGGTTCTGCCGGCAAGGAGTTTATCGAGATCGAGCGCGAAGCGTTTCGAATGGAAGCGGGTTAACCGCATAACCGGCCCGCAAGGGCCAAAACTGGGAGAAACCAGATGAGTGAAAAGGACGAAACGATCAAAGCCGACCGTCGTAATTTTCTGAAACTCGCCGCTGTTTCGGCACCGGCTGTGGTCTTAGCCACCGCCAGCGGTACCGCAGCACAAGCGGTAGAAGTGGAAGAAACCGGCGGCGGGCTGCAAGATACAGCGCATACACGCGCTTATTTTGACAGCCTTACCTTTTAAAACGGTTTTTTGGATACTGGCGAATGGTTGCGTGACGCCCGACTGCCAGATGATAAAAAGCTAAAACAAACTCAGGGAGAGTATAATGCTGAGGAAAAAAACCAACGGGGTAGCGAGACGCCCCCAGCGGACAAGCCTCTTGTCAAACATCGCCGAGAAATCGGTAGATCGGCGCAGCTTTTTGCGCGGGTCCGGCCTAGCCGTAGGTGGCCTAGCTTCTATTAGTGCCTTTGGTGGCACCGTAGCCCAAGCGCAAACAATGGACGCCGTAGATGGCGCGATTGCAACCGTAAAGTCGGTATGCTGCAATTGTTCGGTTGGCTGCACGGTGTTAGCGGAAGTGGATAACGGCGTATGGATCGGGCAAGAACCCGGCTTTGACAGCCCGTTTAACCTTGGTGCCCATTGCGCCAAAGGGGCTTCTGTCCGCGACGCCGCCCATGGCGAGCGCCGGCTGAAGTATCCGATGAAAAAAGAAAATGGCGAATGGAAGCGCATTAGCTGGGAAACCGCGATCAACGAGATCGGCGACCAGATGGGCGATATTCGCGAAGAAAGCGGACCGGATTCGGTTTACTGGCTTGGCTCGGCCAAGTTCAACAACGAGCAAAGTTACCTGTTCCGCAAATTTGCCGCCTATTGGGGCAGCAATAACGTAGACCACCAGGCGCGGATTTGTCACTCAACCACGGTTGCCGGTGTTGCCAACACGTGGGGCTACGGCGCCATGACCAATAGCTATAATGACATTCACAAATCCAAAGTGATGCTGGTGATCGGCGGCAACCCTGCCGAAGCGCACCCTGTATCCTTGTTGCACCTGTTGCAGGCTAAAGAGCAAAACAACGCACAGCTTATTGTGTGTGACCCGCGCTTTACCCGCACCGCGGCCCATTCTGACGAATATGTCCGTATTCGCCCGGGTTCAGACGTGGCGCTGATTTGGGGCTTCTTGTGGCACATCTTTGAAAACGGCTGGGAAGATAAAGAGTTTATCCGCACCCGCGTTTACGGCATGGACGAGATCCGTGACGAAGTTAAGAAATGGACCCCAGAGGAAGTTGAACGCGTAACTGGCGTTCCGGGCAGCCAGATGGAGCGGGTCGCCCGCACCTTGGCCAATAACCGCCCGGGCACCCTGATCTGGTGCATGGGTGGCACCCAGCACCACACCGGCAACAACAACACCCGCGCTTACTGCATCTTGCAGCTGGCATTGGGCAACATGGGCGTTTCCGGTGGCGGCACCAATATTTTCCGCGGCCACGACAACGTCCAAGGCGCAACGGATATGTGTATCCTCAGCCACTCCCTGCCGGGCTATTATGGCCTTTCAGGTGGTGCATGGGCGCATTGGGCACGGGTTTGGGATGAGGATCTCGACTGGCTTAAAGGGCGTTTTGATAATCTCAAAGCCGCTGATGGTTCCGAAAAATCCTTGATGAACCTCAAGGGTATTCCGGTATCGCGCTGGATTGATGGGGTTCTGGAAGATAAAGATAATATCGACCAGCCCGACAATGTGCGCGCTATGGTGCTGTGGGGCCACGCGCCAAACAGTCAGACCCGTGGTCCTGAAATGAAAGCCGCGATGGAAAAGCTGGATATGTTGGTCGTGATTGATCCATACCCAACCGTTTCTGCCGTGTTGCATGACCGCACCGACGGCGTTTACCTTCTGCCGGCCTCTACTCAATACGAGACCCGCGGTTCGGTAACAGCTTCCAATCGCTCGCTGCAATGGCGTGATAAGGTTATGGAGCCAGTTTTTGAAAGCCTTCCGGACCATATTATCATGGCGAAATTTGCTAAAAAGTTCGGATTTGCCGATCGTTTGTTCCGCAAAATCGGCATGGATAGCGAAGATGAGCCAAACATCGAAGATATCACCCGCGAGTTTAACGGTGGTATGTGGACCATTGGCTATACCGGCCAAAGCCCTGAGCGGATCAAATCGCACATGGCCAACCAGCATACGTTTGACCGCACCACCCTTCAGGCCATTGGTGGCCCGAACGATGGTGAGTATTACGGCCTGCCATGGCCTTGTTGGGGCAACCCAGAGGACATGCACCCAGGCACACCAAACCTTTATGACATGTCTATGCCTGTCTCCAAAGGTGGCCTGACCTTCCGCGCCCGTTTCGGGGTGGAGCGTGACGGGGTGAACCTACTGGCTGAAGGGGTTTACTCCCAAGGGTCTGACATTCAGGATGGCTACCCTGAATTCACGATGCAAATGCTGATGGACCTTGGCTGGGATGGCGAACTGACCGCTGAGGAGCGCGCGAGCATTGATGCTGTTGCCGGACCTAAAACCAACTGGAAAACCGACCTTTCGGGTGGTATTCAGCGGGTGGCAATCGCGCATGAATGTGCGCCATTTGGCAACGCCAAAGCGCGGGCGGTTGTTTGGACCTTCCCGGATCCTGTGCCTGTGCACCGCGAGCCGCTCTATACCAACCGCCGTGATCTGGTGAAAGACTATCCTACATATGCGGATAAACAGGCTTACCGTCTGCCAACCATGTATGAGAGCATCCAGAAAAACGACTTTAGCCAGGATTATCCAATGATCCTGACCTCTGGTCGTTTGGTGGAATACGAGGGCGGGGGCGATGAAAGTCGTTCAAACCCTTGGTTGGCCGAACTTCAACAAGAGATGTTTGTTGAAATCAATACACGTGACGCCAATAACCTTGGTATCCGTGACGGTCAGCAAGTTTGGCTTGAAGGGCCCGAAGGCGGCAAAGTTAAAATTGCGGCCATGGTCACCGAGCGGGTGGGTGAAGGTGTTGCCTTTATGCCATTCCACTTTGGTGGGCATTATCAGGGTAAAGACCTGCGGGATAAATACCCCGAAGGTGCGGCACCCTTTGTGCTTGGCGAAAGTGCCAATACTGCGCTGACCTATGGTTATGACAGCGTCACCCAAATGCAGGAGACAAAAGCGTCTCTTTGCAAAATCACTGCAGCATAAGGAGAATTGAGAAATGGCAAGAGTAAAGTTTCTCTGTGACGCGGAACGCTGCATTGAATGCAATGCCTGCGTAACCGCTTGTAAAAATGAGCATGAGGTGCCTTGGGGCATAAACCGTCGGAAGGTCGTCACCATTGGTGACGGCAAACCGGGGGAGCGGTCGATCTCTATCGCTTGCATGCACTGCTCGGATGCGCCTTGTATGGCCGTTTGCCCAACCGACTGTTTTTACCAAACAGACGATGGCATCGTGCTGCACTCAAAGGACCTGTGCATTGGCTGTGGCTATTGCTTCTATGCGTGTCCGTTTGGCGCGCCGCAATATCCGCAGGCTGGCAACTTTGGGTCGCGCGGCAAAATGGACAAGTGCACCTTCTGCGCTGGCGGTCCGGAAGAGGATAACTCCGCCGCTGAATTCCAGAAATACGGTCGTAACCGTATTGCGGAAGGCAAGCTGCCGATTTGCGCCGAAATGTGCTCGACCAAAGCCTTGCTGGCAGGAGATGGTGATATCGTTTCATCGATCTACCGCGAGCGCGTGGTTTCGCGCGGCTTTGGCTCTGGGGCATGGGGCTGGGTCACGGCCTATAACCAAAAATCTGGCGGCTAAGCCACTGGCTTAACGCATAATCGGCATCGGGGTGCTTATCGCCCCGATGCCTACCTACCCATTCAAGGAGCTCCAGATGTTAGCGCTTAAATTTCCGGTCTTTGTGCTGGCTGCATTTATATTTTTTCTAACCGGATTTGCCGGTTTTACCCAAACAACAGATGACACCCGCACCCAAACAGGTGGCGCCCAAACACTTGAAGATATACTGGCGCGTCAACGTGGCGAGGTGGTGGATGACCAATTCCGGCAAGATGCCATCGGCAACCCTGACCAAGCCGCGCCGATTGCAAGGCAGCTTGGCACCCTCGGAGGGGTTGCAGACCCAGAGCTATGGCGGGCTTTTCGCTATGGCACCACAGATATAATTTCCACTGACCCTTCCCCTGCCGGCAATGTGGTTATCCAAGATGGCGGCATGCGTTGGCTGAGTTGGCGCAACGGGCCAATTCGCACCTATGGCGGCTATCTGCTGCTTGCAGTTATAGTCGGGCTTGCTGCTTTTTATGCCATTCGCGGCAAAATTCTCATTGAGGGCGAAAAAACTGGCGAGACCATTCTGCGCTTTCGCCTGATCGAGCGGCTGGCCCACTGGACCATGGCCATTCCTTTTGTTATTTTGGCAATAACCGGCCTGAGCCTGCTGTTTGGCCGTATCGCACTCATTCCGCTTTTTGGCAAAGAGATATTCACCCCTATTTCCATCGCTGGCAAATTTGTCCATAACTATATCGCCTGGGTATTTATGTTTGGGCTGGGTCTCAGCTTCATCCTCTGGGTCTGGAAAAACCTCCCCGCTAAGGTCGATTTCAAGTGGCTAATTGCGGCGGGGGGCCTATTTAGCAAGGGCGTTCACCCTTCGGCGGGTAAATTTAACGCTGGTGAGAAAATTATGTTCTGGATGGTGATGCTCTTTGGGGTGATCATATCGCTTACGGGCCTTTCGCTCCTGTTCCCATACCAAATCTACTTTTTCGTCCCCGTTCTGGAAGCGGCCAACAGCCTTGGCCTACCCGGTCTGATTGGCATTGCACCCTTTGATACCGTGCTGGCCCCGCAAGAAGAGATGCAATACGCTAATCTTCTGCATATCATCATCGCATTTATCTATATCGCTGCAATTATCGCCCATATTTACCTTGGCAGCGTCGGCATGGAAGGCGCCTTGCCTTCGATGACCAAAGGCAGGGTTGAAACCCAGTGGGCAAAAGAGCATCATGACCTGTGGTATGAAGAAGTAATGGTTAAATCCGCCAAGGAACCCCCGGCGGAATAGCGCACAGGGTGTAACCAATGGCAAAGACAGCAGTAGCTGTGAATAACAACCTTAACAACCCAGCGTCAGAATTTGGCGCGGGGTTGGCGCAGATTTCTATCTTGGTGATTGACGATGAACCGGGTATGCGCAATTTTTTGGTCAAAGTCCTTGGGCCGCGCTGCAAGCGGGTGGAGCAGGCGTCGAATGTTAAAGACGCCGGCACTTTATTGGATGAAAACCACTTTGATATTGTGGTGATCGACAATATTATGCCCGACAAAAATGGACTGGACTGGATAAAAGAGCAGCGTAAAGTCGGTTTTTTTGCCGATGCCATCCTGATCACTGCGTTCGCCGACCTTGAAACCGCAATCGAAGCCCTGCGCGCAGGGGTGGCCGATTTTATACTCAAGCCCTTCCGTTCCAACCAGTTGCTGAACGCTGTGGCGCGCTGCTTTGATCGCCAAGAGTTGCGCCGCGAGAATTACCTGCTGAAATATGAGCTGGCCTCGGAAAACCTTTGTGCCCATGGCCGCTTACTCGGCCGATCAGACGAGGTCAGATCTATTCGCGCCATATTGGAACGCATCGCGCCCTTGCCAACCTCGGTGCTCTTCACCGGCGCCAGCGGCACCGGTAAAGAGGTGGCGGCCCGCACCTTACACACCATGTCGGACCGCGCCGATTTCCCTTTTGTGCCGGTGAATTGCGCTGCTATTTCCTCTGAGGCCATCGCCAACGAGTTGTTTGGCTATATCAAGAATAGTCCGGCAGGCGATGCCCATCAAAATGGGCTGCTTTTCCATGCTCGAGGTGGCACGCTTTTTCTGGATGAAATCGTAGAGCTGCCGCTAAAAGTGCAAGGCACGCTGCTGCGGGTGATTGAGGAAAAGCGTATTCGGCCCATTGGCTCTCTGCGCGAAGTGCCGCTGAACCTGCGCTTTATGT
>JAPYON010000060.1 GCA_029938175.1 Paracoccaceae bacterium | reverse complement strand
CGATCCGATGGATCCGAATACCGATCTAGGGACTGTTATTCACGCTCAGGCTGCCGAAATGTTCGAAAAACGAGTATACATGGCTCAAGAGCTGGGTGCTAAGATACTTTATCATCCTGAACGCAAAGGCGCGCTTTTGCCTCCCATCGTTGTGGACTTTGTGCCGCATGAAAGCGATCTAGTGATGGAGGAAACCTTTGGTCCGATCATCCCTATCATTCGTGTTCCAGATGACGATGCAGAAGTAATGAAGATTTCCAACTCTACTGCGTTTGGCCTGTCATCGGGTGTATGTACGAATGATTTTTCGCGGATGCAGGCTTATATTAAAAACCTTGTTGTTGGCACTGTTAACATCTGGGAAGTGCCAGGTTTTCGCATCGAGATGTCACCGTTTGGTGGTATCAAAGACAGCGGTAACGGTTATAAAGAAGGCGTTATCGAGGCAATGAAGAGCTTTACCAATGTAAAGACATACTCGTTGCCTTGGAACTGATCCGGCGAAATAGCCTGTTTAGTTAGTGAATGCCCCTCGGATTAAACCGAAGGGGCATTCATTGTAAGCTTGCTGAGCTGTCCATCCTCCATCAATAGGTATCGACGCACCCGTAATATTATGGGCGATAGGGTTGGTTAGCCATAACGCCAGTTGCCCGATTTTCGCAGGATCAGAAGTTCGTAACGAAGGTTGCTTCCCACCAACAAGGCTGGCGATTCCTGCATCCCAACCCCCACCGTGCTCGTCGGCCAGCGCCTGTATCGGTGGCTGGATAAGCGCGGTTTCCGTCCAGCCAGGACATATACGATTCACGGCAATTCCGCTTGCAGCGGGAAAAATCAGCCGTGAAATCGCGCATTCGATGGAAATATCGCCGCGCATCGTCGAAGCGTATCGCGCCAAAGTACTGTCAAAATTCAACGCAAGAAACATTGCGGAACTTATTGCGAAATTAACCGGAATTCCCGCGTGATTTGTCTAGGATCTCGTTTTTCTCCACAGTGAGGGTGAATATAGTATTTACGGAACGCAATATGACGGTATGCGTTTGAAGCCGTTAGGCACAGTGTCTATATGATTACCTTGGTAACCTCAGACGAGATAAACAAAATCTTACCAAATGGCAGGTAATGCCAGCCGAGCCAAAGGGGAACTTATGATGACGATTGAACCGCGTGCCTTGCGTGATGCATTTGGTAGTTTCCTGACTGGTGTAACCGTGGTCACGGCCTATGACCAAAACGAACAGCCAATCGGGTTTACCGCAAACTCTTTTTCCAGTGTTTCGCTTGATCCGCCGTTGCTGTTGGTTTGTCTTTCGAACAGTTCCAGTAATTTCGATGCGTTAACGACTGCGAACGGTTTTGCGATCAACGTTTTAGCAGAAACGCAGATTGAAATTTCCAACACCTTTGCTAGCCCGGTCGAAGATCGTTTTTCTGACTGCGAGTGGCAAAACGGCCCATATGGCGGCCCTGTTATTGAAGGGGTTTCTGCGTGGTTTGATTGCTCGATGTATAATATCGTTCAGGCTGGTGATCACGTGATCCTGATCGGAAAAGTCGAAGCCTTCGAGGCAGGCACAGCGCCCGGCCTTGGGTATGCGCGCGGAGCATATGTTACTTCGGCACTGGAAACCGAAGTGTTGGTGGGGCGCTCGAATTTCATTGTCTCGGCTTTGGTCGAGCGGAACGGACAAGTGTTGCTGATGCAGGATAAGTCAGGTGGCTTGTCATTGCCCGAAAGGCCAGTCGGCAAATCGGGCGCGACGGAAGCGCTGCGGGTATTGATCAAAGATTGTGGTATTACGGCGGCTCCGGGGTTTGTGTATTCGGTATTCGAGGATGCGAATGACCATCAGCAGCACATCTCGTTCCTGTGTCAGGCTGCCGAAGGCGAACCATCTAAAGGTGCGTTCCTTGAGCTTGCTGCGGCCACGTTGGAGCTTATTGCCGACCAGTCACTTCGTTCAATGCTCGAGCGGTTTGCGACTGAAAGCAACATGGATAATTACGGTGTCTACTTTGATCAGAGTGATAACAACGATGCCGTCTCAGGTTAAAATTGCCGTTCGATACAAACTGTGCCTCTCTCACAAGACTTCAATAACGGTACCTGTCGTCTGCTTTGGATTAGAAACAAATAAGTCAGACTACTAATTGACTTGACCCGAAAACTGGCATCAAGTTTCGACCAAGACGGTTGGAGGAAATGATGTTTGATTCCGGAATAGAGCTAATTCGTAAACTCTCGATCTGGCAGGGTGAAATCGCGATTACTCCGCTGAGAGGTGGCCGTACAAACCTCAACTATGTTGTCGAGGATGCATCCGGAAAATACGTTGCGCGCCTCGGGGAAGACATCGTCGATCATCATGTCATGCGTTTTAATGAACTGGCTGCCAGTCGTGCCGCGCATGCAGCAGGGCTTTTACCGGCAGTGGTTTACGCGCAAAAAGGTCTGACGGTACTGGAGTTTATTGAGTGTAAAGCTTTCACATCTGCCGATGTGCGCCAGCAACTTAGTCTTGAAAAGATAGTACCACTGATCCGGTCCTGTCATAGGGATATTCCTACGTACCTCCGTGGGCCGGTTTTGGTATTCTGGGTGTTCCACGTGATCCGTGATTACGCTGCGAAGTTACTGGAAATAAACAGCCAGAATGCAGCGCTGACCCCCGAATTACTTGCGATAGGCAGGCAGTTAGAGGTCTATGCGGGGCCGTTCGATATGGTGTTCGGGCATAACGACCTTATAGCCGATAATATTCTTGATGACGGGGCAAGATTATGGCTGATTGATTGGGATTACGCAGGCTATAATTCGCCGTTATTCGATCTGGGCGGGTTGGCCTCGAATAATGGGCTTTCGTCTGTACAGGAACGCTGGATGCTGTCGACTTATTTCGACGCACCGGTAACGGAAGCGCTTCTCCATCGCTACCATGCCATGAAATGTGCATCTTTGCTGCGTGAAGCAATGTGGAGCATGGTTTCGGAAACCACCTCTGATCTTGATGTTGATTACGCCACCTATACTTCTAACTTTTATGAACGCTTCCAGCGGTCTTATAAAACCTACCTGCAAATGTAAGGCGAACCCAATGCGTGAACTACCCTCAAACGCAAAAGCTGTAATTATTGGCGGTGGAATTATCGGCTGCTCGACAGCTTATCATCTGGCGAAACTTGGCTGGAAGGATACGGTGTTACTTGAACGTAAAAAGCTGACATCCGGAACGACTTTCCATGCTGCGGGACTGGTGGGTCAGTTACGTTCGAACGCCAATATCACCCAGCTGCTGGGATATTCCGTCGAGCTTTACAAAACCCTCGAAGCAGAAACCGGCCTTGGCACGGGATGGAAGATGAACGGCGGACTTCGCCTTGCATGCAACGAAGAGCGCTGGACAGAAGTAAAACGCCAAGCCACCACAGCGCATTCGTTCGGGTTGGAAATGGAACTTCTGACCCCGAAAGAAGCATTGGATTTGTGGCCATTGATGAACATTGACGATGTGATCGGGGCTGCGTTCATGCCAACCGACGGGCAAGCGAATCCTTCGGATATCACACAGGCTTTGGCCAAAGGTGCACGAATGGCGGGCGCTAGCATTTTCGAAGATGCTAAAGTCATAGATCTGGAAATCAACAAAGGCAGGATCAAGGCGGTAATCACCGAACATGGCCGGATCGAGTGCGAAATCGTCGTGGTTTGCGCTGGTCAGTGGACGCGCGATTTTGCCGAAAGGTTCGGTGTCAGCGCGCCGCTCGTTTCGATGGAACACCAATATATGGTCACTGATGTGATTGAGGGAATGCCCAAGAACCTTCCGACACTGCGTGATCCTGATCGCCTGACTTATTACAAAGAGGAAGTTGGCGGTTTGGTTATGGGCGGGTATGAGCCCAATCCGATCCCTTGGGCTGTGGATGGTATTCCAACGGGCTTCCATTACAGCCTGCTGGAGTCCAATTTTGACCATTTTGAACAACTAATGGAGCTTTCACTGGGCCGCGTGCCCGCACTGGAGCATGTCGGAATTAAAACACTGACGAACGGGCCGGAAAGTTTTACTCCAGACGGTAACTTCATCATTGGTGAGGCACCCGAACTGAAGAACTTTTTCGTTGGTGCGGGTTTCAACGCATTCGGGATTGCCGCTGGTGGTGGGGCGGGGATGGCGCTTGCCGAATGGGTCAAAGCGGGCGAGCCGCCATACGACCTTTGGTCCGCCGACATCCGGCGCTTTGGCAGCCCGCATCGAGATACTGACTGGGTTCGCACACGCACGGTCGAGGCTTACGGTAAACATTACACAATAGCTTGGCCGCACGAGGAACACGAAAGCGGTCGTCCCTGCCGGAAATCGCCGCTTTACGAAACGTTGAAATCGCAAAACGCCTGTTTTGGCGAAAAACTTGGATGGGAGCGCCCGAACTGGTTTGCGGACACGTCTAAAGGGGAAATACCGAACGACGTTTACAGTTTTAGACGACAGAATTGGTTTGAAGCAGTTGGACGGGAACATCAGGCTGTTCGGCAGGCGGCTGTTCTTTTCGATCAGTCCTCGTTTGCCAAGTTCACGCTCAAAGGCCCAGATGCCGTGGCGGCGTTAAACTGGATTGCAGCAAACGACGTTGATAAGCCCGTCGGCTCGTTGATCTATACGCAAATGCTTAACGACCAAGGCGGGATTGAATGTGATTTAACCGTCGCCCGCGTTACAGAGGAAGAGTATTACATCGTGACAGGCACTGGTTTCGCAACGCATGACTTCAACTGGATAAAACGCAACATTCCTGACGGGATGAATTGTCAGCTATCCGAAGTAACCACGGAATATTGCGTGCTATCCTTGATGGGGCCAGAAGCACGTAACATACTTGCTAAAGTTACCACTACTGACGTATCCAACACTGCATTCAGGTTTGGATCGGTCCAGGCCATAGACATCGCGGGCTGCGCCGTAAAAGCCCTGCGTATCACTTATGTTGGAGAGCTGGGATGGGAACTACATTTGCAGGTCGAGCATGCGCAAAAGGTGTATGACACGTTAATGCAAGTTGGGGCTGAGCATGGATTGATCAATGCGGGGTATCGCGCGATTGAATCATGCAGGCTTGAAAAAGGCTATCGGGCTTGGGGATCGGATATTGGACCGGATCATACGCCGCTAGAATCCGGTTTGGGCTGGGCGGTTAAATTGCGTAAAAATATTGATTTCAAAGGGCGTGGCGCGGTCAACGAACAAAAATCAAACGGTGTGAAAAAGAAGCTGGCATGCTTCACTATTGATGACCCGAACGTGGTCCTTTTGGGCCGCGAAACTATCTATAGAAATGGTGAGCGAGTGGGTTGGCTGACCAGCGGTGGCTTTGGATATACTATCGATAAGTCGATCGGATACGGTTACGTGCGGAACCCGAACGGCGCCGACGCCGCATATGTAACGAGCGGAACATACGAACTTGAGGTGGCGACGGAGAGGGTGAAGTGCAATGTTCATCTCCGCCCGTTATATGATCCCGATATGAGCAGGGTTAAGGGGTAGCACTCAAAGCCAAGCGCGCATCATAAGCTATTTCGCCTTCTTCATCCGCAGGGATAACCCAATGTGGCAATTCTCCGGCCCAACTTAGATGGTTAAGGATTTTTTTACGAATTGGCACGGCCTTTTCACCGATGCCGCCGGTGAAAATCAGCCCGTCCACACCTCCCATAGCCGCAATCATAGAGCCCGCGTGACGGCTCGCCCAATAGCAATAATGCGAGACGGCAAACTTTGCGGCAGAGTCATCCGACGCCAATAACGACTTCATGTCCGAATTTCCTCCAGACAGTGCCTGCAGCCCGCTCTCGCGATTCAATAGATGGTCGATCTGGTCGGCCCCCATACCTTCGGACCGAATTAGGTGCAGGATAACACCTGCATCCATGGCCCCCGCGCGAGTTGCCATAACCAGCCCGTCCATGGGCGAAAACCCCATTGTGGTCGCAACCCCTTTGCCTTCCACGATAGCAGCCAGACTTGCACCTGCCCCCAGATGGAATGCCAGCACGCGCTTGGGTAGCAGTGTGCCCGTAACCGATGAGAAGCGACGCACCAATGAAGCATAACTGAGACCGTGAAAACCATATCTACGGATACCTTTTTCACGCAAATCCTTCGGGATTGGTAAGGTCGTCGCTTCGGACGGGTTGTCAGCATGGAAAGTCGTGTCAAAACATGCAACCTGCCTAACGTCGTTGGTTAATGTGTGAACTGCATCAATCATCGACAAAGCAGGTGGATTATGCAATGGAGCGAGGGTGGCGGCGGCCTCGATTTCCTGTCGTATTTCGGGTGTGATCTCTGCGGTGGCAAGAAGGTTGCCGCCGTGAACAATCCTGTGCCCGACAATACTCGGCAGTGGATTTAACAATGGCTGATTGTCTAGGAATTGCAAGGCGGCCTGCACTGCTTCGGTATGATTGCGCGCCGCAACCGTGATATCACCGACGTCCGTATGCAGCCGCGCTCCCGGCCCGATCGCAGCGATCTGGCCGGATGTAATCTGGTGGTCGGAATGCCGCGCATAGGCGGCAAACTTCAGGCTGGACGCTCCTGCATTCAGTGTAAGAATCCAGTCGTCGGTCATCGCTTAGGCCTTCTGCGGGCGCATGTCGGAGGCACTGATACCGGCAACCTCAACAGGTGTCGTCATCGCATCGCGCCGGAACGGCTCGCCCAGCTCTTGGTTTAGCATCACCTCGATGAAAGTGGTTACCCCATCTTTCATCTGGGCGTTTACAGCCGTGTTCAGGGCATCCGTCAAGCCTTCCATTGTGATTGCCACAACGCCCGTTACGCCACATGCATTTGCGATACCGGCGTAGGAAACATTGTAATCAAGCTCGGTTCCCACAAAATTGTCGTTGTACCAAAGCGTGGTGTTGCGTTTTTCGGCTCCCCATTGGTAATTGCGAAAAATCACCATGGTGATCGCTGGCCATTCATCGCGGCCACATGCGGTCATTTCGTTCATAGAAATTCCGAAAGCTCCGTCACCGGCAAAACCCACAACAGGCGTATCCGGTTGGCCGATCTTGGCACCAAGGATCGCCGGAAAGCTATAACCACAAGGCCCGAAGAGGCCCGGCGCCAGATATTTGCGCCCATCTTCGAATGTTGGATATGCATTTCCAATTGCACAGGCATTTCCGATGTCGGAACTGATGATCGCATCTTTAGGCAAGGCCGCCTGAATAGCACGCCATGCTTTGCGCGGAGACATGTGGTCAGGCTTCGCCCCACGAGCACGCTGGTTCCAGGTGGTGCCTTCGTCGTCGTCTTCGTGATCCATCGAGGTCAGCGTTTGCGCCCACGCGGATTTCGTCGTAGCGATCAAGTTGGTGCGTTCCTGACGACCCGTGTCACCAGCTGTATCGGAAAGCTGCGCAAGGATTTGTTCGGCTACCTGTCTCGCATCACCGACGATGCCAACGGTTACGGGTTTGGTCAGGCCGATGCGATCAGGGTTGATGTCCACCTGAATGATTTTTGCGTCTTTTGGCCAGTAATCGATCCCATACCCTGGCAAAGTCGAGAACGGGTTCAAACGCGTCCCCAGCGCCAGCACAACATCGGCCTTAGCGATAAGTTCCATGCCGGCCTTGGAGCCATTGTACCCCAGAGGCCCCGCGAACAGCGGGTGCGAACCGGGGAATGCATCATTATGCTGATACCCACAACAAACAGGCGAGGATAGACGCTCGGCAAGGTCTTTGGAGGCCTCGATAGCGCCACCGATAACAACTCCAGCACCGTTCAGAATGACGGGGAATTTGGCTTCGGACAACAGTTTGGCCGCATTGGCGATCGCGCTCACACCTCCCGAGGGCCGTTCAAAATCCACGATGGCGGGCAGGTCGATGTTAACCACTTGGGTCCACATATCGCGCGGGATATTGATTTGTGCTGGTGCCGACAGACGCTTGGCTTTCATAATCACGCGGTTCAGAACCTCGGCAATGCGCGAAGGATCGCGGACCTCCTCCTGATAGGCTACGCAGTCGGCAAACATGCGCATCTGCTCGACTTCTTGAAAGCCGCCCTGACCGATGGTCTTGTTGGCGGCTTGCGGGGTCACCAGAAGCATTGGTGTGTGGTTCCAGTAAGCCGTCTTGATTGGCGTCACAAAGTTAGCAATCCCCGGACCGTTCTGGGCAATCGCCATGGTCATCTTGCCCGACGCGCGCGAGAAGCCGTCGGCCATCATCCCGCCGCTGTATTCATGTGCACAATCCCAGAACGTGATCCCTGCTGCTGGAAAATAGTCCGAGATCGGCATGAAAGCCGAACCGATAATGCCGAAAGCATTATCAATTCCGTGCATTTGCAGAACCTTAACAAAGGCCTCTTCGGCAGTCATTTTCATGGCGATATCCTTGAATTGGTGTGTGTAAATATACGTCTGAATATGGTCGAGTGGATGCGTCAGTAATAGGGCCAGAAGTTAGGTGGTATTATAGCCAGTTTGCATTTCAACGATAGCTTGTTCAATCCGCCTTATCCCCTCGGGAATTTTTTTCGATGAAATTGACGAATAAGCCAGCCGAAAGAAGTTCCTGGGTGCGTTGTCGCTTTCGAAGAATGGGGCACCCGCTTCGATTAATACGCCTTGCGCCTTCAAATTCTTGGCAAGAACTTCAGTGTCGATATTTTCCGGCGCCTTCACCCAGAAACTCGATGCGCCGAAGGCG
Source organism: Paracoccaceae bacterium (assembly GCA_029938175.1). Lineage (GTDB taxonomy): Bacteria > Pseudomonadota > Alphaproteobacteria > Rhodobacterales > Rhodobacteraceae > NORP23. Next base: position 562 of record JAPYON010000060.1, on the reverse strand, counting down.
GCACTACCGGCGATGACCATGCTGGTGCCCTTCAAAGCTTCGTCCATCACAGTGCGGCGTCCATGAAACACTCTGCGCATGCGTTTAATCATGGCATCGTAATGCCCAAGCCCTAAGAAATACGCGGTTGTTCGCTGGATATGCCCAGGCGGATGGCGTAGAACGGCAGACCGCAACGCGCGGGCTTGGCGAATGAACGGTTCCGAGGCAACCATATAGCCAAGCCGGAGCCCCGGGAACAGGGACTTCGAGAAGCTACCCGTATATATAACCCGCCCGTCTTCATCCAATGACTTTAGGGCAGGGGACGGGGGCTTCAGAAAGCTCATCTCGAATTCATAGTCATCTTCGACAATGATAAAGTTCTTTTCGCGCGCTAAGCGTAACAATTCGTGCCGCCTTGCCATTGGCATGGTTGTGGTCGTCGGGCATTGGTGGCTGGGGGTCGTGAATAACACATCAAAATCGTCCGGCAGGCTGTCAGGAGGAAGCCCGTCTTCGTCAATTATTACAGGGTATTGTTTGCAACCGGTGAAACGCAGAATTTCGCGCAGGCTGTAAT
>JAPYON010000195.1 GCA_029938175.1 Paracoccaceae bacterium | reverse complement strand
GACCTTGAAAAGGCCGTGATCGATGGGCGCTTTCGAGAGGATCTTTATCATCGGATCAATGTGGTCAATGTCAAAATGCCACGGTTGATCGAGCGTAAGGGCGATATTCTGGAATTGTCCAACATGTTCATGAAGAATATTTCCGACAGGCTGGGCGTGCCGCCGCTACCGCTGACTGAGGGGATTTTGCTCCGGCTTTCCAGCTATGACTGGCCTGGAAATGTGCGCGAATTGCATAACCTTATCGAGCTTTCACTCATTCATGGCGAATTTCCGCCTGAATTTAACAATGATGAAAACCTCAACGAGGCCGCCATTGATTCCCTTGCCGCCGTCGAGCGCAGCCACATATTTAATGTGCTGGCAGACAGCGGTGGCAACCGGGCCGAAGCCGCGCGCCGCCTTGGGGTTTCGCGCAAGACCATTGATCGCAAATGCACGATGTGGAATGCCTGACACGGGCAAACCCCCTACGATCTCATGGCACAGGTCTGTGCGCACGCGCTTGTTAATCATCGCCCTATTGCCAATGCTTTTGGTCATGCCGATTTTTATCAGTGTGGTTATTTATAACTGGTCAGAACGCTTTGATAACCTTTTGATTGCCAAGGTGAATAGCGAGTTGACCATTGCCCACCAATATCTTGCGGGCTTAAGGGAACGCAGCTTTGAAAACTTGCAGTCGCTCGGGGCCTCGGCTGATTTATTACACGCTTATGAAACTGGTACGCTCCCCGAGCTGCTGGAGCTCGAGCGGCAAAGATACGGGTTTGATTTTCTGTATGTGCTGAAGGTAAATGGGGAGATTATATCTGCCAACAACGTTGGAACGCCCAAAAACCCTGCGCGTTGGCCTGTGGTTAAAAGCGCGATTACCGGCGCTGGCGGCGCAGAAATTGATCTTTTTACCGCCGAAAATCTTGCGGCTTTCACCCCGAAATTGGCCGTGCGCGCCAATATTCCGCTTGTCCCGACCAAAGCCGCGCTGCCCAGCACCCGCACGGAGGAAACACGGGGCATGGTGGTGCATAGCGCCGCGCCGATAAGCGGTTGCCGCTTTCGTCCTTGTAAACACCTGGGCGATGGTGCGCTGGTGGCTGGGGTTTTGCTCAACCAGAACCTAGATTTCATTGATACCATAAACGCGTTAGTTTATCCGCAGGCCAGCCTGACCGAGGGCAGCTTGGGCACCACCACGCTATTTTTGGAAGATGTGCGCATATCGACGAATGTGCGGCTGTTTGAAAATGTGCGCGCCCTTGGCACGCGGGTTTCCAAAGAAGTGCGCGCCGCGGTGCTGGATGAGGGCCACACCTGGCTGGACCGCGCCTTTGTGGTGAATGACTGGTATATTTCCGCCTATGAGCCCTTGCTTGATAGCTTTGGTAACCGCATCGGTATGCTTTATGTCGGTTTTCTGGACAGCCCCTACCGCGCGGCCAAAACCCAAACTCTTTGGTTGATTGGTGGGGGTTTTTTCCTGCTTTTGCTCCTCTCGATTCCGTTGTTTTTGAGCCTTGCGCGCGGGGTGTTTAAGCCTCTGGAACAAATAGTCAACACCATTTCAGCGGTGGAATCCGGAGAGGTTTTTGCCCGCACGGGGCTTAAAAATAAAAGAAACGAGATTTCTCTGGTTTCAAGACAGATTGATGCCTTGCTGGACAATGTGCAA
>JAPYON010000059.1 GCA_029938175.1 Paracoccaceae bacterium | reverse complement strand
GTTATAGCCGGACCCGCCGCCAAGACCCGGGCCGGGGTGGGTCGAGGCACCTATGTGATACAGATTACGCAGCGCTGTCGATCCGTTTCGAGAGTCGGTGAACGGGCGGAAAACGAAAAACTGGTCGATCGAGCATTGGCCGCCGTAAGGATCGCCGCCCACCAAATTCATATTCAAATCATTCAGATCAGCCGGAGAATAGGCCCGCCGCGCAAGATTAATCTTGTCAAAATCCTTAATGTGACACGCCAAAATAGCTTCTATGCGATCCGCATAAGCCTCGCGGGTGGCTTCGTCCCAACTACCGTTGGTTTCGATCTCTCCGGCAGCGTCGCCATTAACTGTGCGTGGTGCATCGGGTATTTGTAGCCACAGAATTGCCTTGCCCTCGGGACACCGGCCGGGGTCCATTCGGTGTGGCTGGCCAACACAGATCGTCGGTGTTTGCGGGATCATACCACGCTCGGCCTCGTTGGCGGATTTCGACACGCTATCGACACCATCTGCAAGGTGAATCAGGGCGACATCATCCAACCCTTCGGACAACCATTCGGGCTGTTTATCGAGCGCATAATGCAGTTGAAAATTACCGCGACCATGGCGATAGGCTTGCGCAGCTTTCTGATCTTCCTCGGGCTGATCGTTCAAAAGACGTCCGAAAAGCTGCGATGGCGTGACCGAGGCCAGCACATGTGTCGCCAAAATCCGCTCACCCGTGCCGGTTTCCACACCGATGGCGCGGTTATTTTCTGTCAGGATGCGTACGACGTCCACGCCAGTACGTATTTCACCACCATGTTCCTCGATCAACCCGCGAAAGGCCACCACAGCTTGCGCCGCTCCGCCTTTGACCACTGGCGCACCCGCCGCCTCCAACGCGAAGGCGATGACCTTGGCCATCTGGCCGGAATACGTGCTTTCCGGTGTTAGACCAGTATGCAGCACCCAAGGCGCCCAAAGCGCTTGAATTTCGGGGCTTTGATAAGATGTTTGCAACCAGCCCCGTGCAGGGATCAGCGCTTTGCCAACCCAGGATTTAAGGCCATTCAAGCCCAGTTTCCGCATCTGACCAGCCATCAGCCACACCGTGCGCCACGACCACAGCTCGCCGCTCAGAAGCGCGAAGAGGAACGGCGCGTCGGCCTCGATGGCGCTAACATCGACCGCATGTTGATCCCCGTCACCAGCCGAAAGCGCATTGAAGGTCGCCACATTTGCTGCCCGGTCCATGCTCAGCACCAGCGAAATACCATCCGGCCGCACCACAGCAGTCGGATGGGTCGCGTGGCAAAATTCCAGCCCGTACCGCCCTAAATCCTCGGCCAGTTCAGCGTAAGCGGGCGAGGTTAGGAACAAAACGAACGTCGCGGCCATCACGTCATGCTGGTAGCCCGGCAATGTCACTTCTTCTGTCATCATGCACCCGCCAGCGCGGTCTTCTCGTTCAAGCAGCAACACCTTCTTGCCCTTACGGGCCAGAAGGGTGCCGGCAACCAATGCGTTGATGCCTGTTCCGATAATGACGTGATCGAAGTTGCTCATAGCCTTACGCTTTAGGAACTAAAGCCAAAGCCCGAATCGGGCTGCCAGTGCCGTGTTCGATTTTCAACGGAGCGGCAATCAAAATAGCGCCTTTCGCAGGCAACTTGTCAAGATTGGCAAGCGACGCAAGACCGAAGCAGTTTTCCTTATGCAGCAGGTTGTGTGCCGGATACGGAGGTTCCATCCCGCCAGCTTGCCCCGCATCCGTGCCAATGCACTGGCTGCCCCAGCCAACGATTTTCTTGGACAATAGATATTCAATGCAATCAGGCGTTGGCCCCGGCGAGTGTGGGCCGGTTTCATCCGCATTTAGGAACGTCGCCTGATCATTAGCGCGTTTATCCCAGTCTGTACGCATGACTACCCATTCACCCGCCTTGATTTCACCGTGTTCGGCCTCCCATGCTTTCACAGCGTCTGCAGTCAGCAAAAAATCTACATCGTCAGCAGTTTGTTTGGAGCAATCGATCACATTAACGGGTGCCACCAAACGCTGAACGTCCAACGTATCGGTATATCCATCGGGATAATCTTTGCCAGTGATCCAGTGATGAGGCGCATCGAAGTGTGTGCCGGTGTGCTCGCCCAACACCAACCAGTTCCACGCGAAGAACGGTCCGTCTTCGTCGTATTCTGAAATTTTATGAATTTCGACTTTAGGTGTGTTCTTGGCGAAATCCTCTGGCAACTGAAGGATAGGCGTGTCCGGGCCAAGAATTCCCGTGCAATCGACTACTTCAACTCCGCCCGTGGTGATCATCGCACCGAGACTCTCAAGAATGCTTGCTGAGCTCATTATTTTTCTCCCGTGTTCGTTTCAGGTTGCCAATAAAAATGTTATTTGACTAAACCATTTATAGACGTATATAGTATGCATATGCAAATAAATTCTACATGAAATTAGACAATATGCCCTCACTTCAGTCAGACGCAGTAATTATTGGAGCGGGACATAACAGTTTGGCCTGCGCTGCACATCTTGTTGCCAAAGGATGGAGCGTAGAATTGTTCGAGCAGGCTGCAACGTTAGGAGGAGCCGTAAAAACAGCCGGGCTAACCCTGCCTGGATTCCGGCACGACTGGGCTGCAATGAACTTGTCTCCATTTGCTGGGTCATCTTTTTTTAGTAATTATAATAAGGATTTAATCCATAATGGTCTCGAACTCATCCCTGTCGCTAAACCCTTTGCCAGTGCCTTCCCTGATGGAAACTGGCTGGGTGTCAGCAACAACGCTGAGGTGACGACTGCCCGGATCGCGAGTTTTTCCGAGAAGGATGCCGAGACTTGGGCAACGCTTACTACAGAATTTCCAGCTAAGGCAGAACATATCGTTCGTGTTCTCGGGAGTCGAATGAATTTATCTGCAAATGCATTAATGACTTTTAATATTCTGCGTAAAGCTGGCATTAGCGGCAGCCTCAGTTTGGCTCGTTTTCTGATGTCTTCCCCGCGTCAATGGCTGGACGAAATCTTTGTCTCTGAGCAAGTCAAGGCAACGCTCGCGGCCTGGGGAATGCATCTGGATTTCGCACCTGATATCGCGGGTGGGGCTGTGTACCCCTATCTAGAAGCCATGTCTGGTCAAGCGTTTGGCATGGTTTTGGGCAAGGGAGGAGCCGATACGATCATCAAAGCGATGGGAAGGATGATCGAGGCTTGCGGTGGTCGCATAGAATGCAACGCACCAGTGGTGCGTATCCTGCATAGCGGGGGCCGGGCCTCGGGAGTGCTGCTAGCTGACGGACGCAGGGTTCACGCCAAAAAAGCCGTAATCGCAAATGTCGCGCCGCACGCGCTGGCACGGATGACAGGCGGTACCGGTAGTTCTTCATACGACACGGCAATTGCGCGGTTCAACCACGCGCCAGGCACAATGATGATCCATCTCGCAATGCAAGATCTACCCGACTGGAAGGCCAGCCCCGAGCTGCGCGAGTTTGCCTATGTGCATATGGCCCCGTCGATGGATCAAATGGCACGAACTTACCAGCAGGCTCGAGCTGGCCTGCTGCCTGACGAGCCGGTAATTGTTTGCGGTCAACCCACCGCGATTGACCCAAGTCGTGCGCCCTCTGGCAAGCATGTGCTGTGGTTGCAGGTTCGTATGGTTCCTGGAGATATTCGCGGCGACGCTGGCGGGGAAATCACCGCCACAGACTGGGCAGAAGCGGGGGAGGCCTTCGCCGAGCGGGTTCTGGGTATTCTGGAGAGTTATGCTCCGGGCACCCGCAGGAAGATACAGGCCCAGCGCATTGTCACCCCGGCTGAGTTAGAGGCCGAAAACCCAAATCTCGTTGGTGGCGACCAAATTTGCGGTAGCCATCACTTGACCCAGAATTTTCTTTTCCGTCCCGCGCGTGGCCATGCGGACGGTACCACCCCGATAAAAAATCTTTACCACACCGGCGCCGCTGTCTGGCCTGGTGCGGGAACCGGGGCTGGTCCGGGCTTTTTACTCGCCCAAAAACTGGCCGGAAATTAAACAAGTGAACCACTACAACAGGAGAAAAACATGAATATCTTATCACGACGTAGTTTACTAAAAGTATCTACCGCGAGCCTGATGCTTTCGGCGATGCCGCTACCAATTCTTGCACAAGAGATCGAAGAATTGGTGATTGCCTATAACGTTAATCTCCCCAGTTGGAACCCGACCATCGGTGTGTCGGCAGTAAACCCGACAATTCAAGGGATTTACCAATCGGTCTTTGATCTATTTATCGCCCAGAATACGGATCTGAGCCAAACCGCTGGCCTATTGACCGATTGGGGATGGAATGATGACAAAACCAAGATATTTATGGCAGTGCGCGAAGGCGTGGTTTGGCATGATGGCAGTCCGTTCACCGCTGAAGATGTGGTTTGGTCTCTGGAACGCGCCGCGGATCCAGAAGGGGGTAACCCGATCCAGTTCATCTGGTCCACAATTGGCAATTTTCAGATTGACGGCAACACCATTACCGGCGATGTGCTGCGCTTTGAGCCTACCATTTTTAAGTGGATGTCCTTCCTGACGGGATATGTTCTGCCCAAGGCATATATTGAAAAGGTAGGTCTTGACGGGTTCGAAAAATCGCCAATCGGGACCGGGCCGTATATGGTGGAAAAATATGAACGCAATGCATTTGTTCGCTTGAAAGCAAACGATAACTATTGGGGCGGCACGCCCGAGTTCAAATCCGTGACCATAAAATTCATAACCGATGCCACCGCCCGAGTAGCCGAAGTAGAATCGGGGAGTTCCCATGTCACGCTTGAAATGACCTATGAAGAATACGACCGTCTTAAATCAGGGAAGCTGATGGGCACCTCCGCGCCTATCTCGGATATCGGCATGATATTTTTCAATGACATCGAGGCCATGAACGACCCGAATGTCCGCAAGGCAGCCGTTATGGCGGTGAACAAAAATGCCATCGTAGAGCGGCTGCTATCTGGCTATGGCATACCGATAGACACGTTACAGGCGCCAGAGTACGTAGCCTATGATGCGTCCGTCTCCACTCCATATAATCCCGAAGGCGCCAAAGAACTTTTGGCTAAATCTGGGTTTTCCATCGATAACCCGGTCAGGTTCACAATCCAGACTACGCGCGGCTTTAAGCCCAAGGATTACGAGATAATCCAGGCTATTGTCGGCCTTTGGCGCAAAGTTGGTATCGAGGCCGAAATCGAGGTTTACGAGGTTGCAAAGCACTATGAACTACGTGCATCAGATAAGTTGGCCCCGGCTGCGTTTTACAACTGGGGAAACTCGATTGGTGATCCGACCACTTCGACCGGCTTTGCGATGTTCGGACCAACCCCGCATTCGGTTTGGGATGGCGAAGATCTGACCAATATGATCGCACCACTTTGGGGCGAGGCAAATGAGGCCAAGCGAATCGAGGGGTGGAAATCGGTAGACAACTATATTGCCGAGAACGCCTTGGTATTGCCCCTATTCCAGTATGTGCAACCAATTCTGCACGCCAAGGGCGTCAACGTTGTGCAGCATGCCTCGGGGGCATTACTACCGCATCTTATGACTCGAAACTAAAGGGATTCCCCAGAGCATATCAGTGCTCTGGGGAAAATTATCATGACACGAATCAAGCGCATATTGCTCCGCCTGCTGACCATGTCGATTACCCTTTTTGGGGTGGCCGTTATCGTCTTTTTTGTTATCCGAGTGGTTCCAGGGAACCCTATTTCTATGATGCTACCTCCCGGAGCTCAGGAAGAGGATATAGCGCGCCTTCAGGCTCTCTATGGTTTTGACAGATCCATACCAGAACAGTTTTTCATATGGTTGTCGGGCGTGATGCAGGGTGATTTAGGCACCTCTATAACCACCCACCAACCTGTTCTGGGGCTGGTGCTATCGCGGCTGCCAGCCACGCTAGAACTTTCCGTGGTTGCGCTGTTCTTAGCAGTGTTTATCGGAGGGTTTCTGGCGCTGGCCAGCACTCGCATGCGCGGCACAAGGGTTGAAGGGATGATTGATGTGGCCAACGGCATGGCCCTTTCGATACCTGACTTCCTATGGGGACTAGTGTTGGTATTGCTGTTTGGTGTGCTTTGGCCTGTGTTCCACATCTCTGGCCGTATTTCTCCAACGTTGGACTTCCAGTTCCAGACTAAATTCTACCTATTCGAGAGCGTTATGCGACTTCGTTTCGACATTTGGCTGGATTTGGTTAGCCACATGTTCTTGCCCGCACTGGCACTGGCAATCCCGCTTGCTGCGATCATTGCTCAACTGCTCAAGCAATCGCTCAAAGAAACCATGCATCTTGACTATGTGACCCTGTCGCGCACCAAGGGTTACGGAGAGAATCACGTTATCATCCAAGAGGCGCTTCCGAATGCAATCCTGCCAACGCTGACCCTTGTGGGTGTCCAATTCACGTTTCTGATCGGTGGTACCGTCATAATTGAACGGCTGTTCTCATACGAAGGCTTAGGCAACATGGCGATCGATGCGGTGATCAACCGGGACCTGCCGCTGATCCAAGGCATCGTTATCCTGTTTGCATTAATCTTCACAATTGTAAATCTAGCGGTTGATCTGACTTACGCCGCCCTAAATCCGAAGCTTCGACATGGATAATGCCCGTGCACAGATCAAACGTAAAATCGGTGTCCGGTTATGGCTCTCGGGGGGATGGCTGACCTTTTTGGTGCTCGCCGCCATTTTTGCGCCGCTCATCAGCCCGCAGGACCCGCTAGCGCAGGACCTTTTCACTTCTCGCCTGCCGCCATTCTGGGTTGACGGTGCCGAACCGGGCTATCCGTTAGGTTCAGATTCGCTGGGTCGCGACGTTCTTAGCCGCATCGTATTCGGCACGCGTATTGCTCTGAGTGTGGCGTTTATTGCCGGCACGATTACCTGCCTGTTAGGTGCGACTCTGGGCCTGATTGCGGGATATTTCCGTGGCTGGCCCGATATGTTGATTTCTCGGTTGGTGGATATCTGGATGGCCTTTCCGCCTGTTTTGTTCGCCATCCTTCTAATAGCTGTGATGGGCACTGGGCTAACCTCTATCATTATAGCAATTGTAGTGATCGACTGGACCCGCTTTGCCCGCGTCATTCGGGCCGAAGCGATTGGACAAAGTGCGATGGATTATGTTGCTTCGGCACAAGTTGCAGGTCGCACACGCTTCAGCACGATGTTCCGGGAAATCCTGCCAAACGTATTACCCACAATCGCAGTACTGCTGACGCTGGAGATGGGGATTGCTGTTATCGTCGAATCTATCCTGAGTTTTGTAAATTTATCAATATCGACGGACCAACCTACCTGGGGCGGGATGATTTCCGAAGGCCGTGTCTCGGTTCACCAGGCATGGTGGGTGCTGATATTTCCGCTTTTGACCCTATTCCTGACCGTCCTCAGCTTCAGCCAGCTGGGCGAAGGTCTGAAGGACCATTTTGATCCGGTACTGAAATGAATACTTTTCTGACAATCGAAGACCTAACCGTGACGCTTGGTACATCTTGCCCAATTTTGCGATCGGTAAATCTAAAGGTCAAAGCCGAAGAGGTGCGCGGACTGGTCGGTGAAAGTGGTGCGGGTAAAAGCATGATCGGCAAGGCGGTTTTTGGCACCCTGCCAACAGCATTGCGCATAACATCGGGCCGGATCATTCTCGATGGTGAGGATTTGCAATCTCTATCGCCACGAGAGCGCCGCCGAATTATCGGCGCAAAGGCAGCATTAATCCCGCAGGATCCCCTGACAGCTCTCAATCCGTCGCGCCGGATAGGTCCTCAGATCACTAATCGACTGGTAGACATTCTTGGCTGGCACAAGGCTGATGCGCGGCTCCGCGCGCTGGAACTTCTGGACGAAGTGCATATCCCAGAGCCAGAGCGGGTGATGCGGTCTTATCCGCACGAGCTGTCGGGTGGAATGCGCCAGCGTATCTTGATCGCCTCGGCTTTTGCCGCCAAGCCCAAACTCATCATCGCTGATGAGCCAACCACCGCTCTTGATGTAATCGTGCAAAAACAAGTACTTCAGATGACTAAGGAAATGCAGAAACGCCACGGCACTGCCTTGCTTTTTGTGACCCATGATCTAGGAGTGGTGTCAAAAATCTGCCAATCTATTACCGTTCTTTATAACGGGCTGGTTTTGGAGGACACGAGCATTGCACAGTTTTTTAAGCAACCCAGCCATCCCTATTCGGCGGCCCTATTGCGGGCGACCCCAAAATACACCGATCCCGACAGCAGTCTAATGCCCGTGCCCTCGGCCGTGATAAGGGCCGCTGACGAAGAAGTCCGCGCTTGTGACAGGATACACCAAAATGTCTGACATGATCTATCGCATCCGCGATCTGCGGTTGTCCTTTCCGGATATGGTGCACAAACCACTCTTTGGCCCGGCTCCTCGCATCGAGGTACTCAAGGGGTTATCCTTTGACATCCCGCGTGGCGATGTCGTGGGGATCGTTGGCGGCTCTGGCTCGGGGAAATCCACACTGGGACGCGCTATGGTGCGGCTGCTGGAACCATCAGACGGTCTTGTCGAATTCGAAGGGCAGGATATCACCCACCTAAGCGAAGATGCATTGCGGCCTTTGCGGCGCAAGTTCCAGATGATCTTTCAAGACCCGATGTCATCGCTGAACCCACGACTAACAGTTAGGGAGATCATTGCCGGACCGCTGAAGTTACACCGGTTTGACAGGGTGTCGGAGCGAGTCGATGAGGCTTTGAACCGTGTCGGTTTACCGCACAGCTTTCAAATTCGCTATCCGCATGAATTGTCAGGTGGCCAGCGCCAGCGCTGCGGCATCGCTCGTGCCATCGCACTTGAGCCTGATTTCATCCTCGCCGATGAAATCGTTTCGGGGCTTGATGTGTCATCTCAGGCGCAGGTGTTGAACCTTCTAGAACAGCTGGTGAGGGATCTGGGCCTGACGCTTGCTTTTATTAGCCATGACCTGTCAGTGATCCGGCGCCTGTGTAGCCGTACTATTGTACTGCATCACGGTATGATTGTCGAAAATAATGACACCAAATCGGTTTTCGAGGCCCCGCAGGCTGCCTATACCCGCGATCTGCTGGACGCGATCCCGCTACCCGATCCAACCCAGGTTTGGATCTAATAGCTACGGAAACTGGGGGCAATTGCAGAGGGTCCATGAAAAGCTCGTACAGATATTGTCTAACGTCAGACACGTACCCGCGAAACTTTTATTTTTCCAGTTAATATTACAGCTTTTGAAATATTTAATTGGTACACTTTATGTATGCAATCGGAGCGGTATCGTCAAGTTGACGTTTTCTTATATCATTCCTAAACATCCATCATGACAAACCGCAAGAATTCCCCTGACTTCAAAGGGTTCTGTCGCAAAGTTTCCCAAATATTGTGAGTTCCGATATTGGTTGTGATTTAGGCTGCCAGGTATTCAAATTGCTTGAACGGGGATATGTGGTTTGACT
>JAPYON010000058.1 GCA_029938175.1 Paracoccaceae bacterium | reverse complement strand
GACTCGCTCCATTTCCACGCATCGGCCTCCATCCGTTCGGTGCGGCAGTCGTTGATGTAGTCTTCCATCGACTGGATGCCACCGGCATCTTCATCCCAGCGCGGAAGCACTGTGCGAAGGCCAGCAAATTCAGACGGGCCACCTTCGTGACAAGACGCACAGGACTTGCCTGCTTCTCCGTCAACGGTGCTCCACTGATCGATAGCCTGATCCACAAAAATCATGCCCGGGTTGTCAAAATCATCAAGTTGAAGCGCTTGAGTTTCAGTAGTACGGAAATTCCAACCCGAATACACCGTATCCATATTTTCTAGATGCGCAGCTGCCGGAGCTTCGTTAATTAAGGTGACTTCACCATTAATCACGAGGCCTTGAGCATTGGCAGCAGTCGTTCCAAATGCAAGCGTTGCTATCGTTGCTATCGTTGCGACTGAGGCTGCGCGCAGTAGGTTTGATCCTATCATTATATTTATCCTCCTTTTACTTTTTACCTGAGGTTACCCGACGGAAATGGACTTTGATTCAGTATAAACTGATCCATCATCATCGTTCCAAGTAAAGGAAAAGTCGCCTGATTCAGGAACTGTAGCCTCGAACTGGAAGTATGGGTTTGTGGAAATTGCGCCGTGAAGCTCAACATTGATCACGTTTTGACCGTTGAAGTCGCACGAGAACGTGTTGATAATTGACTGAGGAATCTTGTTCCCGTCGCTGTCTTTACGTTGGCCGGATTCCATTTTGTGGCTGATCAGCGTTTTGATGAGAATTACATCACCAACTGAAGCAGTCTTTGGAACTTTAACACGGGGTTTTACACCAGATGCCATTATATCATCTCCTATATTAGGTTAGCCGCCGCAGCCGCCGATTGTTACTTTTACGATTCTGGAAGTTTGTACAAAGCTACCGTCAGCCATTTTAGCAATCGCAATCACTTCTTGCGTACCAGCTAGACGGATACGGGTAGAAGCAGACTGCGATCCGGAAAGTGGGCCGAAGTTGAATGTACAGACGCCCGGAGTAGGGTTGCCCGCAGCTAAAAGAATGATCGACACAGCGCCCGGTGCCGAAACGGCCACTGGAACTGTATTGCCGTTCTCGGCGATTTCGGGTGCGGTAAGATCGATACCACCCTCCGAAGTAGCCGCGCCACCTGTGAATGCAGCAATAGCTTCGTTATTACCCGAGGCAAAAGCCTGAAGTGGCAGTAGAGCAACAGCAGCTGCACTAGCGCCAAGGATCAGAGAGTCACGTCTCGTAAAATTCATAGTTTTCTCCTGATATTTAATCGGCAAGCTATTAGCTTACTCTGTGAGTGTAAGAAGATAAGCGACAATATCTTCGGCATCCTGTGCCGACAGAATTGACTTACCCTCAAATTTTTTCAGGTTCCGATAGAAACCATCGGTGCGATAGAACGCTGGCATGATTGTGCCCTCGAATGTATTTTTTGCGTTTGCAACAATCCCGCGTAGCTCTTCTTCGCTCCAGCGATCGCCAACACCGTCAAGAGACGGACCAACTTCACCATGGAATGATTGCTCGGGTATTTCGCTATTCACGTGACATGCGAGGCAGTTGCCTAGCTTGCGGTTTGTGAATAACTTACGGCCGTTGGCCGCGTCGCCTGCAACACCAGTCAATGACATGGCAACCGCGCCGTAATCATCAAACACAACATCGTCCGCAGTCTTAGTTCCAGCGGTAGCCATCGCCGCAAATGCTGCGGTGACCCCAATAATAAGAAATACTTTGCGCTTCATGCAGCACCCTCCCTTTAATTACCGTCACTTGATTCTGACTTTAGTAAGAGAATACTACCGATTGGAGAGGCATAACGCAACAATAAATTCATATAGTTGAATTTAAGATACAATATTTCTTATATAAGACAATGGGTTAGGGTGTATTTGAACTAGTTATCTGGGTCAGCCCCATTAGTTTTTAGTTATCATGCCGCTCAGAGACTTTCCTGGCAACATACTCCTGGAAATGTTCATCGGTTTCATAGCCCTTTTCAAGGATATATTGGAACATTGTCAGGGTCATGAACTTTCCAAACGCCCCAGGCATGATCATTACGGCCGCCTGTGCGCCAGTCACTCCATCCGCCGGAAGCAGATCATCAAAGAACATCATCGTCGGTGTGAAAACGATATTCCATTTCCGGATCATTTCCTTCTCGGACAGAACTTCACCGTCGAAATCTGTCATTTCTAAGTCGCCAAACATATTCACCTGCACAACAAAGTAGTTTTCTTCGATCATGGCTCTTATTTTGGGATCGGGGAACACTTCTTCGTGCATCTTGCGGCAATAGATGCAACCACGCTGATCGACGAGGATCAATAAGCGCTTGCCCTCGGCGGTGGCTTCTTCCAGATCTTCGGCCATGTCACGGAACGTGTCGCGCATCCAATCGGTCTTGTGTAGGCCGTCGTCGCCCATCGTTGTCTCGGCTGCAAGGACGGGGGTGGCGGCGAAGGCTATGATGACCGCGAGTGTCTTAAACATAAGGTAACCTTTTCATATCAACCGAACGAGAGCACTGCGGGGAATGTTTCAATCATGAATTCTGCGATGTAGGAGATGCTGCCTGTTACGATTAAAACGGCGAACAGGATCAGGAATCCTCCCATGATTTTTTCCATGTGACCCATGTATTTGCGATTGCGTTGCACAAATCGCAGGAACGGGCCCGAGAAGACTGCGGCCAGTATGAATGGCATAGTCATGAACACCCCATACACAAACAGCAGTCCAGCCCCATGCTGCAAGCTGCCGCTCTGCGAGGCCATATAAAGGATGGCGGCCAGTGCCGGACCAACGCAGGGTGTCCAGCCAAATCCGAAAGCCAGACCGATCAGATAGGAGCCGGCATAACTGGCCGGCTTGATACCCGAAGAGTCGATTCGAGCCTCGCGATACAGGAACGAGATCTTGAATATTCCCAGAAAATGAAACCCGAAAACGATGAGAACTGTGGCGGCAACCCACGACAGTTGGTCTTGGTAGGCGCGGAAGGCTTGACCCAGCGACGTGGCGATCATGCCAAACAGCACGAAGATCGTAACAACTCCTGCGGAAAAGAATACAGACGAGAAAATCAATCGGCGCTTGGCGCCTGCAGAGATTTCCTGTTCCTCATTCAGTTCTTGAATTGACAGTCCGGCCATATAGCATAGATAAAACGGAACAATGGGCAAAACGCAGGGTGAAAAGAACGACAGAATTCCCGCAACTGCGGCACCCCAATAGCTGATGTCAAACTCCATGCCCTTGAATCCTTGCGTTTCGTGCCAATATTTGCATGTTATATAGATATATTGCTATATTGCAATGTGTAAGGAAGAATATTTACGGGGATTCCCATGCGATACGCCAGTTTGATAATTGTGATGCTGATTTCCATGCTTGCTTTGCCAGCAGTGGCCGAGGTTCGCCTGATGATGGTTGAAGAGGAAGGATGCCCTTGGTGTGAACGCTGGAATCTCGATGTAGGCGGAGTTTACGATATTACCGAGGAGGGTAAATTAGCCCCTTTGTGGCGGTATCACATAAATGATCCTGTGCCCGGGGGTATAAAATTTGCGAGTGCACCCCACTATACACCGACATTTATTTTACTTGTCGACGGGACCGAAGTTAATCGTATAGAAGGGTATCCAGGGGAGGCGTTCTTTTGGGGCCTTCTTGATATGATGCTAACTAATCTGAAAGAAACCGAAGCAGTCTCTTCAGAGACTTGATCTAAAAGGAGAGGGCGATGGGGCTGCCCCAGATGACACCGGATATGACGGACGATGCTATCGACGAAGTGGTGAAAAGCGCTAAGTCGGCAACTGATTTTATGAAAGCATTGGCCCATGAAGGTCGATTAATGATTTTATGCCATTTGGTTACCGGAGAGAAATCCGTGACCGAACTGGAAAAACTGCTTTCTTCGCGCCAAGCAGCGGTAAGCCAACAATTGGCACGGCTGCGTCTAGAGGGTCTTGTGAACTCTCGCCGAGACGGCAAAACGATTTACTATTCCTTGGGGGATCCAAAGGTAGCACAGATGATCGAACTGGTCTATGATATGTTCTGCACATTTAACCTAAAAGTTAAAGAAGCATGAAATGGAATTCATGGGCGATAATCACTGGGTAGCGTTGGCAGGATTGTTTGCCGGTGGAGCCTTGGGGTTATCCTCGTCCATAGGCCGTTTTTGCACGCTTGGTGCTATTGAGGACGCCCTTTACGGCGATGACTATTCCCGAATGCGGATGTGGGCCTTGGCATTGGCCGTTGGTATCGCGGGGATGTTTTGCCTCGAGGGCTTGGGGTTTGTGGATTACTCCGGCTCTATTTATTACACTTTAAAATGGAACCCGATCGCCAGCATCGTTGGTGGTTTAATGTTCGGCTGGGGCATGGCTTGGGCCGGGAACTGCGGGTTCGGGGCTTTGTCCAGAATGGCGGGCGGGGATTTGCGTAGTTTTGTGGTCGCCGTTATCATGGCGATATCTGCCTACATGGCAATCGGAGGGCCGACGGCCGTCGTCCGCGACTGGCTTTTCCCGCAGCAGGATTTTAGTGGTAACGCACAAGGCATCGCCCACATGGCCGGTCGCTTGTTTGACGCGGGGCCACTGGTTCCGGCGCTGATAATAGCATCAGCCTGTGCCGCTTGGGCTTTTTCGGGCGAGAAATTTCGCACTTCGCGCACGCACATCGTCTGGTCTGTCGTTGTCGGATTGGCCGTGATTTTCGGGTTCTGGTCTACCAGCTTGATTTCGACCATCGGTTTTGATGAAATCACCGTCGAGTCCGCTTCCTACTCTGCGCCGCTTGGGGAAACGTTAATTTACCTTATGACTTGGTCAGGGTCTACGATGAACTTCGGGATAGGTTCGGTCGCGGGCGTTCTGGTTGGCTCCGCTATCGGCACACGCATCAAGGGCCGCTTCCGCTGGGAGGCCTGTGACGACCCACGAGAGCTGGGTCGCTCGGTTTTCGGGGCGTTCGTTATGGGCACAGGCGGCGTGATCGCGTTGGGGTGTTCGGTCGGTCAGGGGCTTTCCGGCTTTTCGGTTCTGGCTTACAGCGCGCCCGTGGTTCTGGTGTCCATTTTTGTCGGCGCCAGTTTGGGTTTGCGTCAGCTAATTCACGGATTTCACAAGGTGTGACTTTTTGTGCAGCAGTGTTTTCAAGGTTTCTCTACGATATCTTTGAATTCTTCGGCATAAGCGTGTAGAGATACGCCGACTAAACCCTTCCTCCCATCTGGACTAAGGAATCACACTATGAAAATCGGAGCTCCTAAAGAGATCTTCGAGGGCGAAAATCGGGTTGCCCTTACCCCGCAATCAGCGCTTCAGTTGCAAAAGCTGGGCTATGAATGCGTTATCGAAACCGGAGCAGGCGCTGCCGCGCGGTTTTCCGATCAGGACTACAAAGACGCAGGTGTTACAGTCGTAAAGACAGGCGCTGCGCTTTGGAAAGCCTGTGATTTCATCATCAAAGTCCGCGCACCAGAAGAGGTTGAAGTTAAACGCTTCACCGAGGGTCAAACGTTGATCTCCTTCATCTGGCCCGGGCAAAGCGAAGCCCTGCTGGAAACACTACGCACCAAAGGCGTGACGGCAATTGCGATGGACATGGTTCCTCGTATTTCCCGCGCCCAGAAAATGGACGCGCTTTCCTCGATGGCTAACATCGGTGGTTACCGAGCAGTTATCGAGGCATCGAACAACTTTGGCCGTTTCTTTACGGGTCAAATTACAGCGGCGGGCAAGGTTCCGCCTGCGACGGTTCTGGTCATTGGTGCTGGTGTTGCAGGATTGGCCGCGATTGGTGCTGCACAGTCAATGGGCGCGATTGTTCGTGCCTTCGACGTGCGCCCCGAAGTGGCAGAGCAAATCGAATCTATGGGCGGGGAATTCCTGTTTCTTGATTTCGACGATAACCAAGACGGTGCCGCAACGGGTGGCTACGCCGCCGTTTCCTCGCCAGAGTTCCGCGAAAAGCAGCTTGAGTTATTCCGCGCGCAAGCCTCAGAGGTGGACATCGTAATCACCACCGCTCTGATCCCGGGCCGTGACGCACCGAAGTTGTGGCTGGAAGATATGGTTATGTCCATGAAGGCCGGCTCGGTCATTGTCGACCTAGCGGCCGAACGTGGCGGCAACTGTGATCTGACCGTCCCCGACCAAAAGATCGAGACAGAGAACGGCGTGACCATCATCGGCTACACCGACCTGCCAAGCCGTATGGCGACGCAATCCTCGACGCTGTATTCCACAAACATCCGTCACATGATGGACGACCTGACACCCGAAAAAGACGGTGTGCCAGTTCACAACATGGGAGACGATGTGATCCGCGGTGCAACCGTGACGCATGGTGGCGAAATAACCTTCCCGCCACCTCCACCCAAAGTGCAGGCGATCGCGGCTGCGAAACCAAAAGCGCCCGAGAAAACCCCCGAAGAGATCAAAGCCGAAGAAGTGGCCGCAACGAAGGCAGCTGGTCGCAAACAAACCGTTATGTTGATTATCGGTGGTTTGATAATGCTGCTGATTGGCCTATACGCGCCAGACAGCTTCATGGAGCACTTCATCGTGTTCGTGCTGTCGATCTTCATTGGATTTCAGGTTATCTGGAACGTCAGTCACGCACTGCACACACCGCTCATGGCGATCACCAATGCGATCTCATCGGTCGTGATCCTTGGGGCGCTGCTTCAAATTAGTGTCGGCGGAGGGTTCCTCGTGACACTCCTCGCCGCAATTTCCGTTCTTATTGCATCGATCAACATCGTGGGTGGCTTCGTCGTTACCCGTCGCATGTTGGCCATGTTCCAGAAAAGCTAAGGGAGGCTGATTATGATTATTGGTCTAGTAACTGCTGGTTATATCGCAGCTTCCGTTCTGTTCATTCTGGCCCTTGGTGGCCTGTCCGATCAGGAAAAAGCCAAACGTGCCGTGTGGTTCGGCATCATTGGTATGGCAATAGCCGTTATCGTAACGGTCTTTGGGCCGGACGTTAATTCAATCTGGCTGCTCAGTGCCATGATCGCGATTGGTGCGGTTATCGGCACGGTCGTGGCTCAACGGGTCGAGATGGTAGGCATGCCACAACTAGTCGCCGCCCTGCACAGCTTCGTTGGTTTGGCTGCGGTATTTATCGGTATCAATTCGGTTTTACATGCGCTCCCTTTGGAATCCCACGCCGAAGAAATCATTCACGAGGTTGAGGTTTTCCTAGGTGTGTTCATTGGCGCGATTACCTTCACCGGCTCGATCATCGCCTATGGCAAATTGGCGGGTAAAATCGACGGTAAAGCCTTGATCCTGCCTGGTCGTCATCTGATGAACATCGCAGGCTTGGCCCTGTCAATCACGCTAATGATGATGTTCCTGAACGGTGCTGGCATCTGGACGCTGTTGCTGATGATGCTGATAGCCTTCGCAATAGGTGCGCATCTGGTTATGGCCATCGGTGGCGCGGATATGCCGGTCGTGGTGTCCATGCTGAACAGCTATTCCGGTTGGGCTGCTGCTGCGACGGGCTTTATGCTCGGCAACGATCTGCTGATCGTGGTTGGTGCGCTTGTGGGTTCTTCCGGCGCGATCCTGTCCTACATCATGTGTGTGGCGATGAATCGTAAATTCTTGGCCGTGATTTTGGGCGGCTTTGGCGGCCCATCTGGCCCCGCGATGGAAATCGAAGGCGAGCAGATCGCCATTGACGCTGACGGTGTTGCCACAGCACTTGGCGAAGCCGATAGCGTTATCATCGTTCCAGGCTACGGCATGGCGGTTGCACAAGCGCAGCACCCAATCTCGGAACTAGTGAAACGTCTTCGAGCCAAAGGTAAAACTGTTCGTTTCGGCATCCACCCCGTTGCCGGTCGCCTACCGGGCCACATGAACGTGCTACTGGCCGAAGCCAAAGTGCCTTACGACATCGTTATGGAAATGGACGAGATCAACGACGATTTCCCCGAAACCGACGTGGTGATTGTGGTTGGCTCCAACGACATCGTGAACCCTGCGGCGCAGGAAGACCCTAACAGCCCCATCGCTGGCATGCCGGTTCTGGAAGTCTGGAAAGCCAAACATGTATTCGTATCCAAACGCGGGCAGGGCACCGGATATTCGGGTATCGAAAATCCGCTGTTTTTCAAAGAGAACACGCGCATGTTCTATGGGGACGCCAAAGCATCAGTCGATAATCTGCTAAAAATTATTAGCTAACAAAAAAGGGCGGAGAATTATCTCCGCCCTTTTTTATTTAGATTTAATGAATATTTATGGACGGATTATGATCCATCCAGCCTCGACAAGATCGATAAGTTCGCGAATGCCGCCCGGGACGACTTCTGCATAATCGACGATCGGCGGAGGAGTACCTTCCTTCTTCGTCATACCCTTGACTGTATTTCCGCACGCAATGAACGTTACATTTGGCATGCTCTCGTTAAAGGAAGCCAGACGATCGAAAACCGGCGATGTGTCTTCACGCAATAGGTGCAGACCGGCGTTATAGGCGATGATACGGATTTCAATTTCTTGTCCGGCTGCCTGATAATTCTTCGTGATATTTAAGGCATTGTTCAAGACTTTCGTCATTGTGCCAGGATTGTTGTCACTGACCTGCAGAGCGAGGTAGTGGAACCCATCAGCACCACTAACAGCAATACGGCGACTATGGCATCCCACGCCAGAATCACGACCATATTGTCAGCACAACGCTGAAACAGCTGATCATCGCACTAACTACATCAATCTCTCGATCCACTATTAACGGGATTCCTACCACGGTGATTTAAAACAGAATGAACGACAGAAATCCGCCAGCCGTCGTGCCTAGGACCAGCATGGTTATCCCGCAATAGGGGGCTTTGCTAAAATCGGCAAAGCCTTCCCCAAGGGCTACTTTAAGGTCGGAGAAGTCCAGTTCCGCGATTTCCGGCATTGGTCTTGCGTCTGTTGTGTCAGTCATTTCTATCCCCTGTTGTAAATGTTTTTCCAAATATTGCGACATAAGACTTTGGTAATCATGGGTAAGATTGATTTTACCAAATGGTCTACTTCACAAAATCCTTGTGGATTGACAAAATTATGAACCTTAAATTAATATATTATATTATATTATATAAATATGAATAAAAAACCAGACTAAGTGATGCATAGTGGAGAATTGAAATGATCTTTCATATCCAGGCACGGCTATTACCTCTAATTTTTGTCCTTTCCATAGCGGTTTCAGCAAATGCGCAGGTCGATATTGAAGACGGTGCCAAGGTTTATCGCCGTTGCCTCTCCTGCCATATGGTGGGTGAGGGCGCGTTTAACCGGACTGGTCCGCATCTGAATGACCTGTTCGGCCGCGCTGCCGGTTCAATTGAGGGTTTCAGCTATTCCAAAGACATGGAACGAACGGCGGCGGGTGGCTTGATCTGGGATGTGGAAAATCTGGAAGCGTTCATCGAGAACCCCAAAGCCCTCGTCTCGCAAACCAAAATGCGTTTCAAAGGCATCAAGGACCCAGAGGACCGCGTGAACCTTATGGC
>JAPYON010000194.1 GCA_029938175.1 Paracoccaceae bacterium | reverse complement strand
GCATAGAGGTGTGGATCATCTCTACGGCGCAACATGCCAGCCCGAATGTCATCCAGTGCAACGAGCCGGTGCGCGCCCAACTGATGATGTCTTCGGTGGTTGTTAGAAGAAATCCCTTATCGGCCAACTGGTCATTAAAGGCTTTCGTCGCTAAATCTTTATCACCACCAGCAGCATTCATAGAAGTTAATCCCATTCCAAGGCGCCTTTCTTCCATTCATAAGCAAACCCGACGGTTAACACGCCAAGAAACACAATCATCGACCAGAACCCGAACAGTCCCACATCCTTGAAGGCCGCAGCCCAAGGAAAAAGGAACGCTATTTCAAGATCGAAAATGATGAACAGGATAGCCACCAGATAGAACCGCACATCAAAACGCATGCGTGAATCA
Organism: Paracoccaceae bacterium; assembly: GCA_029938175.1. Lineage (GTDB taxonomy): Bacteria > Pseudomonadota > Alphaproteobacteria > Rhodobacterales > Rhodobacteraceae > NORP23. The sequence goes on along the minus strand of JAPYON010000194.1, from coordinate 1,329 downwards.
TCAAACGGGTTGAACCCGCATTCATAGGCTGAAGTTTTTTCGGGGTCAGGATTTCGAACTGCTACGATCACCGCAGAAAGCGACAGAACGATCGCCAATGCGACAGCCAGTCCGAAGAAAATTATAATGGGAAGGTATTCAAGTAGGAAGTCTTCCAAAATAGTTACTCCTTTAATCCGCACGAGATCACAAATTTAAGTCAAGAATTGTTTACGCCTCGCCATAAAAGAGGTCAACAGACCCAAGACTTGAAACCTGTCAATGTTGACCATTTTATTATATATTTGACGTATTAAAAACAACGATTTGCATCGTTTGGATCAAATGTCCACAGCGTCAAGATAATTGCCGCTGACTAAAGCATACTTTAGCATACATACTTCAGGTGATTTAGCAATTTGCGAGAATTATTTCAGTTTTCGCCAAAATTATAACAAAAAGAAGACAGCATCATTTCGCCCTCGTTCGGGTCTTGCGCTCAGATATCCAAAGAAACTCGGGTCCTTTGGATATGATGCCAGCCTGACATCCAATCTCGATACGTTGATCGTTTTAGCGGGTACCTATGCGGAGTTCATACTTCCCACCCCGATCGCCCTTGGCCTGTTCACCCGTCTTGCCAGCGTCAGTAAAAGTCAATGTATTCGATGAATTTGTCCATTATGACAACCCACCAGTCGAGTGTATCGTTAAAGTTGGTTTCGGACACACCACCATACATATTGTAATCCATTTCCAGCCGTGGATCACTGTCTTCGTCTAAATAAACCTTGGCCCAGCGTTTCTCCAGATTGAAATCTTGCGCCTTGGTTAACGACATTCCGTCTTCCATGTCAAAAATAACGCTAAACTGGATATCGCGGCAGTTTTCGCCATCTGTGCAACCATAGAAAAATACGTTAAAATCATATCCGTTAGCTGCGGACCTAATCAATGGGTCGCCTATCGAATCCGCGCCAATAACCGCACGATATCCTTCGTTCTGGATAAGAGTTGCAATGACATTGACGTCAGAGGCATCCACCAAGGATTGGGCGCTAACGCTGATTGGCGTCAGCGTAAGGGCAATAGCGGCCATTAACGATTTGTTAAACATGGTATTTCCTTCTACCACTGAAAGATGAGCGCAGCCTAACAGAGTCCCTGTGAGTTAGCTATAGTCATGAATGTAAAAGTGGCGCGGTTGACGGGGCTCGAACCCGCGACCTCCGGCGTGACAGGCCGGCACTCTAACCAGCTGAGCTACAACCGCGCAATTTATGAAACGAAGAGGCAGTGGCGCGGTTGACGGGGCTCGAACCCGCGACCTCCGGCGTGACAGGCCGGCAC
>JAPYON010000057.1 GCA_029938175.1 Paracoccaceae bacterium | reverse complement strand
GCTTTCTTGTTGGTCGGCAAGGATCACACGTGTTTTAGAATCCTCGACAACGCGGAAGCCTTCGCCGCCTTGGATAAAGAAATCATACGAGATTAGGACGATGACAATAAGAAGAATGCCACGGACCAGACCGAACAGGAACCCCAGACCACCGTCCAGCGACCCCAACGCCGATTTCTGAACAGCGCCGGAAATCAGGGGCGTGAACAAGGCAATAATCACGAGGGCAATCGCGAATACGCCGGCAAAGGCGGCCAGAATTCCTAACTCGCAGTTATCTCCGATGATTTTGCTAAGAATAGGGATCTCCTGAACCAGCGGGACAACTTGCGGCGCAAAAAAGAATGCCACAATGCCTGCACCAATCCAGCCTGCAATACTTAGAATTTCGCGAACGAAGCCGCGCGAATATGCCAGAACTGCTGAAATAAACAGGATAGCGGCAACGCCACCATCAAATAGTGTATAATCTTCCATAAATCAGTCCCTTTAATCGTCTAACTGTCCAAAGCAATTTTCGATAAATGCAGCAAGGTCATCAACTTTATGCACATCTATGCCGGTTTTTGCGATAGTTTTCATCCGCGAGGGCGCATAGGCGCTGGCAAACCCCAGCTTTTCGGCTTCTTTCAGCCTATTTTCGGGTTGTGAGATAGGCCGCAAGGCACCTGACAGGCTTATTTCTCCGAAAACCACCGAATCGGCGGGTAGAGCGTGGTCTTGCAGTGCAGAGATCAAAGCTGCCGCAACTGCCAAATCTGCCGCAGGTTCACTAATTTTTATACCTCCAGCTATGTTGAGATATACGTCCATTCCGCCAAACCCGATGCCGCAACGTGCTTCCAGAACTGCAAGGATCATTGCTAGACGCCCCGAATCCCATCCGACGACTGTTCTGCGCGGTGTGGCCAAGGGCGACTTGGCAACCAAGGCCTGAATTTCTACCAACACAGGGCGTGTACCCTCGATGCCAGCGAAAACAACGGAACCCGATGTGGGTTTGTCCCGCTCGCTAAGGAATAATGCCGAGGGGTTCAGGACCTGTTGCAGGCCGCCGCTCGTCATTTCGAAAACCCCGATTTCATCTGCCGGACCGAAACGATTTTTTACTGCGCGAAGGATGCGGAACTGGTGCCCGCGCTCGCCCTCGAAATATAGGACCGTATCGACCATATGCTCTATCACGCGGGGGCCGGCGATTTGGCCATCTTTGGTCACATGCCCGACCAGCACCACAGAAATCCCACGCCTTTTTGCAAAACTTGTTAATTCGTGCGCGGCGGCCCGAACCTGTGAAACCGAACCCGGAGCGCTGCCTACATGATCGGCCCACATGGTCTGGATGGAATCTATAATCACAAGGTCGGGGCGCTCGTTATCCAGCGTTGTCAGAATATCGCGAAGGTTCGTCTCGGCGGCCAGTTGCACAGGCGCGTCAGTCATATTTAAGCGATCTGCACGCATTCTGATCTGACTTGCAGCCTCTTCGCCGGAAACATACAGCACCTTTTTACCTTGGCGCGCAAACGCCCCAGCTGCCTGTAAAAGCAACGTCGATTTGCCAATCCCGGGGTCTCCACCCACAAGAATTGCCGAGGCAGGAACAAGGCCACCACCCAGCACGCGGTCAAGTTCGTCTATTCCAAAAAGGCTGCGTTGCAGAGGTGCATCTTGTGAAGACAGGCTCGAAAGTTCGACCCGCTGCCCCTTGGCCGCCCCCAGTGTTTTGCCTTTGGGCCCCGCCGAAAGTGCTACTTCTTCGGTGATCGAATTCCACTCGCCACACGTTTCGCAACGTCCGGCCCATTTCTTGTGCGTCACGCCGCAGGCCGTGCACGTATATGTCGATGATTTTGCCATAAGGTTTTGTGCCCTATGCGGACGTGAAGGGCAAGCCGAGGATGAGTGTCGCGGCGAATATAATCTGCAGCAATGACAGGGCGCGGTTCCATCCTATTTCAAGAACTGCCGCCATTGTGATACTGGCCAGAAGCAGAAATCCCAGTATTTGGGCAAAAAAGAAACTGTGCGCCGATATTTAAGCCATCCAGTGCTGGGCTAACGCGGTCTTAGTGGTATGGGCATAGTACAGCTCTCCGCGCGCAATAACACTTTGAAAACGGTCCATAGCAGTGCGGCTAGAACGTCAGAAACCACCAGAATCCCGCGCAGAAGCAGGAAGATCACGATAATTGCCGCTTCGTTATGTGAGTGATGGTCATCGAGGCCAGGACACAGGCAGTAAACATATATAAACCCCAACCAGTCTCGATACGGCCAATCCCCACGCCTTTTGCAACAACAATATAAATCGCGACGAGGAAGACATCGGCCATTGATAACTTGCCAAGGATTTCAATCGTGGACAGGGCTTTGTCCGAAATGAATTCGAACTGCACCAACGCCGTTCCTGCGACTTTGATAACCGGAGCGAACAGGGCAAAGAATGTGACTATGAGCGCCAGAAACACATCCTTTTTCCAAAGCGACTGTATCGCAGTAATGGTGGAAATCTCGTCAAGAGAAAATAGCGGCAACAAGCCCGCACGCAGTAGGGGTGCAAACCACGCGATAGGGAAAAGGATGAGGAGCGAGAGGTTGGCGAGCTTTAAGGTTACGCTCACCTCACCCCCTCAATCGGACCATCGGCCCTTGCGTTAATAAACTGGTCCAGATATGGATCGTCGCTTTGGTTCATGTCGTCAATAGGGCCAGCCCATTGCACCTGCCCGTCGTGGATCATCGCAACCTTGTCGGCAATCGCGCGGACGCTGCTCATATCGTGGGTGATGGTCATGGCGGTAGCGCCCATCTCGACGACTATTTCGCGAATTAGTTCATTGATGACACCAGACATGATCGGGTCGAGGCCAGTCGTTGGCTCGTCAAAGAAAATTATCTCTGGTTCTGCCGCGATTGCCCGCGCCAGTCCGACGCGTTTTTGCATGCCGCCCGATAGTTCGGCAGGGAAAAGGTCGGCTACCTCGGGCATTAAACCCACGCGGCGCAATTTCAGAATCGCCAAATCCCGGGCGTCGGATTTTGACAGGCGGTGTTTGCCTTGGCGCAATCGGAACGCCACGTTTTGCCACACAGGTAAGCTGTCGAATAATGCACCGCCTTGAAACAACATCCCGAAGCGGGCCAGAAATGCATCGCGGTTGGCGGAGGCTGCAGGTTCACCGTTAATCAATATCGTACCCGAGTCTGACTTCATCAGGCCAAGGATGCACTTCAAGAGAACCGATTTTCCAGTGCCCGAGCCCCCGATGATCACCATGCTCTCGCCGGTAACAATCTCAAGATCGACTCCCGCCAAAACGTGTTTGCCACCGAAGGACTTGTGCACGCCCGTCAACGAAATTTTAGAAAAATCGCTCATGCCGGAAACAACAGTTCTGTTAACATATAGTTAACCGAGAGGATTAGCACTGAGGCCGAGACGACCGCGTTGGTGGTTGCTTGCCCCACGCCCTGCGCGCCCCGACCGGAGTAATAGCCATTGTAACAGCCCATCAAACCAAGAATAAATCCGAACGCGGCCGCCTTTATCAGGCCGGATGTCATGTCACCAATCGTCAGAAAATCCACCGTGTTCTGGATGTATGTGGCCGGATTGAACCCCAGCCGCGCCACGCCGACCAGATACCCGCCCATGATGCCGATGGTATTCCCGACAATCACCAGCAGCGGCATAACAAGCGTGGCGGCTACAACTCTTGGAACCACTAGATATTTCATGGGGTTGGTGGATAGTGTGATCAGCGCGTCGATTTGTTCGGTTACCCGCATCGTGCCGATCTCGGCCGCAATCGAGGATGCAACCCGCCCGGCGACCATCAACCCTGCCAGCACTGGTCCGAGTTCCCGTACCATGCCGATGGCTACGATTGCAGGCACCACGCTTTCTGCGTTGAACCGCGCCCCGCCAGCGTAAATCTGCAAGGCCAATGCACCGCCGGTGAACAGGGTCGTTAGTCCGACAACAGGCAACGAAAAGTACCCGATTCGCAGTAACTGTTGTCCCAATTCGCGCATGTAAAACGGACCACGCACCATATGTGACAGCGTAACACCTGTAAAAATGGTTAACCGCCCGATTGAGGCCAGTAACGCAAGTGTCGAGCGTCCGATTGACGCTAAGAAACCGTTAAGGTAAGAAAATACTGCCATGTCGCCCCTGAAAAACCGTTAACTTTCAGTGTAGCGCCGTTCATAGCGTCCGCCAAGGCTTGTCAGGATTTCATACCCGATGGTGCCCGCCGCTTCGGCTAGAACATCAACTGTTTGCACGGTGTTTATGATGTCGAGGGCCGAAGGAATGTTCGCCAGATCGGTCACATCAACTGTTACCAAGTCCATCGAAATGCGCCCTACAATCGGGCACGCCACATCGCCCGCGTAAAGTGCCGCGTTGCTGCCCATTGCGCGGATCAAACCATCTGCATACCCACCCGCAACCGTCGCAATTCTTGATGGCCGCGTCGCCACCCAAGTCGCGCCATACCCGACACTTTCGCCAATCACGACGTCTCTGGTCTGGATCACGGGTAAGGACAAAGTGACGACGGGTTGTGCTTCAACAAAGGGGGCTCCGCCGTATAAGCCGATGCCGGGGCGGGTCAGCTCCATATGGTAACCGGCACCCAGTAAAACCCCGCCAGTAGCGGCAAAACTGCGCGCGGTATCCAGCGTTGCCGTCATTTCATTAAATGCAGCCAGTTGTGCTGCATTTTGCGGATGCTCAGGTTCATCGGCACAGGCCAAATGGCTCATAACCAGAACTGTGTTCAGGGCGGGCAAGTGTTCGACAACCGAGGCCAGCTCTTCAGCTTCCATTCCCAATCGGTTCATCCCGCTATTCAGCTGCAAGCCGCAGGCCGCACCAGCGGCTTTAGCCAGAAAATGCAAAACCTGATCGGCGCTGTTTAACAAAGGTATCAGGTCGGCTTCAACAAATGCAGCTTCGTCACCGCGCATATATCCTGAAAAAACGAATATTCGTGCCGCTGGACCGATTTCTTGGCGGAGCCGCACGCCCTCGGCAGCAAGCGCCACAAAGAACGTTCGCGCGCCCGCGTTTATCAACGCGAGACCAACCGGACCTACGCCCAAGCCGTAGGCATTTGCTTTTATTACGGCCGCAGTTTCCACTGCGTTCGCAGTCATTGCATCAAGAGAACGCCAATTGGCAGCTATCGCGCTAAGATTAACCGTCAGCACAGCCGCAGGCATTATCCAAAGTCCCCATTACCCTGCTGATAGGGCTTCACGAGGTTGCTGAACCTTGTGAACTGGCCCTCGAACGACAGCTCGATTGAACCAATTGGCCCATGGCGCTGCTTGCCGATGATCACCTCGGCTTTGCCCATAAGGTGCTCCATTTCCTGCTGCCAGTTTATCATTTTTTCAACGTCATGCTCACCCGGTTTTTCGCGCTCTTTGTAGTATTCCTCGCGATACACAAACATAACCACATCGGCGTCCTGCTCAATCGAGCCGGACTCGCGCAGGTCTGACAACATCGGGCGTTTATCGTCGCGCGACTCAACTTGCCGTGAAAGCTGTGACAACGCGATTACCGGAATGTTCAGCTCTTTCGCGATGGCCTTCAGGCCTTGCGTGATCTCAGAAACCTCGTTCACGCGGTTGTCTTTGGCTGTCGCAGGCCGGACAAGTTGCAAATAATCGACAATCAGTACATCCAGACCATGTTGCCGTTTCAGACGCCGTGCACGGGCCGCCAGAGATGAGATCGGCAGTGCAGGGGTGTCGTCGATGAACAAGGGGCAGGCTTCGATGTCTTTCGCCGCCTCAAGGAACCGCCGGAACTCTTCTTCATCCATGTCGCCGCGCCGAATTTGCTCGGACGGAATTTCGGCGGCTTCCGATAAAATACGCGCCGCCAGTTGTTCAGACGACATCTCTAGCGAATAGAACCCGACTACACCGCCCTCGATAGCACCCTCAGAACCGTCCGGTTTGATCCCCTTTTTATAAGCTTTTGCAATATTGAATGCGATATTGGTTGCTAGCGAGGTCTTACCCATCGAAGGCCTGCCCGCCAAGATCAACAAATCCGAAGGGTGCAGTCCGCCCAGTTTCTTGTCCATGTCAATCAGACCTGTCGAAATTCCCGACATCCCGCCATCACGCTTATACGCTGCATTGGCCACATCGACGGCGGTTGTCAAAGCTTGCAAAAAGCTCTCAAACCCGCTGCCGACATTCCCCTGCTCACCTAGTTTGTAGAGCAACTGTTCTGCATCTACGATCTGGTCTTTCGGTTCGCTTTCCACATCAACCGAGGCCGCCGTCGCCGCAATATGGTCACCGATTGCCATAAGATCGCGGCGGATCGCCAGATCGTATATCAACTGTGCATAGTCCTTGGACGCAAAAAGAGAAATCGAGGCTCCGGCAAGGCGAACCAGATAAGCCGGACCGCCAAGCTCCTGTAAACCTTCATCATCTTCCATAAACGCTTTAAGCGTTACGGGCGAGGCCAAGGCGTTTTTCTGGATGCGCCGTGCCGCGACCTCGAAAATTCGACCATGGACGGGATCATAAAAATGCCCCTCGTTCACTATCGAGGTTACGCGATCGTATACATCGTTGTTAACCAACAACGCGCCCAGCAATGCCTGCTCTGCTTCGATATTGTGGGGCAGGGCTACGGCCTCTGAATCCACATTTATTCCACCATCTGCCACGATTCTCTCCTTGGTATGGAAAGTTTATACATTAGTTTAAGGTTATCCCCTGCATGTTAACAACGGGGATAACTTTTAGATTTTGAGTTTTCCGGCCAGCCAGCGATACACCAGTATTGCCCCGATTGTGCCAACCGTAATACCCATAATGACGTCTGCCAAATAATGCGCACCCAGCACCATGCGGCTGTAACCTGTCATCACGGCCAGCGGTAGCAGTAGGTATTTGGTCCGTGGATACAAAAGTATAACCGCAACCGCAAAGGCGAATGCAGTGGTGGTGTGGCCCGAGGGCCAACTCTTATACAGGGATTCATACGACAGAGGGTCAAAGCCGTTTGGCCCTGCAGCATCGTACAAATATGGACGTGCGCGGCCAACGATACCTTTCACGATCACAGTAAATACGGCAGGAACGGCAACAGCAGCAAATACATAAACGCTCTGGTGCGGTAGAAGATTCCAATACGGTTTGTCAGGCTGGACACGCGACATCACCATGCCAGAAGTCCACACAATCACCAGCAGCACCAAAGTCCAGATGGGGTTGCCCATTTCGGTAACCCGATGCCAGAATTCACGCGTGGCTTCGTCTTCTGAGAAAGTCAGATGATATATGCGGTTATCCAGCAGATAATAACTAATGATGGAAAGCGAGAATCCCAGAATTCCGTATGCTGCCAGTCGTGATTTCAACATGTATTTTGTCCTCGTCCCAAATAAAAAGGCCGTGCACAATCCTGCACACGGCCCAAATGTTTTTCAAGTCAGTCTGGCGCTTAGGTTTCCGTCTGATCTTCCTCGGCTTCGTCCGCAGAGGCTTCGTCAGATTTGACCAGTTCGTCATCTTCAGACGCAGCTGCGCCGATATCGTCGAACAGTTCAGAGATCTCGAATTCTGCCTCTGCTTCTGCCTCGGCAGCAAGATCCACGATGGATTTTCCAGATGCTTGAAGCTCGGCCTCTTCAGTAGAGCGCGCAACGTTAACAGTGATTGTCGCGGAAACTTCAGGGTGAAGAACAACAGTCATGTCGTGCAGACCCAAGTCTTTGACAGGTCTGGCCAGAACAATCTGTTTTTTATCGATTGTGAAGCCGTCTTCGATGGCTGCTTCGGAAGCATCACGGCCCGTTACGGAACCATAAAGCGAACCGGAGTCTGACGCGGAGCGAATCACGATAAATATCTGGCCGTCCAGTTTTGCAGCCAATGCTTCGGCTTCGCCTTTGGACTCGAGGTTGGTGGCTTCAAGCTGCACACGCTGTGCTTCAAATGCTGCCAGATTGGCTTTCGTCGCACGAAGCGCCTTGCCCTGTGGCATCAAGAAGTTACGTGCAAAACCGTTTTTAACGGAAACAACGTCACCCATTTGGCCTAGTTTTGCCACGCGTTCAAGAAGAACTACTTGCATGGTTTATCTCCTTACTTAACGGCGTATGGCAGAAGCGCGAGGAAGCGGGCGCGTTTGATGGCACGGGCCAGTTCACGCTGCTTTTTCGCCGACACTGCGGTGATACGGGATGGAACGATTTTGCCACGTTCAGAGATATAGCGCTGAAGCAGTTTAACGTCTTTATAGTCTATTTTCGGTGCATTATCGCCCGAGAAAGGACATGTCTTTCGACGGCGGAAAAATGGTTTATTTGCCATTGGTTATGATCCTTTCTTAATCGCGGCGCGGACGGCGTGGACGCTCGTCGCGGCTGTTTTTGGCGATAACTACTGCCGAAGGGCCTTCTTCGTGTGCGTTGACTTTGATAGTCATGACGCGCATCACATCTTCGTGCAAACGCATTAGGCGTTCCATCTCCTGAACGGCCTCGGTTGGCGCGTCGGATTTGACGAAGGCGTAGTGGCCCTTGCGGTTTTTGTTAACTTTGTAGGCCATAGTTTTAAGGCCCCAGTATTCCGTATCAACAACTTTGCCGCCGTTGTCGGAAAGGATAGCGCCGAAGTGCTCGATGAGACCTTCAGCTTGCGCGTTGGACAAGTCCTGACGCGTAATAAATACGTGCTCGTAGAGCGCCATATTAGTCACCTATATTTCGCGTGCTTCAAAATGCGGACTTTAGCCCCTCCGGCCCGCATACGAGAGGCCACGTGTGAATGGTTCTCGGAGGAATGGCGCCTTATACGCCCGTCAGGCGGAAATGCAAGAGGTGTCCTTGAATGCTTTCCTATGTCAGGATAGACGCGAAGTAGTGATAAGCAATCGAGAGGGCCAGTTCATGAGCCGAGCATTCGCATTTCCCGGCCAAGGGGCGCAATCTATCGGGATGGGCAAGGCCTTCGCCGACGCATATCCAGCGGCCAAGGCGGTATTTCAGGAGGTGGACGAGGCCTTGGTCCAGAACCTGTCCACCCTTATCTGGGAAGGCGACATCGCCGAACTGACCCTGACTGAAAACGCCCAGCCTGCGTTGATGGCGACATCATTGGCTGCGATGGCGGCGCTGAATGCCGAGGGCGTGCAGATCACGGATGCTGCTTATGTAGCGGGCCATTCTCTCGGCGAATACTCGGCGCTTTGTGCGGCAGGGGTTTTGTCGCTGGCCGACACGGCGCGACTGTTGAAAACACGCGGCAAAGCGATGCAAGCAGCGGTTCCGATTGGCGTTGGTGCAATGGCGGCGTTGCTAGGGCTGGATTTTTCTGGTGCACAGGCCGTGGCCGAAGCGGCAGCGCAGGGCGAGGTTTGTCAGGCAGCGAACGATAACGACCCCGGGCAAGTCGTGGTGTCCGGCCATAAAGCAGCGGTTGAACGTGCATGTGTTCTGGCCAAGGAAGCAGGCGCCAAACGTGCTGTTATTCTTCCGGTAAGCGCCCCTTTCCATTGTTCGTTGATGGAACCTGCCGCCCGCGTCATGGAAGCCGCCCTGGACGATGTAACCTTCAACGCACCAAGTGCTCCTGTTGTCGTTAACGTCACGGCCGAAGCCTGCTCAGACCCTGACGAATTACGCGCTCATCTGGTGACGCAGGTCACGGGTTCTGTCCGCTGGCGTGAAAGCGTTCAGTTCATGGATACACATGGCGTAACCGAAATCTGGGAGATCGGTGCAGGCAAAGCCCTGTCCGGCATGATCCGTCGTATCAATCGCGAAATTACATGCAAAGCCATCAACGGCCCTGACAACATATAATGT
>JAPYON010000193.1 GCA_029938175.1 Paracoccaceae bacterium | reverse complement strand
ACGTACAGCATCACTGCGAGGCGAATGATCTCTGGCGACGTTTTGAAATATCGGAAAGGGTTAGGTTTTGTCATCCAGCGACGCTAAGTGAACCACCTGCCCTCTTCAACTAAGTTTTGTCTGACAGTGCCCTCTGAGCCCATAGGGACCTTTGAATCTGGATTGGTCGCGGCAACTGTGGGCGGGGAGCGGTCGTTCGTTGCAGGCTCCTGACGGTGACTGAATATCCCAAGACCGGACAATCTCCAACCTCAATTGCGGTACCCATCAGCGCTCGGTAAGTGCCGCTGATCGCTCGAAATGTAGTTTACCTTTTGCCATAAGATCAAAGAATGGGCGCGGGGGGATCAGGTTTGGCTTTTTCAGTGACAGCGCATCGTTCAGTAAAGATGAAGGTTTACCAAGTGCCAGATCACTGACCAGTCGCCCCATTATCGTACCTCGTGAAACACCCGACGCATTGTAGCCTCCACATAGGAATAGCCCCGGCGCAGACTCTTCAAAGACAGGCTTGGAATTGCGACTGATGCAGATTGTACCACTCCAAGAATACGCGATCGCACTTTCGTCAATGAACTTGAAGCGCCTTTTTAACCCGGCAACATGTTGTTTCTTCCGCTCGGCAAGCAATGCAGGTGAAATTCCTGATGGCCGGTACTCGCCGGTATTGCGGATCAGAATGCGCCGATCCTTTGTCAGCCGCATAGTTGCACCAAGGCTTTGCGGTGACAGGATGCCCCACGATGGAGCGTGGTTGATTTCCGATTCCTCCTGCGCTGTCAAAGGACGCGTTAGGCTGGCAGTCAGCGCCAACGGAAAGACACGCATCGACTTGAAGCCGAGTCGAGGAAAAAACGCATTTACCGCTACGATCACCTGATCGGCCTGGACTGAGCCGTTTGGCAGCGACAAGGTCCATCCATTGTTGGTGCGGTCAACGCATTGGACGGGCGTGTTCTCAAAGCATTCGACATTGGGCGGCAGGTTTTCCAGTAGTCCCTTAACCAGCATGGCTGGTTGCAAAAGTGCGCCACCGCGGGATTCCACACCCAGCTTGTAAAATCCGGTTCCAAGGCGGTCCCGTAATGAGTCCGCTTCCAACAGTCGTGCATCGACACCCATCTTTTGAAATGTGGCGACGTGGTGGTGTAGTTTGTCAAAATTCCTAGGGTCGTGGGCAGCATGGATCGAGCCAGTATCTTCCCACTGACACGGGAGGTCGTGGGCTTCAATCAATCGGCGGAGTTCTGATACACCAGCATGATCCAGCCGGTTCATTGTTTGGTAACTGGCCAGACCTTGTGCCGTCTGCAATTGTGAATGCCCAGGGCTTTCATTGGCAACAGCAAAGCCGGAATTACGTGCGCTCGCACCTTGCCCAATGCTCTTTGCATCGATCAACAAAACGCGAGACTCAGGCCTAAGCTCGGCATAGCGCCGTGCTGCCGCAAGACCTGTGAAACCAGCCCCGACTATTGCAATATCGGCGACTTGCAATTGGCGCAATTCGGAAAGCTGTCGAGTCTCGCCAGCTAACGCAGACCATCCGCAACAATCAGTTATCATTAATTAATTCTCCGGATAATTTGGAGCAGTTTTGCAGTTTCTTAGATCGATAGCAATATCCGGGCACTGTCAGACAAAACTTAGTTGAAGAGGGCAGGTGGTTCACTTAGCGTCGACAAATGACAAAACCTAACCCTTTCCGATATTTCAAAACGTCGCCCGAGATCATTCGCCTCGCAGTGATGCTGTAC
>JAPYON010000056.1 GCA_029938175.1 Paracoccaceae bacterium | reverse complement strand
GTTCGAGGAAGTTTCCTACTGGGAAGAGATGAAAGAGGTGTTCGAGTGGACCAAAACCAACGTCCTGTCCACGCTCGGCGTGTGCTGGGGCGGCATGGCTATGATTTACCACCTCCATGGCGTTCCGAAGCACCTGATCGACCAGAAGGCCTTTGGCTGCTTCCGACACAAGAACCTTGCACCTGTGTCGCCGTATTTGCGCGGTTTTTCGGATGATTTCGTTGTGCCAGTCAGTCGCTGGACTGAAGTGCGGGTTGAAGACACTGAAAAGCATAAGGGCCTCGATATACTTATGCACTCTGACGAGGTTGGTCCCTGCTTGATTGAAGACAAGGCGAACCGCGCGCTTTATATCTTTAACCACCTCGAATACGACCGGAACACCTTGAAAGAAGAATACGACCGCGACGTGGCCAAAGGTGCCGCAATCAATGTGCCTAAAAACTATTATCCGGCAGACGACCCATCGCTGGATCCGGAAAACCGCTGGCGCAGCCATGCACATCTTCTTTATGGTAACTGGATCAACGAAATTTATCAAACAACTAACATCAACGTTGAAAAAATCCTCGATGGAGATTCGAAATAAGCAGGCCGAGGTACTCGGTCTCCTTATTCCTTTGCAGTATCAACGCTATGTGTAGAATATGAACAAGCAGTCACCAGAACGCAAAGGTTACTATCACGGCAACCTTAAGCAGGCCTTGGTAGAGGCTACGCTTTCCCTGATCGAGGCGAAAGGCCCAACGGGCTTCACCCTCGCTGAAGCTGCGCGTTCCGCTGGCGTAAGTGCCGCTGCACCCTACCGCCACTAAAATTAACGATTGCTCAAGCTACCAATGCTTTGCTATGGTTCCCTAACCCTAGCAAAGTATTTTCGTTTATGCGCCACACGCTCCCCACCGCGCCCCAGTTTTATGTGACGGCCCCACAACCTTGCCCGTATCTTGACGGTAACGTTGAGAGAAAGTTATTTACTGCCCTTTATGGTGACGATTCGAAATCCCTGAATGACAGTCTTTCCCAGCAAGGTTTTCGGCGATCTCAAAACGTATTATATCGCCCGACGTGCCCCGGATGTTCGGCCTGCATGTCGGCGCGCGTGATATCGGCAGAATTTGAGCCTTCACGCAGCCAACGCCGTATTCTGAAGCGCAACAGTGCTCTAACGCGAGATGTCAAAGCCCCGTGGGCGACCGAGGACCACTTCGAACTGTTCGGAAAATATCTTGATCAGCGCCACCCAAATGGCGGAATGGCCGGCATGAATATGTCTGAATTTGCCGCCCTGATCGAGGAAACCCCCGTCCAAAGCCGTGTTATCGAGTATTACGAGGAGGGCGACGAAGGGACACAGATCCTTGTTGCTGCATGTCTGACAGATGTGCTGAACGATGGGCTGTCGATGGTCTATTCATTCTTTAACCCTTCGTTAAAGAACCGCAGTATCGGGGCGTTCATAATTCTGGACCACATTAGTATGGCCCGTCAGGAAGGTCTGCCTTACGTGTATCTGGGATACTGGGTGCCGGGCAGCCAGAAGATGAGCTACAAGGCCAATTACAGGCCACTCGAAGTTTTTAAAGGCGGTGCATGGACCCCGTTGAGCGATACGATAATGGCCGATGTTTCCGACAACCCACTGGGTAACTACCCGGTGGCCGAGCAAGTCGCCGCGATCCACCTTCCCCCACAACTTTGAGCATAAAAACGCCCCGAAAATAATCGAGGCGTTTTTTTGTTTTAGGTCAACCGCTGATTAGCTCAGTAGGTTCGGTATGATCGTAACCACGCTTGGGAAGAACCACAACAACAGCAGTCCTGCCACCTGAATAAGCACAAACGGGATAACTCCACGATATATGTGTGCGGTCGTCACGCTGGCAGGTGCAACCCCGCGCAGATAGAACAGCGCGAAACCGAAGGGCGGCGTCAAGAAGCTGGTCTGCAAGTTCACCGCAATCATGATCGTTACCCATTTCGGATCCATCGTGCCGCCGTAAATCACAGGTCCTACGATGGGGATAACGATATAGATGATTTCGAGGAAGTCGAGTACGAAGCCAAGGAAGAACAGCACTGCCATCACGATCAGAAATACAACCCACTCGCGTTCAAAACTGCGCAAAAACGCCTGGATGTAATGTTCTCCACCAAACGAGATGATAACCAAGTTCAGCATTTGCGAGCCGATCAGAATGGCGAACACCATCGACGTGACCTTTGCCGTTTCTCGCACCACGGGTGTAAGCACTGACGTTTTCCACAACGTCCAGCACGCGAACAGCAATCCGCCCATCGAGATATGATAGAAGACTAGCCCCAACAGAATGGCTACCCAGTTTTCAAACCCTATGTTCGAGATATTTGCCCGCAGGTCGAAGTTTATCCCGACCAACAGCAACAGAACCATTGCAAAGCTCGTTACCAAAATAATCTTGCCGCTTCCGCCTTGGTCCTTCATTTTACGGAACGCCGCCAACATGATTGCGCCACCGGCACCCAGCGCCGCGGCAGGCGTGGGGTTGGTAATACCACCAAGAATCGAGCCCAGCACCGCAAGAATTAACACCAGCGGCGGGAACACGACGCGCAACACATCATTCGATGCCAGCCGTTTCGCAGCAACCTTCAGGCCAACGAACGCGACTGCGAACGGGATAGCTTGTACCAGAAACACCATGCCAGGAGATGACTGCGGTCCAAGTATCAAAATATCGGCCAATAGCGCCATCGAAATACCCACTCCACCAATATAAAGTGGGCGTTTATCCTCACGCGGGGCAACACCGTATGCCGTAGTCAACATCAACCCGAATATCACCATAATCTGGATCAGACCTGTACCGACGGGCGCGGCATTGGCGACCATCTCGGCACGAACTTCTTCAATCTGCTCAGGTGTGCGACGACGTTCTTCTTGTGAAAGACCCCCACCCGCAGCTTCGATTTCCGCCTGCAAGCTAATCGAGCGGGCCCATACTTCCTGACCGTGAAGTTCGATCATCGAAGCCTGGCACTGTTCGCCTACGTTTGTACGCAGTTCAGCTTGTCTACCTTGCTCGGCAACCGAAGACACATAGGTGTTTTGACTGCCGGCCACGTTGAACAAGGACGCAGCAATTGCAAACAGGATCACGCCAACAGGAACACCCATCAACCACAACAGTTTATGGTTGCGCGTCGTTGTTGGTCCAGTCGATGCCTCGACGTGAATGGGGGGGGCTTTCGACGGGTTTAGCAATGCATATCCGAACGCATAAGCCGCATACAGAAACGCCAACATAATGCCCGGCAACAAGGCTGCCTTGAACAAAGTGCCCACGGAAAGAACCGCGGCCTGCCCCAGATAGGTCAACGCGTCGGTACAACCAGCCTCGATCGCGCGGCCTTCCTGTGCGGCGGAATAGATGTCGCCCGCAAGCGTGCCCAGTAGAACGATTACAATGGACGGCGGAATGATTTGCCCCAGTGTTCCGGATGCAGCAATAACCCCCGTCGCCAGTTCCGGCGAATAATTATGCCTCAGCATGGTCGGCAACGTCAGCAGTCCCATGGTCACAACGGTTGCGCCCACGATGCCCGTCGAAGCCGCAAGGAATGCGCCAACCACAACAACCGAAACAGCCAGACCGCCCGGAAGCGGGCCAAATACGCGGCCCATGGTTGTCAGCAAATCCTCGGCGATTTTGGAACGTTCCAGCATGATTCCCATAAGCACAAACATCGCCACAGCCAGCAGAGTCTCGATGGACTGTCCGGCAATCACACGTTCGTTCATGCGGTTCGCGATGAACGAAATATTACGGTTCATGGCGGTTTCCCAACCACCAATCAGCAATGGCTCCATCGTTACGGGAAGATCGGGATACTTGAATATTGAGATCGCCTTGCGATCAACACCCGAGTTCAGCAGGTTCGCATAAGCATCACTCGACGTGTCCATAACCTCTTTGAACAAGAAGCCCGAGCTGTCGAGCATTGCCAGAATACCAAAGGAAATCGTCGCTGCACCACCGATCGCAAAGGCAACCGGGAAGCCCGACATAATTCCGCCAAAAAGGCAGACGAACACAATAATAAGGCCTAATTCGACGCCATCTAGTCCGAAAAACATTATATCATCCTACCTTTAATGAATTCGTAGCGACAACTTCGGCCGTGTCGTCGTTTAAGTGGTCTTTTTGAAGATACTTATCGGCGCTGCTTTCGCCCTCTATGAATTCCAGCATCGACCGCCAAAAGAACGTCAGACCTTGAATAAACATCATACCTGCAAAACTGATTAGCAAAATCTTGAACAGGAAGTATCCGTCAAATCCATTTGGTGAAAAGCCGATCGTCTCGACGTTCCATTTCAACAGGCGAGACTTTGCCTCTAGCCGTGTAAGCGAGTCCGCTACCGATACTTTGGGCGTTACCAGATGGCGCCACATAAAGAACCAGCCGAACATCCAGATGATGGTCATGAACGGAATTATGAAGAACAACGAGCCGATCATATCAGCGATTTTCTTGGCACGGTGGCGCATCCCTGCATAAAACAGGTCAACGCGCACATGGCCGCCTTGCACAAATGTATATGAAGCACATAGGCATACGATCATGGCGTTATAAAACTTCAGTTCTTCGCCATACCAGCTTAGATCGCGCGTGAATGCAAACCCGAACGGGCTGATCCCTATCTCGGAAACTTTGAAAATACGTTGCAGAAAAACAATCATGATTTGCTGCATTACCATGAACAACGATGCCCAAGCGAAGAAGCGGCCAACTGTGTTGGCAAATGCCTCGAATCCGCGGACGAGTGCCCATAGAAACTTACGGTAGAAAGCGCCGACGACGCTAATAATCACAAAGATATCAAAAATTACGAAGAACAGCTCTTTTGAAGCACCATAATAGATGAAATGCATCATCACCAGTTTATCGGACCAGTTCAGCCACGCTGATGGATGAAAAATTACGTAGAACAGGTTCACAAATCCTATACCGATATTTGTGACTACCCAAATAATGAAATCCATAGTGCAGAAGTTCCTAGCTGGACGTCCGTAGATATCACCCTACGTCCCGTCAAAATCCCCCTCCCCAATAAAGGGGAGGAGGTTTTTGTATTTTGGATTAAGCGCTAAGGCTTATCGGTTCGCAAGAACGCGAGAACGCTGGCGAACATACTCACCATCCGACTGCGAAATCCATGCAGAGGAAGAAGCCATCGATTTCTCGAAGCTTGCACGAATACGTGCGAACAACTCGTCATCCATGAATTCATCCATAACTTCTGCAGAGGCTGCACCGAATGCATCCCAAACATCATCACTGAACTGAAGTGTCTGAACACCCTGCGCCTGAAGACGTGCAAGAGCTGCACCGTTGTTGGCCAATGTCAAAGACAGGTTGTGATTGGTTGTAGCCAACGAAGCCTGCTCGATGATTGTCTGGTGTGCTACGGACAGCTCTTCAAACACGCCGCGGTTTACACCAAGTGAAAGACCCGAACCTGGCTCGTGGAAACCAGCTGTGTAGTACACTTTAGCAACTTCTTGGAAACCAGCGCGTTCGTCAGCCCAAGGACCAACCCACTCAAGGCCGTCCAAAGCACCGGACGATAGCGCTTGATAAAGCTCGCCGCCTGGAATGTTCTGAACAGATGCGCCCAGTTTACCAAGTGCTTTACCGCCAAGACCCGGCATACGGAATTTCAGGCCATTGAAGTCTTCAGCGGAGTTTATTTCCGAACGGAACCAACCACCGGACTGCGAACCGGAGTTACCTGCCAAGAATGATTTCAGGCCAAATATCTGACCCAACTCATCGTGAAGTTCTTTACCGCCATCATGGTTGTACCAGTTTGTCAGCTCTTGCGCTGTGCCGCCGAAAGGTACGGCCGTAAAGTAAGCAAAGCCAGGGTGCTGACCCAAGTAGTAATAGTCAGCGGAGTGGTAAATATCAGCCTGACCCGAAGTCACAGCGTCAAACACCTCAAGTGCACCAACCAGCTCACCCGGAGCTTTTTTGTCGATTGTCAGCGCACCGTCTGACATCGCAGTTACAGTTTCAGCGAAGTGAACAGCAGCGTCATCAAGAACAGCGAAGCCGTGTGGCCAAGATGTAACCATAGTCAACGTGCGCTTACCCTGTGCATATGCCGGAGCAGCAAGTGTAGATGCTGCTGCAACCGATGCACCGCCAAGTGCGGAATTTTTTAAAAAAGAACGACGATCCATTAGTAACCTCCCAGTTTTTGTCCCTCGCATTTTTGCGAAGGTATCGAAAACACTTATAACCTACTAGCCCACGGCTGTTATGCAACGGTTTTTTTGATGATTGGTAATAAATTCGAGCCAATACGTATAATTACGCGATACTTCGAATTTCCGCTGTGAGTCGCAAGTCCTTAGAGTAAAAGGTAATCCACCCTAATTCCCTTGTCTGCGCAAGTTGTACTTTTCGATTAGTGCGTAAGAAGGTGTATTCTTATAACTTTATATCGAAATATAGCATACTATCGTAATAATACTTAAAATACACTGTTGACCTTCCTTAATCGGAATACTAAAAATTGCTGCACGCGCGAATAAATTGTAATTTCGCAAAATACCTGCATTCTCGCAAAAAGCGGTGCCGAACACCCCTCAAGAGACAGCGTGCGCCCCCCCTCAGCCAGGGGGTTTTTTGTGGCCCCTGCGCCACGTGATGCTAGAACGGGGGTAACCCCGAATATAAATGGAGTAGACGCAATGACCCGTCAAATGACCGGTGCCCAGATAGTAGTTCAAGCCTTGAAGGATCAGGGCGTGGAAATCGTCTTTGGTTACCCCGGCGGCGCTGTCCTTCCGATTTATGACGAGATTTTCCAGCAAAACGAAATTCGCCACATCATCGTGCGGCATGAACAGGCCGCCACCCATGCCGCCGAAGGCTATGCCCGCTCGACCGGAAAACCCGGTGTTGTTCTGGTGACCTCTGGCCCCGGCGCGACGAATGCAGTGACAGGCATGACCGATGCACTGCTCGACTCGATCCCGATGATCGTTTTGACCGGACAGGTACCCACATTCATGATCGGCAACGATGCGTTTCAAGAGGCGGACACCCTTGGCATCACGCGCCCCTGCACCAAGCATAACTGGTTGGTTAAAGACACCGAGATTCTGGCAGAGACAATCCATCAGGCATTCCACGTTGCCACAGCCGGCCGACCCGGCCCTGTTCTTGTGGACATCCCCAAGGACGTTCAGTTCGCTACGGGCACCTATACAAGTAAACAGAAAGCTAAAATTTCGCACTATCAACCGCGCGTGAAAGGTGACATCGACGCCATCACCAAAGCCGTCGAGATGTTGGAAAAAGCCAAACGCCCGATCATCTATTCCGGCGGTGGCGTTATCAACTCCGGTGTTGGTGCCAGCCAACTGCTGCGCGAGCTGTCTGACACGGCGGGTATTCCGATCACCTCGACACTTCTTGGCCTTGGCGCATACCCAGCGTCCGGCAAGAACTGGCTTGGCATGCTGGGAATGCACGGCACTTACGAGGCCAATATGGCGATGCACGACTGTGATTTCATGCTATGCGTTGGCGCCCGTTTCGATGACAGGATCACGGGCCGTACTAATGCGTTCAGCCCCAACAGCTATAAGGTGCATATCGACATCGACCCCTCCTCGGTCAACAAAATCATTCGTGTGGACACACCAATCATCGGTGACGTTGGCCATGTTCTAGAGGATATCCTAAAGGTCTGGAAGGCGCGGGGTCGCAAAACCAACGCTTCTGGCATCGGCAAATGGAAGGCACAAATCGATAAATGGAAGGCTGTTGATTGTCTGAAATACACCAACTCCGACACCATCATCAAACCGCAATATGCGCTGGAACGTCTGGAAGCATTGACCAAAGATTACGACCGCTACATCGCGACAGAAGTAGGCCAACATCAGATGTGGGCTGCTCAATATCTGACGTTCGAAGACCCGCGCCGATTCATGACTTCGGGTGGCCTTGGGACGATGGGCTACGGCACACCGGCCTCCATGGGCGTGCAAATTGCCTACCCAGACGCGTTGGTTATCAACGTCGCGGGCGATGCAAGCTGGTTGATGAACATGCAGGAAATGGGCACGGCGACGCAGTACAACTTGCGAACCAAGCAATTCATCCTGAATAACGAACGTCTAGGCATGGTGCGACAATGGCAGGAACTGCTGCATGGCTCGCGCTACTCGCACAGTTGGTCCGAATCCCTGCCCGACTTTGTTAAACTGGCCGAGGCGTTTGGGGCCAAAGGCATCCGCTGCTCGGACCCCGCCAAGCTCGACGATGCGATCATCGAAATGCTGGAATATGACGGACCCGTCATATTCGATTGTCTGATCGAGAAACACGAGA
This sequence comes from Paracoccaceae bacterium, assembly GCA_029938175.1. Classification (GTDB taxonomy): domain Bacteria; phylum Pseudomonadota; class Alphaproteobacteria; order Rhodobacterales; family Rhodobacteraceae; genus NORP23. The sequence continues at coordinate 1,556 of JAPYON010000056.1, read as the reverse complement.
ACTGCTTCCCGATGATTCCCAGCGGGGCGGCCCATAACGAAATGCTGATGGGCGACGCCAAAACCGAGGATGCCATCAAAGGCAAAGGCGGCGCGTTAGTTTAAAAACATCGAAGAACGCCATGAAATTTCTTATTTATTTCATTTACATAATGACGAAGTGCAGCACAATTCTAGCCTTCCATTTGGTCGCCGAAGCGTTGGCGCAGGCGGGTTCTGAACAACGCCGCCTGCCCGAAAATCTGATCGGCCCAAACAAAAAACTGAACTTCGGCTCACATTTCAGCCATGACCAAGCTGGTGAGCTTTGGCAGGTGGCGCAAACAATCGGGCGTCCTATCGTCATCAAGACCCATACCGGCCCCGACCCGGCGATTGTGCGAATAATCCAGAACGGCCAAGCCTGTTACCGTGACCCGCGCGACATAGCACTTTCGATGCTGGACCACGGCAAACGCGCCCGCACCGAGGGCAAGCCCGCTTTTGCTGAAATCGAACCGCTTGAAGGCGCAAAAGCAGGTATCCGCAATCAATGCGACAGCTTGACGGCCTGGTTGCGCCTGCCCAACGTTCTACCTCTACACTTCGAAGATATCGCCTTTGACATGCACACGACGGCAGCGTGATCCTATCGCCACCTCTAGAGTTGCGCATCTTCGGTTAACCATAGACATTTCCCCGCAGATTGCGGACACTAAGATAAAACAAAGGAACACAAAATGAACGCTCTTGCTTTGAAAAAAGGTGCTTCTAGAAAAAGCGCTTATGATCTGAAAAATCCTTTAGGGGACGAAATCGAAACCCACACCCTGACAGTCATCGTTGATAACGAGTCCGGCGTTCTAGCCCGTGTCATTGGCCTATTTTCCGGCCGTGGTTATAATATCGACAGCTTGACGGTGGCCGAAACCGACCACAAGGGACATCTGTCCCGTATCACCATCGTAACCACCGGAACACCTGCGGTTATTGAACAGATCAAAGCCCAGCTTGACCGAATGGTGCCAATCCACAGCGTGCATGACCTGACGGTCGAAGGCCCATCCGTCGAACGCGAACTCGCTATGCTGAAAGTAACGGGCAAAGACGAAAAACGTGTCGAAGCTATGCGTCTGGCCGATATTTTTCGCGCCAATGTGGTGGACACGACGCTGGAAAGCTTTGTGTTCGAAATTACCGGAACATCTGAAAAGATCGACGCCTTTGTCGAACTGATGCGCCCATTGGGCCTTATAGACTTGGCGCGGACTGGCGTCGCTGCCTTGACCCGCGGCATTTAGAAAACTGGGGGTGGAAAAACCACCCCCAGTCTAACGTTTCAGACATTTAGTTACACCGCTCGGTTAGATGCCTGCTGTCTGAACGCCGGAAGCATACCGCGTGCGATATGCTTCCTCCTGTCTTATTAGCTACATCCCGAGGTTCCCCCGCAGGTGTTACATTTCATGCAAGTTCCGTTGCGAACCAGCGTATAGTTTCCGCATTCGCCGCACGCATCCCCTTCATAACCCTGCATTTTTGCCTTTGTCCGGTCATCGAGACCAATCGGTGCTGACA
>JAPYON010000192.1 GCA_029938175.1 Paracoccaceae bacterium | reverse complement strand
ATTGATACCCTGCCGAGGCTATACAGCCGTGTTGATCTTTATCTCCTCCAACAACAAAGGGGAGATTATTGACTGAACAACCGGTTAAAACCAAAATAATTAGTATTAATTTAGCCATTAAGACGCCTCCATGACAACTTTTGTCCATGATCGCGTACCTAGATCGATAGCTTTAACTGACAAGATACAAGATACAACTTGTGGTAATGTGATAGAAAGTTTTGTACATTTTCTTAAAGGTTGCTAGGGGATATGTTGATGATAACAAGAAAAATACCGTTCACCCTTATTTTTATGTTGTTGTTTTTTCCTCTCAGTGGACAAGTGCGAGCTGCTGATGTGTCCACACTGCTAATGGAAGGCGCCGTCAAAGGCGTAGGCGGGTGGGCAGCAGGCCAAGCAATGGACAGTATATTTCCTCCACAAGATGCAAAATTAACACCCGCAAAGCTAGCAGAAGACCTTACTAACTCAACAGCAGAGATCAAAGAATCAATTAACCACGCGGTTACCGAGATTGAAGGTTATATCGATCAAGACACGCTAACTCTTCATTTAACACTACTCGGACAGAACGCCACTCACGTGGCTACAGCTATTAATGCTTATCATCCGTCAAGTACGATGTCGTCCGACCCTCCGACTCCCAATCAAATAACAACAAATGACGCGCACATTCAAAACGTAATAGATGCGTCTTTTGAATTTAGTCAGCAGTTAGACAAAGATATCAAAATAGCTAAAGGTCCTGGATCCAGTGGTTTTTGGCGTTCATTTCCCACATATGTTTCAAATAAAGTAACAAACCTTGCGTTTCTTATAGAGAAATGGAAGACAAAGCAAGCGCAGGATGGATTTCGTGCCGACGGCGATCAACCATTCTACATTACAACAAAAATAGTTGAAAATATAGAAGACATATATAACCACTTAGAAAAAGATGTGCCAACATTACCTGTCTCGAATGGTTCTCATGTCCAAAATGGGAACCCTAAACTTCAAAATGTTAATTGTGCACTAAGAACTGACCCTGACACCCAATTATTTACAAGAAAAGGCGAGTTTATTAGTAGATACCGGGGAGTTCACGATATTGCAGATCGACTACCGGACCCGACCCGTTATTGGATGATGTATGCACATTGTCGCAGTAATCTATTTAGCGAACCAGACGTATATTACGGATGGAAAAATGTAAACCCGACAGCTGGAGTGTCAGTTGGGCCTAACCTAAAAATATATTATGAGTGTCAAAGCGCGGTTACTTTTGGAACGTGTCAAGCTACCGGGAACAAGTATGGGTGTTTACGAACCCCATTCGGGCCTGATAGTTCAGGTAATGAAATAGGTGGCGATGGACATGGTCGTACGCTCTACACTAAATATTTATGGGCCGACGGTCCTCATGCCATTTCAGGCGTTACTACCCGTGATCTAAGTTTCAAAGCCATTGCTCGTGGTCAATTTTCAGTTGCAGCAGGAGATAAGTTCAAAGGCTATTTAAAAATATTTGAGAACACCGTGTGTGTTAACGACCCTAGCGGCAAAAACATAGCAGCACAAATCCCAGTTGCCCCAGAACTTCCAAGCCTAAAGCAGGCACTTTTTGATAACGATACATACACGTTTACGAAGGATACGCCGGACAAGATCCAAAACAGCTTACCTTTAACCGTCACGAAAGTGCGGTGGGATGGAACAGGGGTCAAAAATAACTACGCCTATTACTTTATCAAAAGGAATATAAAGGACAAATTCCCAGAACTGTCTAAGCC
>JAPYON010000191.1 GCA_029938175.1 Paracoccaceae bacterium | reverse complement strand
GCATGGGCGTGGCGCTGGAATATATGATGGACATCGGCATGGAGAACATCGCGGCCCACGAGGCGGCATTGTTCACCTACGCAAACGAGCGTCTGCGCGGGCTGAACTACATCAACATTCAGGGCAACGCACCGAGTAAGGGCGCGATCTTCTCGCTAACCATGAGCGGCGCCGCGCACGCGCATGATATTTCTACCATTGTGGACCGCAAAGGCGTCGCGATCAGAGCTGGGCACCATTGTGCTCAACCCTTGATGCACCATTTGGGTGTTGCGGCAACCGTTCGCGCTTCTTTCGGGATGTATAACACGGTTGAAGAGGTTGATGTGTTGGTGGATGCGTTGGAACTATGTCACGAGTTGTTGGGGTAAAAGGTGGGTGATTCACCCGCCACTCCCTAAATCTGCATTTCCTTGGTCGCCGTCAACGTCACATCCGGATAATCCCGTTCCACCCTATCAATGTCCCATTGAAGGCGGGTCAGGTAGACGGGATCGCCGTCGTGGTCCTCGGCCATGTGGCCCATGTTGGCTTTCATGAAAGACTCTACCGCATCGCGGGATCCCGAGACCCAACGTGCCGACGTGAACTGTGTTGGCTCAAACCGCACGGGCAGGCCGTATTCGATTTCTATTCGCGAGGCCAGAACCTCGAACTGCAAGGGCCCGACCACGCCGACGATGAAACCGGAACCAATGGAGGGTTTGAACAGTTTCGCGGCCCCTTCCTCGGCAAACTGGTTCAGTGCTTTTTCCAGATGTTTCGCCTTCAGCGGGTCACCAGCGCGAACGTTTTGCAACAGTTCCGGCGCAAACGACGGGATGCCGGTAAAACGGATAATCTCGCCCTCGGTCAGGCTGTCACCGATGCGCAACTGGCCGTGGTTGGGGATGCCGATGATGTCGCCTGCCCATGCGTCTTCGGTTACCGCGCGGTCATTTGCTAGGAACATCATCGGGTTGGAGATCGCCATCTGCTTGCCGGAACGCACATGTTTCAACTTCATCCCGCGCATGAAGTGGCCGGAACACAAGCGCACGAATGCAATCCGGTCGCGGTGCTTTGGGTCCATATTCGCCTGAACCTTAAAGACAAAACCAGAAACCTTCGTTTCGGATGGGTCGACTTCGCGCGGCGTGCCCGGGCGCACCTGCGGCGGTGGCCCGTATGTCGCAATGCCGTCCATCAGTTCTTGCACACCGAACGAGTTGATGGCCGAGCCGAACCATATCGGCGTCATAGTGCCATCCAGAAATTCTTGTTGGTCGAACTTTGGCAGCAATTCACGCACCATTTCGACTTCTTCGCGCAATGTAGCAAGCAGCTCGGCAGGCACATGCTTTTCAATTGTGGGGTCGTTCAGCCCGTCAATCTGGATGCTGTCAGCCTTCACATTCCGATCGGCACGGTCCATCAAGATAATGCGGTCGTTGAATATATCGTAGGTGCCAATGAATTCCCGCCCGATGCCGATCGGCCACGAGGCAGGACACACATCAATCGCCAGATTTTCCTGAATTTCGTCAATGATCTCAAATATATCGCGACTTTCACGGTCCATCTTGTTACAGAACGTCACAATGGGAAGATCACGTAGGCGGCAGACCTCGAACAGTTTTTGGGTCTGGCTTTCCACACCCTTCGCACCGTCAATTACCATAATAGCGGCATCAACGGCGGTTAGTGTGCGATACGTATCCTCTGAGACAGCCGAGTGGCCCGGCGTGTCGACTCGATTAAACCAGAAATCGCGAAACTCGAATGACATGGCTGAGGCCGAAACCGATA
>JAPYON010000055.1 GCA_029938175.1 Paracoccaceae bacterium | reverse complement strand
GTGGCCGTAAAAGGCGTGGCAAAGGTACTGCTGGACCCGCGCCGCACGTGGGAATATTGCGACGAATATGACGTGCAGGCAGCTAAGTTGGCTAACATGTTCGCCGACAACTTTACCCAATACGAGGCTTTCGTCGACGACGAAGTTCTGGCCGCAGCGATCAAAGCGCAATAAGCACTACTTGACAAAATAGGGACGTCGCCTCGACATAGGCGGCGTCTTTTTGTTTAGGAATACCATGGAAAAATTTGCTGTCGCCTCGGGTCATCAGTTGACCACGCAAACCGTCGCCGAAGTTTTGCGCGCAGGCGGAACGGCAGTGGACGGTGCAATTGCCGGCGCATTGATGGCCTGCGTTTGTGAACCTGTTCTTGCCTCGCCGCTGGCGGGTGGATTTTTGATGGTCGCGCCGCCGAATAAACCTGTCCAAATCCTTGATGCATTCATCCAGACTCCCAAGAATAAACGCAGTCTCGCGGACACGGACATCAACGAAATCGAGGTGGATTTCGGTCAAGTCACGCAGGTTTTCCATTGCGGATCAGGCACAATCGGGACTCCGGGCCTGATCCCCGGACTTTTCGAGGCGCATGCGGAATTTGGGCGTATCCCGATGCCGGAACTTGTGGCACCCGCCGTGCAAGCGGCACGTAGAGGAACAGTAATTACAGAGTTTCAGGGAGAAGTTCTGGGCTACGTTGAGGCGATTTTTATGTCGTCGGAAGGATCTCGTGCGCTTTACGTACCCGAAGGAAAGTTGCTGGGGCAGGGTGATGTTTTGCACAACCCGCAGATGGCCGACACGCTCGAAGTTATGGCATTGGAAGGCCCGCGTTTTTTTCAAGAAGGTGAAGTTGCACGAGCGTTATTGTCACTGAGCGGCGGTCACCTTACCGCCGCAGATCTAAAATCCTATCGTCCAGTGGGGCGCGAGCCTTTACAGTTAACGCGCCAAGGTATCGAGGTGTATTTGAATTCCGCGCCCAGCCTTGGCGGCGTGCAAATCGCCTTGGCACTGCAAGCGTTACCGCCAAATCCTGACGATCGTCAATTGGCGCGCTGTTTCTACGAGGTGGCACGTATTCGCAAGGAAACAGATCTTGACCATCACCCAGCCGACGGTGAGAAAATTCTGCTCGACTCCAAGATGGTTAATCGCCTCCGTAAGACGTTAACCGATCATCAGGCCGCCACGCGCGGCACGACGCATATCTCTGTGATTGATCAGAACGGCATGGGCGTCGCGTTCACATTGTCAAATGGCGAAGGCTGTGGGCTGATCGTTCCTGGGACGGGGATTATGGCCAACAATATGTTGGGTGAGGATGATCTCGTGCCTGACGGGTTGAACTCTTGGGCCAAAGATACTCGGTTGGCGTCGATGATGTGTCCGATGGCCCTGCGGGATAATACCAGTTTGACTATGATGGGCTCTGGTGGTTCCAACCGCATTCGTTCGGCTTTGGCACAGGTGACGTTGGGCTTGATTGATGGTGGCGAGGCGCTCGAACCCGCTATTCACGCACCGCGTTTGCATATCGACGACACACCTCAAATTCTTGATTTCGAGGACGCTGGAACTGAGCAACGACGCGACGCTCTGCTAGCAGAGTTTCCTGATGCGAATCCGTGGCCCCGCCAAGCAATGTTTTTTGGTGGTGTTCATGCAGTCAGGCAATCGCGAAACGGGTTCGAAGCATCCGGCGACGAGCGTCGTTCGGGCGCGGTGCTAACCAATTAACCCACGTCGCAGCAGGTTTAACGCGGCAAGGGCCAATACAATCAGCGTGATTTTACGGAATTTTTCCTGATCCAACCGATCCTGTACCTTGAACCCAATCGCCATGCCGGCAAGTGCAGGAAAAATCATCCATAGCGACAGCGGAATGGTGAGGTCGTTCAGCAATCCCGATTGCAAATGCGCGCCGGTAAGCACCACGGCACCGATTAAAAACGAGATTCCCTGTACGCGAACCATTTCGATTTTCGGGACTTTCTGGGATAACAGATACAGCAATATTGGTGGTCCCCAGACGCCGGAAATTCCTCCAAAAAAACCGGCGACCAAGCCGACAGCCGGCTGAACCTTTTTTGAAAGTCGCGCGGGAATATGTGGTGCCCAGCCGATGATTTGCAAGCTGACGAACAGGGTTATCCCCACACCCAATATTATAAATAACGCAGTTTCTGAAATAATAACAACCAGTTGTGCGAATATGTAAATGGAAGTTAGCAACACAATATTAAGTCGCCAATAGACTTTCGTAGACTTCCACGCAGGGCCGATTCCCCCACGAAGCGATTGCCATATGTTGGTGATCAATCCAGGCAAAATTAGGCACGCAATAGTGATTTCGGCAGGAAAAACCGAGCCAATACCACTGATACTAATCATCGGCAAGCCAAATCCCACAGCCCCTTTGGTGAAACCTGCAAACAGCATCACCGCAAAGGCGGCGGCCATCGCAAGAAGCCCGTATTGTTCAGTCAATGTTGCCAGCGCCTCGGTCATGTCAGCAACTCCGCCCCGCAAGATTATTCCAACATGCGATATTGTTATGTTTTAATGTTGCGCACGCATTGACGCCCGCCGCAGAAATCTCTAGCGTATCGCAGTGCACAAAACCATCCCGCGACGCAACATCTAATGAAGGCCGATTGGCAGCAAGGTAGACTAACATGAGTAACGAAACGCAGTCAGCGGCAATCTTTCCCGATTTGTTGGAGCTTTGTCAAAAGGTAATTCCGACGCTCGGTTCAGTTCTGGAATCTGCGCGGCTCGGGATCGCGGCAAAGGTGATGGTGGGCGGGCGTGTTTCTGGCAAAGCCGTCGAGGAAAATCAGTTTGCGGCGCATGGCCTAAGTTGGTTCGCAACCTACGTTGAAAGTTTACGGCAGCTGTCTGGATGGGCCGAGAACCTGAATTATAAAGGCCAGTTCGGAGAGATGGAGCAGTTAATCCTTCAAATCGCGTTCGGTGAGTATCTGTGTCAGTTGGAAGGCGGCATTTCGATGTCTCAGGGTGAAGTTGTCCGGGCGCATGATCTGGGAATTGAGGGAAATTCGGCGTTTACGGATGCTAACGTTGTAGCGCTGTCAAAGGGTAATACAGATGTAGCGCGCAAACGATTGGTTGAACTGATGATCGAGCGCGACGGTGTAGCGGTTTTCGGGGCCACTGGGCTGGACGATGAATATGAAATGATCCGCGACCAGTTCCGTCGTTTTTCTGACGAAAAAGTCGTGCCGTTTGCGCATGAGTGGCACCTGAAGGATGAACTTATTCCGATGAAAATTCTTGAGGAAATGGGCGATATGGGTGTCTTTGGCCTTACCATTCCCGAGGAGTACGGCGGCTTTGGCATGAGCAAAACCGCCATGTGCGTTGTGTCCGAGGAGCTGTCGCGCGGGTATATCGGTGTGGGGTCGTTGGGGACTCGCTCTGAGATCGCGGCCGAGCTGATTTTGTGTGGCGGGACCGAGGCGCAAAAGAATGAATGGTTACCCAAGATTGCGGCGGCCGAAACCCTGCCGACGGCGGTGTTTACGGAGCCAAATACGGGATCAGATTTGGGCAGTTTGCGGACGCGTGCGGTGTTGGAAAATGACGAGTATACGGTTACCGGAAACAAGACTTGGATCACCCATGCGGCACGCACAGATGTAATGACTATGCTGGTTCGAACGGACCCATCGACTGATAATTATTCAGGGCTATCAATGTTTTTGGCGGAAAAGCCGCGTGGGACCGAGGTCAATCCGTTTCCTGCCGAAGGGATGTCTGGCGGCGAGATAGAGGTCCTGGGGTATCGCGGGATGAAGGAGTATGAATTGGGGTTTGACGGGTTCAAGGTGAAGGCAAAAAACCTGTTGGGCGGTATTGAAGGGCAGGGATTCAAGCAGTTGATGCAGACGTTTGAATCGGCCCGTATCCAGACGGCGGCTCGTGCGATCGGGGTGGCACAATGTGCGATGGAAATGGGTATGAAATATGCGATTGATCGCAAACAGTTCGGAAAATCCCTTATCGAATTTCCACGTACTTACAGCAAGTTGGCGATGATGGCGGTCGAGATTATGATCACGCGGCAACTGTCGTATTTCGCCGCCCGCGAGAAGGATAATAGTCGGCGTTGTGACCTTGAGGCGGGCATGGCCAAGCTGCTGGGCGCGCGGGTTGCGTGGATGTGTGCCGACAATAGTTTGCAAATTCACGGTGGCAACGGGTTCGCGCTGGAGTACCCGATTAGTAGGGTTCTGTGCGACGCGCGTATCTTGAATATTTTTGAAGGCGCGGCCGAAATTCAAGCGCAAGTTATAGTGCGGCGAGTACTTGAAACGGGGCGGAACTAGGGCGTTAACCTTTACAATAACCGCCTGATTTTGGTGTGCACTATGCGTACACAACACGTATGTACGATTTTGGCGCGCAGGCTATTAACTATTTCGCCCATGAAGAGCATCCAAGCGCTTTATGCTTTCGGTGGGCCAGACTTTTTCTATTTCGCACCCCTCGTCAACGGCCGGAACATCCGTCGGAAGAATTACCCACGGCTGTTTTGTCGAGGTGTAAATGTGCACGTCCGGCGAAAATTGTCTGGCTTGCCCAATGTGCCGACGCGGATGAACTTAATATTTTTGCCGCCGCCCCGTGTGATCAGATAGTTTCTCCAGACTGCGATGTGGCACTTTGGGCAGCGGGAGATATTTTGACTTAAACCGCTGGCCAATTCCAGCACGGTCGTCTTCGACATCGCCTTGCAACAGTTCTACGTGACCGGATTCGATCAATGCGTTTTGGGCGAAGGCTGTGCCCGTTTGACGCTGGCATAAACGACAATGGGAACCGTGGACTATCAGTGGATTGGACGTCATTTGATATCTGACATGACCGCATACGCATCCGCCTTGAAATGTGAAACTTGGCATAAATACGCCTCCGTTTTACAAGTCTGGTTTTTACAGTATGATCGACGATCAAAATTTAGTCAAAATGGGATTATAGCGCCTTAAGTAAGCGAGCACGCGATGCGGGGGACTCGTTTCGGCCAAGCGCGGGCATTAACCACGTTTCGATAAAGTGGCCTGTGGTTCGAAGAGCGTCGGTGACGGCGACGCGGTTTTTGGTGGGGTCGTCCATCCGAAGGAATCTTGGCAATGGCAGCATTAGGTCGGCGTATTCTTTACCGCCCTCGCGGCTAACTGCGCGGCCAGAGCGTGGCGAGACGTAAACCAGTTCTTGCGTGACACCTGTCGCGGCGCATTCAGTGAAATCCAGCCCAAATCCCATTTCGGCAAGCAATGCATTTTCCCATAAGGCGTATCGGGCGGGCCAGTCGGCGGCCTCTCCCAGTGCATCGACAAGGTCTATCGTGCGGATGTAAAGTTGCGCGTGCGGCTCGCGTTCCGGCAGGCCAAGGCACAACAGGGCGGATATGGACCCCATGGCGGCCAATGCCCCGCGATCCGCCATGATCTGGACGGTGCGGGATTTGATAGGATCGACGGTATAAGCACCGAGATGGCCTTCGAGGCGAGCTTTCCATTCCACCGATAATTGCGCGCCCGGTTGCAGGATCGGCGCCATCTTGCGCGAACCGCCACCCCGCACGAGCCCCGCGTGGCGGCCGTGTTCTTGCGTAAATACTTCGATGATTGCAGAGCCCTCGCCGTGCTTTCGCACCGACAGCAGCACCCCTTCGTCGCGCCATTCCATGCAGCGATCCTAGCCCGAAAGCCCATCTTGATCCAGTAGGCTTCGGCCCTGTTTGTCCTCGACTTCGATGACCCAGATGTCGGGGTCATACTTGCGTTGGCGATTGAGCGCGTCTTCGACCTCGGCGTCGGTTCCTTCGGACAATGGCACCCAGATTCGTTTGCCATCAGTATCGTAGCTTCGCTGGTAAGCTGCGGCGTTGCCGTCTAGCGTGTTGATTTTTACCAGAACTGCGCCAGCCGCGGCGTCACCGCGCGAGATCAGAAACGCGGGGATATTCATCACCCGCAGGCGCGTCAGATACGCCTTAACCCAAAATTCGGAGGTGATGCGCGGGGTCATTTGCCGTCTTTGAAGTTTAGCCCCATTTCAGTAAAACGCTCAGGGTCGTTCAGCCATTTGGGGCGCACTTTTACCTGCAAGAACAGGTGGACTTCTCGGCCAAGGAATTCTTTCAATTCTTGACGCGATGCGATCGAGACGGATTTGAGCGTCTCGCCCTTTGGCCCAAGCAGAATTCCTTTGTGGCCATCGCGCAGGACGTAGATTAACTGGTCAACGCGCACGGAACCGTCTTTGCGTTCTGCCCACTTTTCGGTTTCTACCGTCAATTGATAGGGCAGTTCTTGATGCAGACGCAGGGTTAGTTTCTCTCGCGTGATTTCGGCTGCGAGGAATCGCATCGGAAGGTCAGCGATCTGGTCTTCAGGGTAAAGCCATGGGCCTTCGGGCAGCTCACCGGCCAGCCATTCTTTCAGGTCTTTGGTGCCGTGACCTTTTTCGGCGGAAATCATGAAAGTGGCGGCGAAGTTGAACAAACCGTTCAGTTCTGTGGACAGGGTTAGCAGGGTATCGCTTTTGACGCGGTCGATTTTGTTGATGGCCAATGCAATTGGGCGTTCGGATACGCGTTCGGTCAGGGATTCCAGAATGGCTTTGACGCCTTCGGTCACACCGCGATGGGCTTCGACCAGAAGGACAACCATTTCGGCGTCGGCGGCGCCTGTCCATGCGGCGGTAACCATTGCGCGATCCAAGTTGCGGCGCGGACGGAATAGGCCAGGGGTGTCGACGAATACAATCTGCGTGTCACCTTCAATCGTGATGCCACGGATGCGGGCGCGAGTGGTTTGAACTTTGTGCGTAACGATCGACACTTTCGCGCCAACCATTTTGTTTAGCAGGGTCGATTTTCCGGCATTCGGTTCACCGATCAGGGCGACGTATCCGCATTTGGTTTCAGCCATATCAGGCCTCCAGTTCTTTAAGTAATGTGGCGGCGGCCAGCTGTTGTGCGGCCCGTTTGTTTGTTGCGGTTGCGCGGGCTGATTTTCCGTTTTGTAGCTGTGCCTCGATGACAAACACGGGGGCGTGGTCAGGGCCGGAGCGTTCGATTTCAGCGTATGTAGGCGGGGGCATGCGGCGGGCTTGTGCCCATTCCTGCAAGTCAGACTTTGGATCAGCGGCGTTTTCTTCGGCGGTCGAGATGCGGGTGCCCCATAGGCGAAGGATCAAGATTTTGGACGCCTCAAAGCCAGCATCGCGATAGACCGCGGCGATAACCGCCTCCATGGCGTCGCCAAGCAGGGCGGCTTTCCTACGCCCGCCAGACCGCATTTCCGAGCGCCCAAGCATAAGGGCTGCACCAAGATCTATTTCTTCTGCCACGCTCGCGCAGGTCTCTTTGCGGACCAGTGCGTTCAGGCGCGGGGCTAGTTTTCCCTCGGTGGCATCAGTATCGTCGTTCAGTAGGGCCTCGGCGATAACAAGCCCAAGCACGCGGTCGCCAAGGAATTCGAGGCGTTGATTATCCGCCCTTGTGCTACTGGAAAGCGAGGAATGGGTAAGCGCTTGATGCAGGTATTCAGGGTGGGAAAACTTGTACCCTAGCCTTTCGATAAACGCTGTCGTGCTTGCTGAAACCTTCAATCTATTGCCTTAAAGTAACGATTCGAGCGCCAGTCCCAGAACTTTAACAGAGAGCTGCCACCTGCCGAGAAAATGATGCGGTCGGCACGCCCGATGATATTTTCTGCGGGTACAAAGCCCACACCGGGGTTGTAGCCTTTGGGCGCAACGCGGCTGTCCACGGAATTGTCGCGGTTGTCACCCATAAAGAAATAGTGACCCTCGGGGACTAGAAATTCAGACGTGTTGTCTGCGTTGCTATCCAGAATATTCAGGACTTCGTGGACGACACCGTTCGGCAAGGTTTCCAATGCGCGATCTTTGAAGCAATCTCCACCCAGTGCCGGGCGAGTGTTGGTGCAACGCGGCAAGCCTTGTTGCGGTCCTTGCTTTTCTAATATCTCGATAAAGGGTTCAATCGCTGTTTGCGGGGCGGCAGTGTCGTTGATGTAAAGGATGCCATCTTTCATCCGGATGCGGTCGCTCGGAAGGCCGATAAGACGTTTGATATAATCTGCGCCGTGTACGGGGTGCTTGAAAACGACCACGTCGCCACGTTCAGGTTCATTGCCAAACAGACGCTCGTCGGCACCTTTGGCGAAGCCGCAAAAATCAGTGCCAAACATGGTTGGGCAAGAGGCGTAGGAAAAGCCATAGGTGAACTTGTTTACGAACAGAAAGTCTCCGATCAGCAGTGTAGGTTTCATCGAACCCGACGGAATCCAGAATGGCTGGAACAACAAGCTGCGAATTAGGCCCGCCAGAATAAGCGCGAATACGACTGTTTTGACGGTTTCCAGAACGCCACCGTCGTTAGAAGTTTTAGAAGCCATTAAGATGTATTCCCCGTGTTCAAATTTCCGCAGCTTTTCGCCCCTGCGCGGCACAGTGTCAAGCTGGAGCGGGCGTTATCGGTAACGCCTCGATTATTACAAAAGCCTGTGCCCACGGATGATCGTCGGTCAGGGTTACATGGATATGGGGTTCGTGCCCCGCCGGTGTCAAGGCGGCCAGTCGCGCGGCGGCGCTGCCATACACATGCATCGTTGGTTGGCCGGTGCGCATATTGCGGACCTCCATCTCATTCCAAGCGATGCCCATGCGTAAACCGGTGCCAAGTGCCTTCGAGCACGCTTCTTTGGCGGCCCAGCGTTTTGCGTAGGTTTCGGTCGTCAGCAGGCGGTGGTCGGCGGTGGCGCGTTCGATGTTGGTGAACACCCGTTTCAGGAACCGTTCGCCGAAACGGTCTATCGTTCCTTGGATACGCTCGATATTCGCGAGATCTGAACCAATGCCGATGATCACGCGGTGCGGTCTCCGAAAGCCTCGGCCCGGGATTCATCCATCAATGCGCGCATTCTGCGGATGGCGGAATCAAGGCCGCTGAAAATGGCCTCACCGATGATGAAATGGCCGATGTTCAGTTCCATCACTTCAGGGAGCGCCGCGAGGGGTTTAACCGACTTGTAAGTAATACCGTGCCCAGCGTGGACTTCGAGACCAAGCGAATGGGCATAGGCTGACATTTCGCGCAGGCGTTCCATCTCGGCGGCACTTTCGTCGTAACGGCCTTCTTCCAATGCGTCGCAATAGGGGCCGACGTGAAGCTCGATGATTTCAGCACCGATGCGCGCTGCGGCTTCGATTTGCTTTTGGTCGGCGGCGATGAAGATAGACACACGGCACCCGGCGTCACGCAACGGAGCGATGAAGTGGGCAAGCGAGTTTTCTTCGCGGGCGACTTCGAGGCCGCCCTCGGTGGTGCGCTCCTCGCGGTTCTCGGGGACAATGCAGACCGCATGTGGCTTATGGCGTAGTGCAATGGCCTGCATCTCGGGTGTTGCCGCCATTTCAAAGTTCAACGGAATGCTCAGGTGCTCCATTAGCGCGTCGATGTCGGAATTGGTGATGTGGCGGCGATCTTCGCGCAGATGCGCTGTAATGCCGTCAGAACCTGCTAACTCAGCCATTTTTGCGGCGCGCAATGGGTCTGGATAAGCGCCACCACGCGCGTTACGGACGGTAGCTACATGGTCAATGTTTACGCCTAAGCGCAATGGGCCTAGCGGTTGGGTAAGAAGGAACGCCATGGAAAATTACCTCTTGGTAAACGTGTTTAATTGTAACGATAGTGTGGTTATGCGCTAGAGTCAGCCTCGGAATCGCGCTCGGACCGACGTTTTTCACGCATTTCGTCCACTGCAACCCGCCTGCGGTACTGATATGCCGAGATCGCGGGCTTTAGCAGGAAGTATATTGCCGCACCTAATACAAGACCTATGATCGTTCCACCCACCAGATAGGGAAGAAACATATTGGTGAAGAAATCCCCAAGACCATCTGGTCGTTCGGCAGCGCCGAACCAGCTTTTGATAAGTTGCCAAAAGTCAGTGAATGCATTCCAAAAAGTTGTGTGCAGACGTTGGAAATCATCGTCTTTAGCGTTTTGTCCCAGAACAACGCGTCCAAGGCTCAAGGATACGGCGGCAATGAACGGGTACGTTACCGGGTTGCCGAACACGGTTGTGATAAACGCGGCAATCAGGTTCGCGCGCAAGATATAGACC
>JAPYON010000190.1 GCA_029938175.1 Paracoccaceae bacterium | reverse complement strand
GATAGTGGAAAGCGAACATACAACATCACCGCCAGACGGATGATTTCTGGAGATGTTTTGAAGTACCGGAATGGGTTAAGTTTGGTCATCCTAAAAGGTTACTTCGTCACCCTGCCCGCTTCAATCAGGTTTCCTCTGACAATGCCTGGAGTAGATATTGAAGGCATTGTCAGAGGAAACCTAATCTAAACCCGCTGTTTTTCTGAATGAGACCAATACTCATCTAACTTAGCTGCAGCAATCATGGCACGTGTGCGAGCTACAGAAAATGAGCGAGTCAGTAAGCCCTGCACAATGCGTGGGTAATTATAATATTGCTGCAAATCTGTCGGCACACGTCTGGTGAAGTAGTAATAACCACGACGGTTAAACGCAAAAGGCACTCTTTTGGTCAGCATTATGGTCCACACTAAAGCTAAGCCAAATGAATGGCGTTAAAAATTTACTGAGTGTTATTAGATATTTATGTAAGAAATGGACTACTTGGTAGCACTTAACTTGGTGCGGTCGAGAAGACTCGAACTTCCACGGGTGTTACCCCACAGCGACCTCAACGCTGCGCGTCTACCAATTCCGCCACGACCGCACATAAGGTAGCGGGCGTATAGCATCGGGAAATGGGCTTGTGAAGACCTGTTTGATAGGAATATGCTCGCTGTTAGAATTATCTCAAGTAACAGGATTTTTGGTGTGGTTGAGTGGCTTATCTCTGATGGATTAACCGAATATCCAGCGGCGTTGCAGGCGATGGAAGATCGTGTGGACGGCATTATTGCTGGCAATCGGGACGAGCAGGTCTGGCTGTTGGAGCATCCTCCCCTTTATACCGCCGGAACCAGCGCGTCGGATGCGGATTTGCTGGACCACACGCGTTTTCCGGTTTTCGAGGCCCGTCGAGGCGGCGAATACACTTATCACGGACCCGGACAGCGCGTGGTTTACACGATGCTTGATCTCAACACACGCGAAAAAGATGTACGCAAATACGTTAACCTTCTGGAAGAGTGGGTCATCCAGACGCTTGCTCAATTTAATGTCACAGGAGAGCGCCGCAAAGATCGCGTCGGAGTATGGGTGGTGCGGCCAGATAGACCTCCGCTGCCCGACGGATCTCCGGCTGAAGATAAGATTGCCGCCATCGGCGTTCGGATCAGACGTTGGGTGACTTTCCACGGTATATCGATCAACGTCGAGCCGGATTTGGAGCATTTCGACGGTATCGTGCCTTGCGGCATAAACGACTACGGGGTGGCCAGCTTGGTCGACCTCGGCATTCCTGCGACAATGAATGACCTGGATACCGCCCTGAAACAGAGTTTTTTGCAGATATTTAAGAAATAGTCTTGCTTGCGTCATTCTCGACAGTTGATGTCGATCAAAACGCAAGATAAACCCCAAGGTGAGAGTAGGCGAATTCAAAACAGGATTCGTCTTTTATACAACAGGTGTTTGGAGAGTAATAATGGCAGATGCAGCCGCGCACACCCATGACGAGCATGCACGCCCGGGCTTTTTTACCCGCTGGTTCATGTCTACTAATCATAAAGATATTGGTATCCTCTATCTTTTCGTATCAGCGACCCTAGGCTTTGTATCCGTCATGATGACTGTTTACATGCGCATGGAACTGATGAATCCCGGCGTTCAATACATGTGTGCCGATGGCGCGCGTGCATTTGTTGATGCTGGCAAGGAATGTATGCCGAACGGCCATCTTTGGAATGTTATGATTACCTATCACGGTATTCTTATGATGTTCTTCGTGGTTATTCCGGCACTTTTCGGCGGTTTTGGTAACTATTTC
>JAPYON010000006.1 GCA_029938175.1 Paracoccaceae bacterium | reverse complement strand
ATATAGACCAGAATCAAGGCCATCGCCATGTGTACGCCAAGGATAGGCGAGAAACAGACGAATGTTCCGATGGCTGCCCCGAGTGCAATTTTATGCGAGGTGTCCGGTAGGCGCTTTATACGATGGCCGACGTATTTAAGACTGCGGTTCCAGCCCTTTCCGGGAAAAAGCAGGGCACGCAAACGCTGAAACAGCGATTGTTTATCCCGTCTTTTTAATATCATTTTTCCGAGTCCTTAGGCGAAGTATCTAGCAAAGTTATGAGCCAATAAATTGCCGAATACCAGCAACATCATCTATTATTTTTGGGATTTCTGTATCTTATCACCGAGGCAATGTCAGCGTCCGCCTCGATTGCGGTGCGTATGTGCATCATGTGCGTAGCGTTGCGAACCTGCATATCCACCATGATACGGTAAAAGTCGGGCTTACGATCGGTGAAATGGATATCCGCGATGTTGGCATTATGCTCGCCGATCAAAGTGCATATGCGGCCAAGCACGCCTGCGTCATTGGCCATAATGATCTCGATTGTGGTGTTGTGCGTGGCCGTCGACATACCCTCGGTCCAACGCAGGTCGATCCAGTTGTCCGGCTCGCCCTCGTATGCTTCCAGCGCGTCGCAATCGATCGTATGCACGACGACCCCGCGCCCGCGTGCGATTATACCTACAATGCGTTCGCCGGGCAGCGGTTTACAGCATTTCGCCGGAATGTGGCTCTGACCTTCTTTAAGGCCAACCACCTCGGCGGCAGGCTTCTCGCCTTTAACCTCGGATTTTTTCAACAGTTCAGGGTATAGGGCCATGGCCAGATCATTGCCTGTGACCTGTGTCGTGCCAATCTGCGCCAAAAGATCATCTTTCGATCCTAACCCCATATTCTTGGCTGCGGTGGACAAAGCCTTGTCGGTTGCTTTCTTGCCGATTTTTCCCAATGCAACCCGTGCGATTTCGGCACCGAGACGGATGTGCCCTGCTTTGTGCTCGTCGCGTAGCGAACGCCGAATGGCGGATTTTGCGCGGCCAGTTACGACCATGTCTTCCCAGCTTGGTTGTGGACGTTGGCTGTCGGCGCGAATGATTTCGACCGACTGACCATTACGTAAACGTGTCCAAAGCGGCACACGTTTACCGTCAATCTTTGCGCCTACACAACTGTCGCCAATGCGAGTGTGGATGGCATAAGCAAAATCAATCGGGGTAGCCCCGCGCGGAAGGTTGATAACCGCGCCTTTAGGCGTGAAGCAGAAAACCTGATCCTGAAACATTTCCAGTTTCACGTGCTCAAGGTATTCATTGGGGTTCTCGGCGTTTTCAAAGCCGTCAATCAAGCCGCGCAGCCAGTGGAAAGGGTCCACAGCAAACGGGTTCTTGAAGCGCTCGCCGTCACGATATGCCCAGTGGGCCGCAACGCCGGATTCTGCCACGATGTGCATCTCGTGGGTGCGGATTTGCACCTCGACCCGCTTGGCATCGCGCCCCGACACCGTGGTCTGGATCGAGCGGTACCCGTTGGTTTTGGGTTGGCTGATGTAATCTTTGAACCGCCCCGGAATCGCCTTCCAACGCTGGTGCACAGCCCCTAGCGCGATATACGCGTCGCGCTCGTTTTTAGTGATGATGCGAAAGCCGTATATGTCGGACAGACGATGAAAACCTTGGCCGGTTTCTTCCATCTTGCGCCAGATCGAATAGGGGCGTTTCTCGCGACCTGTCACTTGCGCTAGGACGTCATGGCGGGCCAGCGCTTTTCCAATATCTTCGATAATTACCGGAATAAGATTGCCGGTTTCTGCACGTAGCGTAATAAACCGTCGCATGATCGAGTTGCGCGCGTCAGGGTTGAGAACCGCGAAACACAGGTCCTCCAGTTCGTCGCGGATATACTGCATACCCACGCGGCCAGCCAGCGGCGCGTAAATCTCCATTGTTTCGTGCGCTTTTTTGCGTTGCTTGTCACCCGGCATCGACTTGATGGTCCGCATGTTGTGCAGACGGTCGGCGAGCTTAACGAGCAGAACGCGCACGTCTTTGGACATGGCCAGCAGCAGCTTCCGGAAATTCTCGGCCTGCGCGGTTTCAACTGAGGACAGCTCAAGATTGGTCAGCTTGGTAACGCCGTCTACAAGTTGCGCTATTTCATCGCCGAACTTCGTATCAATTTCTTTATAGGTTGCGCCTGTATCCTCGATCGTGTCGTGCAGAAGGGCAGTGATGATAGTGGCGTCATCAAGCTTGACCTCGGCCAGTAGGGCCGCGACTTCAATGGGATGGCTGAAATATGGCTCGCCCGACTTTCGAAACTGTCCTTTATGCGCGGCCAAGCCAAAGGAATACGCCTCGCGGATCAAATCAGCGTCGGTTTGCGGATTATAAGCTCGGACGAGATCAAGCAGATCGTCGACATCAATCATCTGGCAGGCTCCGTTGGGGGAGTGTCCCCCGTGCCGTAGCTTACTTGGCTTCTTGTGCTTCCATCAAGGCACGAAGCAGATTTTCCTCGGACATATCGTTTTCGGCGCTGTCGCCTTCTTCGGCGCCCATCAGCAGAGTCATCTGATCTTCTTCAGCTTCATCAACCTCGATCTGGGTCTGGTGCGATTCGATTGCTGTTTCACGCAGATGCTCGGCGGTCAGCGTTTCTTCGGCAATTTCGCGAAGCGAAATAACAGGGTTTTTGTCGTTGTCACGTTCGACGGTCAGTTCTGCACCCAACGACAGTTCGCGCGCACGATGTGCGGCAAGCATTACCAGTTCAAAGCGGTTAGGGACTTTGTCGATGCAGTCTTCAACGGTTACTCGTGCCATGCGTCATGCTCCATGAGATAGGGGGCGTATTGGAAGACCGCACATCTAAGCCCGATTATAAGGAAAAGCAAGGCCGTAACGCCAGTCCTAGGCGCTTATTTCGGTTATTTCGGCCAATTTTTCGGGCGAAATGGCCCCCAGCATTTCGGAAACGGTGATTCCCGTGATCGGATGCCGCCAGTCGGGCGCGATGTCGTGCAGCGGGACCAGCACGAACGACCGGTCTTGCAAGCGCGGATGCGGCAGGATCAGTTGATCGGGTGTTTCTGTTTTCTGCTTAGCCGGATCAAGGGCATTCCAGCGTTGGAATGTGGCCAGATCGGGCAAGATCTGATTGTCGTATGCGATCAGATCAAGGTCGCACAGGCGGGGTTCCCAACGGTTTTCACGGGTGCGGCCCAGTTGGGCCTCGATCCGGTGTAGGGCGGACATCACTCCGCCCGGCTCTAGCGTCGTCTGAATTCTAATTGCACCGTTAACGAAGTCCGGTCCTGAACCTTTTGGAAAGGCTGGTGTGGAAAACCATTTACTGATTCGGTCAATCTGAAACGATTCCGACGGAAACAACCCTAGCGACTTCTCTAGTGTTTCAAGCGCCGTTCCAGTGGCGGACGGCAGGTTCGCACCTAGAGAAATCAGGCAATAATGGGTCGTATTGCGGTGTTTTACGGTTTTCATCATGAACTATTCCACCTATCCTTAACGTTACGTAATGTGCAGCTGGACCATTTCACTGTATTCTCAGGGACTTTCCAGCATTTTCTTTGGAGATAGTATGTTTTATCGTGATGAGCGTTTAGCAATTTTTATTGACGGTTCGAACCTTTACGCCGCCGCCAAGGCATTGGGTTTTGACATTGACTATAAATTGTTACGTACCGAGTTTATGCGCCGTGGAAAATTGCTACGCGCCATGTATTACACCGCCTTACTCGAAAATGAAGAGTATTCCCCCATTCGTCCGCTGGTCGATTGGTTGAATTACAATGGCTATACGATGGTTACCAAACCCGCCAAAGAGTTCACTGACTCTATGGGGCGTCGCAAGATCAAAGGTAACATGGATATCGAACTGGCCGTTGACGCGCTCGATTTGGCCGAGCATCTGGAACATATCGTGATCTTTTCGGGCGACGGTGATTTCCGCCCATTGGTCGAATCGTTGCAACGCAAAGGGGTTAGGGTTTCTGTTGTTTCCACAATCCGCTCACAACCACCAATGATTGCCGACGAGCTGCGTCGCCAATGTGATAACTTTATAGAGCTGGATGAACTACGTGACGTGATTGGCCGCCCTGTGCGCGCCGACGACACGCATGTCAGTTCCGAAGAAGACTAGGGCTGTAATTCAAGTCATTGCTCCGCTATTAAGTTCAGGAATGAACAAGTGGAGTAATCTATGTCCAAACCTCTGACATTATATCTGGCCGCCCCGCGCGGGTTTTGTGCTGGCGTTGATCGTGCCATCAAGATCGTTGAAATGGCGATCGAGAAATGGGGTGCACCCGTTTATGTTCGCCACGAGATCGTTCACAACAAGTTTGTTGTTGATGGTCTGCGGGCAAAAGGCGCAATATTTGTCGAGGAACTGGACGAGTGTCCAACAGACCGCCCGGTAATTTTCTCTGCCCACGGCGTGCCTAAATCCGTGCCAGCCGAGGCGGAAACCCGCCAGATGATCTATGTCGACGCAACTTGCCCGCTGGTGACCAAGGTCCATAACGAGGCTGATCGTCATTCCGGTAACGGCTTGCAGATGGTGATGATCGGCCACGCTGGTCACCCCGAAACCGTCGGAACAATGGGTCAACTGCCCGAGGGTGAAGTCTTGCTGGTTGAAACCGCTGCTGATGTTTCTACTATCACGCCGCGTGACTCTGCGAAGTTGGCGTTTATTACACAAACTACGCTATCAGTGGACGACACGATAGAAATCGTTTCGGCGTTGACCGAACGTTTTCCCAAAATCGTCGGGCCGCACAAAGAGGACATTTGTTACGCGACCACCAACCGTCAAGAGGCGGTGAAAGCGATTGCCGGGAAAACCGATACCTTGTTGGTGATCGGTGCCCAGAATTCCTCGAACTCGCGCCGTCTGGTTGAGGTTGGGCAAAAGGCTGGTTGTGATTATTCGCAACTGGTGCAGCGGGCCAAGAATATCGATTGGAACGCGTTGGGAGACATTTCCTCGGTCGGCGTAACGGCGGGCGCCTCGGCCCCCGAAGAATTGATTAACGAAGTCGTTGATGCCTTTAAAGATCGCTTTGAAGTTACGGTCGAGATCATCGAGACTGCACAAGAGAACGTCGAATTCAAAGTGCCACGAGTGCTGCGAGCATGACGCAAGATCCCGAGACCATCGCATTCTACAACAAAGAAGCCCTGACCTACGCCAAATGTTACCCCGAAGCCGGCAAGTCCGAGCGGTTCAAGAATTTCGCTAACCGTATTGTTGCGGGTGGTGCTGTGCTTGATCTCGGCTGCGGTGCAGGAAATGCCGCCCGCGCTTTTCATGCACTTGGGTTTAACGTCACGGCCTTTGACGGATCGCAGGGCATGTTGGAGGAACTTCGCAAGGTCGAAGGGATCACCACCATTTGCTCCGACTTCGACGGGCTGGATTTTGACGCCGAATTCAACGCGATTTGGGCGAATTTCTGTTTGCAGCATGTTCCAAGGGACAATTTGCCCGATGCTCTGGCGCGGATCAGCAAAGCATTAGGACCTGACGGCTGGCTTTTGATCGGTATTCACAAGGGAACCGAGACGCGCCGGGATAACCTTGGGCGTCTTTATTGCCACCACACCGAGGCTGATTTGACTACGGCGTTAAAAGCGCTGGACATTCAGGTCCGACAGGTCACATTTGCGGATAGCACGGGATATGATGGAACGCCGTTTATCGGCATGACTATGGTGGCACAAAAACTTGGCTGAATTAACTATTTACACAGACGGGGCCTGTTCGGGAAACCCCGGCCCCGGTGGCTGGGGCGCGTTGCTGATCGCAACCGAAAGCGGCAAGGTTGTCAAAGAACGCACACTTTCGGGCGGTGCAGTGGATACCACGAATAACCGCATGGAATTGATGGCAGCAATCGAGGCGCTAAACGCTCTTAGCTGCGCGTCAACCGTGACGCTGATTACCGACAGTGCCTATGTCAAAGGCGGGATCACTGGCTGGATGTTTGGCTGGAAAAAGAACGGCTGGAAAACCAGCGCCCGCAAGCCCGTCAAAAACGTAGACTTATGGAAGTTGTTGGACGAAGCACAAGCGCCGCACTCGATCAATTGGGAATGGATCAAGGGTCACGCAGGCCATGCGGGTAATGAGCGCGCAGATGAGCTTGCGAACGAAGGGATGGCTCCGTTCAAAGGGAAGCGTCGCAAGTAGTTCGACGGCCTACGTTTTGCCGAAATAGTACTGATACAGCCAGATTAGCAGCGCCGCGCCCAAAATTGCGCCCAGAAGGCCAGCGAAAATACCTGGTGCGGCCAGCAACAGACGCAACACAAGGCCACCAATTAGGGCGCCAAGAACGCCAATAGCGACAGTTGGCAGCACGCCAATATCAAGTTTGAACATGCGCGTGACGATAAATCCTGCCGCCGTTCCAACAATAACAATAAATACTAAATTCACGATTCCCTCCGGTTTGTTAATGGGATTAACATAGAATCACGTTGTTGTGATTATAAGAGGGAGCGCTAAACTACTCGCCTGCCATCTTCGGTTTCACTGGGTTGCCGTGCGGAGTGGTGTTAAAAGCCTCGGCCCAGTTTTTTTCATCTGCGCCAGTGCATCCGCAGCAACAACATCGCGATCACACAAAATCCGCTCCAGCGTCGCGATCCACGCGGTATAATAATCATCCGACCCGTCCAGCGGCGTGTCCTTACGCATTGTGTCGAGGCTTTCGCCAAAGGCCTGTGTCCATTCCGGCCAACCAAACACACCCGCCTCGTTTAAGGTCACCGCAAGCGCAAAGGCTTGCCCGTGCCATGGGGCCTTGAAATTGGCCGGCGTGGTGAGAATATTCATTCGCCTTCCGCCTCTAGATAGCTTTGCCAAAGGTCGAGGACGATGGTGTCCCCAACGCCCTCTGTCGTGACGCCCCATAGGGTTTCAGCGGTGAACTATACGCCGTAAAGCGGTTCAGGATTTTCGCCTTTGAAGTGCGCGTTACTGTCAGGCAACACGTGGGTTCCATGCAGATCAACGATGCGCCCAACACAATCCATAGCGTATTCGGGCAGTCGGGAATGCCCGCCTTTTACGAAACGGTTGGTGTTTTGACTTGCCGTCCGCACATAGTCGCCAATTGCGAACAGGGCGGTCGGGCCAACCTCGCGGGTGTAGGGCACATGTGCGCCCATCGCTGCCAGAACGTTTTGCGGGCGCAACGCTTTTTCATTCAAAGGCACGGGTTGTGTGTCCGACGCAATCACGTTTTTCAGATCAACCTCGTCCAGAAGTCCGGTTTGCACCAGAATATCGGTTAACGCAGAAACCCATTTTTAGTAATAACTGAACTTTCGGTAATCCTCGGGCCCCAGCAATTCGCGGGCATGACGTGATGCGTCGATATTCCATTTCCCCAGCGCTCCGGTGGCAAGGGTCATCGCCATCGCTCGCTTTTCCCAATCTCTGTGGAACATGTCTTGCGCATCAACTTCAGGAACCGGACCGTCACCTATACGACCACCCATGTCATGTACGCGGTTCATATCGTCACCAAGCCGGTGCCGATCATGCTGTCACGGCTGACGATCTCGGCCAGTTGTTCCTCGGTCATACCCCTAGTGCCTTCGGGGCGCATTGGGATTACCAGATAACGAACCTCGGCAGTCGAATCCCACACGCGGACGTTTTGGTCTGGTAATAAAGTCACGCCAAAGTCAGCCAAGACTTTACGCGGCTCGCGCACCGCACGGCTGCGATATGCGTCAGATTTATACCAGGCGGGTGGGATGCCCAGAACCGGCCACGGATAGCAACTGCAAAGGGTACAAACGACCATGTTGTGTTGTTCAGGCGTGTTCTCGACGGCCACCATATGCTCGCCTTGTCGCCCTGAATAATCCAATTCGGCGATGGCCTTGGGCGCGTTCTCTAGCAACCGGTTACGAAAATCGGCGTCCACCCACGACTCGAGCGCCATTCTTGGGGCCGACCTTGTTTTCATAAGTGTCAATCAGGGTGTTGAGCGTTTCGGGGTCAACCAGACCTTTGTTTACTAGTATGCTTTCCAGTGCGCGTACTCGAAGCTCGGGGTCTGATGGCAGCAGGCTGTGCGAATGATCGTGGTCATGGTCGTGGTGATCGTGTGGCATGGTTATCCCCTCGTTTGCATCGAGGGTATATCCGCAACCGCCAACGGGCAATCTCTTATTCCAGAATTGATCCCGCCGGAACCTTGGTTCCCGTCAAGAACACATCCGCCGTTTGTGGCCCTTTTCCAGCTTTTTGAATCTTAAGCAACCGGATCGATCCTTCACCACAAGCAATGGTTAACGTATCGTTAACCGCAACGCCTGCCGGACCTTTTCCGCCCACGCACTCCGATAACAGCGCCTTCACCCGCTGTCCGTCCAGCATAAACCATGCGCCGGGGAAGGGTGAGATGCCGCGGATCAAACGGTCAACCTGCGCGGCGGGCTGTGACCAGTCGATCTTGGCCTCGGCTTTGTCTATCTTGGCGGCATAAGTGACACCCTCCAGAGATTGAGTCGTGGGCGTCAGGTTCGGAAGGTCTGCCAAGGCGTTAACCATCAGGTGCGAGCCCATATCGGCAAGACGGTCATGTAGACTTGCTGCCGTATCACCCGCCTCAATTGCCGTCACATCGCGCATCAAAACCGGACCAGTATCCAGCCCTGCCTCCATCTGCATAATGTAAACGCCGGTTTCTGCGTCGCCCGCCATAATAGCCCGCTGAATAGGTGCAGCCCCGCGCCAGCGCGGCAAAAGCGAGGCGTGGATGTTAAAGCACCCAAGCCGAGGCGCATCTAGAACCGGTTGCGGCAAGATCAGACCATACGCAACAACGACCGCCGCATCGGCGTTAATGTCCATAAACGCCCGTAGTTCGGCAGCATCTTTGAAATTCAGCGGAGTGCGCACCTCCAACCCCAACTCCTCGGCCCTTTTTTGCACAGCAGAAGGCCGCGGTTTCTTGCCGCGACCAGCGGGGCGCGGCGGTTGGGAATAGACGCAGGCAATCTCGTGCCCCACGCTGACAAGTTGATTCAGAACCGAGACCGAGAATTCCGGCGTGCCCATGAATATCAAACGCATCAGCCCCTCCGTTTCATGTTCTTGGCGTGCTTGGCCAGCAGCCTCTTGCGCTTCACAGGGCTTAGATGCGTGATGAACAGCCTGCCATTCAAATGATCAATTTGGTGCTGCACCGAAGTTGCCCACATATGCACGAAGTCCTTTTCGACCATCTCGCCGTTCTCGTCCATGAATCGAATCGTCACTGCGCGCGGGCGAGTTATTTTGCCGGACAGACCGGGCAGATTCGGGCTTGCCTCGTCATGCTCGTTCATCTTGGCGGAGGCGTGCAGGACTTCAGGGTTCGCCATGCGGATCGCCGCATTATGCGTGCCGAAACAATCCACAACTGCCAGCCGTTGCATCACTCCGATCTGTGAGGCTGCCAAGCCAACGCCCGGCATCCCATACATCGCATCCAGCATTTCATCCCAAATCGCGCGAACGCCGTCGTCAATCGTCTCGACAGGCGCGCACTCCGTGCGCAGACGCTTGTCGGGATACATCAGGAAAGGCCTAGCCACGGGCAAGTTCTTTCTTCAGCTTTTTCATCTTGTTGGTGATCATCTCGCGTTTCATCTTGCTAATATAGTCGATGAACAGGATGCCGTCCAAATGGTCCAGCTCGTGTTGAACGGCGGTGGCGTGAAGCGCCTCGAATTCGTCTTCGTGCAGTTTGCCATCGGCATCAAGATACGACATCCGAACCATTTCCGGGCGAGTTACAGGCTCGTAAATTTCGGGAATGGAAAGACATCCTTCGTCGTAAGTGTTCAGCTCCTCGGAAACCCATGTGATCTCGGGATTAATCAGGATCATTGGGTCGGGTGCGGCATCCTTTTCTGCGCAATCAATCACGAATATCCGTTTCAGCACACCAACCTGCGGACCAGCCAAGCCAACGCCGGGCGCGTCGTACATCGTTTCCAGCATATCGTTCGCCAAATCGCGGATTTTCGCGTTTACTTCAGCCACAGGTTCACACGCCTTTTTCAGGCGTGGATCTGGGTGTAACAGGATGTTTCGTAATGTCATGCGGGGCATTTAAGCGATGCTGTGGATTGGTGCAAGGTTTCCTCTTGCCCACGGCGACGAAAAGAGTAGCTTGCGCTTAATCAAACGGAGCCTGTTATGAACAACTTTGACGAAAAAACCGACCGCCGCAACACTCATTCGGATAAATGGGATAATATGGAGCGCGTTTACGGCATCAGTGCCGATGAAGGCATCGCCATGTGGGTGGCAGATATGGATTTCCGGTCTCCGAAATGCGTGTCCGATGCGATTCTGGAACTGGTCGATGGCAGTGTTTACACATATTACGGCGACCAGCGCAGCTACTTGGAAGCGATCTGCAACTGGATGGACCGCCGTCATGGGTGGAAAGTTGACCCCAAGTGGATACTAAGCGTTAACGGTGTGAACAACGGAATTGCCTTGGCTGTGCAGGCTTACACACAGGAAAACGACGGCGTAATTCTGTTCTCACCTGTTTATCATGCTTTCGCCTCGCTCCTGAATGCGAATAATCGCCGGATTGTTGAAGGCGAATTGGTCAACAACAACGGCCGATACGAGTTGGACCTCGACGCATTGGAAGCCCAGCTTCAGGGCGACGAAAAGCTGATGATTTTCTGTTCGCCGCATAATCCGGGCGGACGCGTCTGGTCGCTTGAGGAACTACAGGCCGTCGCGGCGTTCTGCATCAAGCATGACCTGATACTGGTCTCGGACGAAATCCACCATGATCTGGTTTATGCGGGCAACAAGCACACAATATTGGCGCTGGCCGCACCGGAAGTGCGCAACCGCCTTGTAATTATGAGCGCAACAACCAAAACCTTCAATATCGCAGGGGCGCACATCGGTAATGCGATCATTTCTGACAAAACACTTCGCAAAAAATATATCGCAACTATGAGCGCAGGCAAAGTATCCGCCAATCGTTTTGGCTATCACATGGCTGAGGCCGCCTATAACGGTGGCGAGGAATGGCTGGACGACTGGCGCAAATATATGGCGGAAAACAAGCGTATATTTGACGAAGGTATCAACGCCATTCCTGGTCTCCGCTCGATGAACCTTGAAGCGACCTATCTGGCATGGGTGAATTTCGCCGACACTGGTATGACTAAGGAAGAGTTCACGGATCGTGTGGTGAAAATCGCGAAAGTTGCACCTAATTCAGGGGATACGTTCGGCACAGGTGGCGAGAACTTCCTCCGCTTCAACATCGCCACCCGTCGTGAACTGGTCACCGAAGCCGTAAAACGGATCGCGGCCGCTTTCGCCGATTTGCAATAGCTCGCGGCGCGACGTTTCCGATTGCGTATTTGAAAAATCGGCCTACGGTTGCGCATGAGTAAATCCAGAATGTCCGAGGGCGCTGTTTGGCTAAGCCGGACGACTTCGCCACATATAATAACGCTTGTGATGCTAGCCAGTATTCCGGCGCTGAGCATGAATATATTCCTGCCATCCCTTCCGGGTATGGCGGTCTATTTCGGCGTGGAATACGGGGTCATGCAACTGGCGATTTCGGCTTACCTCGGAACCACCGCGATTCTGCAACTTGTCATTGGGCCACTGTCTGACCGCTTTGGTCGTAGACCCGTGCTTTTGTGGTCAATTGCCATTTTTCTGTTGGCAACTATAGGCTGCATCTTGTCGCCAAACGCGGGCATCTTCCTTGCATTCAGGTTTACGCAAGCAGCCATCGCGTCTGGTATGGTCCTGTCTCGCGCAGTCGTGCGCGACATGGTTGAGCCACGGGAGGCAGCCAGCATGATCGGCTATATCACCATGGGCATGTCGTTGGTGCCGATGGTAGCCCCGATGATAGGCGGGTATCTGGATCAGACATTCGGTTGGCAAAGCTCCTTCGCATTGGTGTTCGCGTTCGGCGCGCTCGGCCTGTGGCTGGTTTGGGCTGATCTCGGCGAGACCAACCAGCACAAATCCGCCAGCTTCAGGCCGCAGTTCAAAGCCTACCCCGAGCTGATCCGCTCGCGCCGCTTCTGGGGATACGCCCTGACGGCGGGCTTCGCGTCGGGCGCATTCTTTGCATTTCTCGGCGGCGCGCCATTCGTGGCAATCGAAATTCTGGGCCTAGATCCGGCCAGAATGGGTATGTTTTTCGCCTTTATCTCGATCGGATATATGTTTGGTAACTTTCTGTCAGGCAAGTTTTCGAATGTGGTTGGTATGAACCGGATGATGTTGTCGGGCGGCTTGGTTTCGGTGCTGGCTATGGTCGTCGCGCTGGTCCTGTTTCACGTTGGCTACGACTATCCAATACCGTTCTTTGGAAGCATTGGCTTTGTAGGCATCGGCAACGGTATGGTGTTGCCAAATGCCAACGCCGGTATTGTGTCCGTGCGCCCGCATCTGGCCGGCAGTGCCTCGGGCCTTGGCGGTGCAGTGATGATCGGCGGCGGCGCTGGGCTGTCCGCGATCACCGGCACAATGCTGACGCTGGAAACGGGGGCATTCCCGTTGCTGTATATGATGCTCGGATCGTCTGTCTTGGCCGTACTGATCGCCGGATACGTGATGTACGTAGCCAATAAAGCAGGGGAACTTGGGCATCGTGGCGTTGCCAAGTAGCTTCTATTTCGCAGCTGCAACATTTTTCCATTGACTCCACCGCGCAAGATTGTGATGAAAAGCCCAAAGAAAACGTAACTTCATTGCCGCAAGGATTCCGCTATGAGCTTCAAGATTCAACCTGCATCTCCCGCCCGTCCGAACCGTTGCCAATTGTTTGGACCAGGCTCGCGTCCAGCGATATTCGAGAAAATGGCAGCCAGCGATGCGGATGTCGTAAATCTTGACCTAGAAGATTCCGTAGCCCCGTCTGACAAAGACGAAGCTCGGGCAAACGTCATCAAAGCCATCAACGAAATCGATTGGGGCAACAAGACTCTGTCTGTACGCATCAACGGTCTCGACACGGAATACTGGTACCGTGACATCGTCGATATTCTCGAACAGACGGGCGATCGCATCGACCAGTTTATGATCCCCAAAGTGGGCTGTGCTGCGGACATATACGCCGTGGATGCATTAGCAACGGCGGTCGAGGCCGCAAAGGGTCGCGCAAAACCCGTTAACTTCGAAGTAATCATCGAAACCGCCGCAGGCCTGTCCCACATTGAAGAAATCGCTGCCTCGAGCCCGCGCATGGTCGCGATGAGTCTTGGCGCGGCCGATTACGCCGCCTCGATGGGTATGCAGACGACGGGGATCGGCGGCACGCAGGAAAACTACTATATGCACACGCCAAACGGCGAAAAACATTGGGGCAACCCGTGGCATTCCGTGACCGTGGCCATTGTTGCTGCGTGCCGCACTCACGGCCTGCTGCCCGTTGACGGCCCGTTCGGCGACTTCTCGGATGACGAAGGGTTCAGGGCGCAAGCACGCCGTTCGGCCACGCTGGGCATGGTTGGCAAGTGGGCGATCCACCCCAAGCAGATCACGCTGGCCAACGAGGTGTTCACGCCCTCCAAACAGCAGATCAACGAGGCGCGCGAGATTCTTGCCGCTATGGCGCAAGCGACCGCCGAAGGGCAGGGCGCCGCTGTTTACAAAGGTCGCCTGATCGATATCGCCTCGATCAAGCAGGCCGAAGTCATCGTAAAACAGGCCGAGATGATTACCGGATAGGTACAAATCGAGGTTCTAACTTGCAATCCAAAGGTGCCGGCGTCATATAATCTGTTAACGTTTATATCAGGGCTGGCATGATGCAAAATTATCTTGAATTTGAAAAACCGCTTGCTGAAATTGAAGGAAAAGCCGAGGAATTGCGCGCCCTCGCCCGACAGAACGAGGCAATGGACGTCAGTAAAGAAGCCACGGCGCTAGACGACAAAGCAGCCTCTTTGCTTGCAGATATGTATAATAAATTAACGCCTTGGCAGAAATGTCAGGTGGCGCGGCACCCTGACCGTCCGCATTGCAACGATTACATCGACGCATTATTCACCGAATACACGCCTCTGGCGGGAGATCGAAGTTTCGCTGATGACCATGCGATTATGGGGGGCTTGGCGCGGTTCAATGACCAACCGGTTGTGGTGATCGGGCACGAAAAAGGTAACGACACTAAATCCCGTATTGAACGTAATTTCGGCATGGCGCGTCCCGAAGGTTATCGTAAAGCGGTGCGCCTGATGGACCTCGCGGATCGCTTTGGTCTTCCGGTTATCACACTGATTGATACCACTGGCGCGTACCCCGGCAAAGGTGCCGAGGAGCGCGGACAATCCGAAGCGATTGCACGTTCAACCGAGAAATGCCTTTCAATTGATGTTCCGCTGATTGCGGTTATCATTGGTGAGGGTGGCTCGGGTGGTGCGGTCGCATTTGCGGCGGCCGACAAATTGGTGATGCTGGAACATTCCGTATATTCGGTGATTTCGCCCGAAGGATGCGCCTCGATCCTGTGGAAAGACGCGACCAAGATGCGCGAAGCAGCCGAGGCTTTGCGTCTGACCGCGCAGGATCTGGAAAAGCTGGGTGTGGCCGATCATGTAATTCCGGAGCCCGTCGGAGGGGCACAACGAGATTCCGATGCCGTGATTCAGTCCGTCGCCGCTATGATTGAGGTATTGCTGGCAGAATTAGCGGAAGCCGACCCCAAGAAGCGGGTTTCGGCGCGTCGCCGGAAATACCTCGATATGGGTAGCAAGGCGTTGGTTGCTTAAAGCGTTAACGTAAATTGTACATACGGGTTATGCACGCGTTGTGTACGGTTTGTGCACACGAAAAACACGCGATTTAGGCGAAACGTTAACGCCCGCGTGTCAGCGCGTGGGAGCCGGCGGATCGACGCGATAATCATAGAACCCGCGTTCTGATTTGCGCCCCAGCCAACCCGCCTCGACATATTTTACCAACAGTGGGCAGGGACGGTATTTCGTGTCCGCCAAACCGTTATAAAGCACGTTCATAATGGCCAGACATGTGTCCAACCCTATGAAATCCGCCAGCTCCAACGGGCCCATAGGATGGTTCGCACCCAGCTTCAACGAAGTATCGATGCTCTCGACCGTACCGACCCCTTCATAAAGGGTGTAAACGGCCTCGTTGATCATCGGCATTAAGATACGGTTAACGATGAACGCCGGAAAATCTTCGGCACTGGCCGAGGTCTTTCCAAGCTTTTTTACGACGGTCTTGAGAGATTGATAAGTTCCGTCGTCGGTTGCTATTCCGCGAATAAGTTCAACCAGTTGCATGATCGGAACGGGGTTCATAAAGTGAAACCCCATGAACTTTCCAGGCCGATCCGTAGCCGCCGCCAACCGAGTAATCGAGATCGACGAGGTGTTCGATGTCAGGATCGTATCCTTGCCAAGATGTGGTGCAAGGTTGGCAAAAATCTGGTGTTTTATTTCCTCGCGCTCGGTCGCTGCTTCGATGATCAGATCGGTTTTTCCGATAACCGCAATATCCGACTCCATACGGATGTTAGACAGTGCCGCTTCCATCTGTTCCGCAGTAATTTTCTCGCGGGCGACCTGACGGGCAATGTTCTTGGTTATCAGGGATTTGCAAGAATCTAGCGCATCTTGCGAGACGTCGTTCACATAAACTTCGTACCCGGCCAAAGCAAAAACATGAGCAATTCCGTTACCCATCTGACCTGCGCCGATGACACCGACCGATTTGATATTCATGGAAAACCCTTTGTTCTCTGGCTGTGATTTCCCCGTGAACATAGGCGGTGTGCGGGTGACGGGCAACCTGTTTATGCGCGCCGTTAACCTTCGGTAAAGGTTTCAATGCGAGTGTAGCGGGAAACAAGTTCGTACGGGGTGGAGCGCATGGCTTACGGCATCATAATCGACAGCATCGAGGGGGTGGATTTGTACCGTTTCGGGCGCAGTAATAAAGTGTTCCGTGGGCCAAAGCCGGATCCTCATCTTAGCAGTAATATCCACCCTGTTGTCAGCCCCCATTTTTCTCCTTTGGATGGCCCGAATGTTGGAACTGTTAGCAGATATTGAAACGGCTAAAGTACTATTGTGGGTAAAGCCGAAGGGGGGGTGTCGGTATGGAACCGTCAGTGACGCAGCCAATGGTTAATGTTTTGGAAACACATGTTGATAGTGCCTTAACCGTCCCGGTAAAAATCCCCGAGGGTGGTGGGAAATCATCAATGGGTTTAGGTAAGGGCACCGGTTGGATGACGCGAGCTGTGCACTCCAAAATCGCGGCAACAGTGGTGGCTGAATTACAACTTAGTCAAACACAAAAAAGGCCCGCCTAATCCGACGGGCCCTTAAAAATTGATATAAAAGATTAATCTAGGGCATCATGGAGCGCTGGGACAGCCTCGAAAAGGTCGGCAACTAGACCGTAATCGGCAATCTGGAAAATAGGCGCTTCTTCGTCTTTGTTGATGGCAACGATAACCTTGGAATCTTTCATACCGGCCAAGTGCTGGATCGCACCGGAAATACCGATGGCGATATATAGATCCGGAGCCACAACTTTGCCCGTCTGGCCAACTTGCCAGTCGTTCGGCGCGTAACCTGAATCGACAGCAGCACGCGAAGCGCCAACGGCGGCGCCCAGCTTGTCAGCCAGCTTCTCGATAATTGCAAAGTTTTCCTCGGAACCAACGCCGCGGCCGCCGGATACTACGCTCCCTGCGGATGTCAGATCTGGACGGTCAGAGGTTTGAACCTTGTCCTCTACCCATTCGGAAAGACCTGGATTGGCAGCCGCCGAAATGTCTTCAACCGCAGCCGAGCCGTTGGAACCAGCCGCATCAAAGCCGGCGGTGCGGATTGTTAACACTTTGGTAGCATCTGATGACTGAACCGTTTGCATGGCGTTTCCGGCATAAGTCGGGCGCTCGAATATGTTGGCATCGGTGATGCCAGTCACATCGGAAATCACCATGACGTCCAGCAGGGCCGCAACGCGGGGCAGGATGTTTTTGCCGGACGCGGTAGCTGGGGCAACGATATGTTCATAATCGCCAGCCAGCGATACGATAAGATCGGCGATTGGCTCAGCCAGACCGTTGCCATAAGCGGCATCATCGGCACAAAGAACCTTAGCAACTCCGTCGAGTTTAGCAGCCGCCTCGGCAGCACCCGAGCATCCGGTAGAGGCACAAAGAACCGTTACATCACCAAGGGCGGCCGCAGCCGTTACAGCTTTGGCAGTTTGGTCAACCGAAAGATCGGCGCCGTTGATTTCGGCAAGAAGTAGAACAGCCATTATAGAACTCCCGCTTCGTCTCTAAGTTTTGCAACCAGCTCGGCCACGTCGGCAACCATAACACCTGCGGAACGCGAGGCAGGCTCGAAAGTGCCCAAGATCGTCAGGCGCGGTGTAACGTCAACGCCGTAATCTGCAGGTGTTTTCTCGTCCATCGGCTTGCGTTTTGCCTTCATGATGTTTGGCAGGGAGGCATAGCGCGGTTCGTTCAAACGAAGGTCAACGGTTACAATTGCAGGCATTTTCACCTTGATCGTTTGCAGTCCGCCGTCCACTTCGCGCGTGACGGTGGCGCTGTCGCCATCAATCTCCAGCTCGGAGGCGTACGTCGCTTGGGACCAACCCAGCAATGCCGAAAGCATCTGGCCAGTCGCGTTCATATCGTTGTCGATGGCCTGTTTTCCGGCCAGCACCAGCGAGGGTTGTTCCTCGTCGATCACAGCCTTTAGAAGTTTCGCAACAGCCAACGGCTCGAGGTCGGTGTGGACGTCATCCGCCGCTATGATCAGGATCGCGCGGTCAGCACCCATGGCCAAAGCGGTTCGCAGAGTTTCCTGCGATTGCTTTATGCCGATGGAAACCACGACAATTTCTTCGACTTTACCGGCTTCTTTCAGACGAATTGCCTGCTCTACAGCGATTTCGTCGAAAGGGTTCATAGACATTTTAACGTTTGCCAGATCAACACCGCTACCATCCGCTTTGACGCGTACTTTCACGTTATAGTCGATCACACGTTTGACAGGCACAAGTACCTTCATAATAGCGTAACTCCGAGTTAATGCCCCGTTAACAACGAGGGATTGCCAATTTGATGAGGAGTACTATTTTATTGTCATGTTTGAAATCGAAAAACGACTCCTAACGTCAGAATCTTCCAGAATTTCCTGATTTGAGTGAATTTAAGCGAAATAGTAGTTTTGCGCATTGCTACAAAACGAATGCCACTTTCGAATCTTGGTAATATTAACCAATTATTCATCAGTTTTCGGTGAGAATTGAATCAGTCAGGCCGAGATAGAATTCTTAACCTTTTGGTTCATCTTGCCATCTGCAACATCCCAAGAATTAACAAAACATTAATGCGCGTCCGCATTTGATGTGGCGGATGCCGGGAAACTGGCCGTTGGCGGCTGGATTCTGGTTAACAGCGAGCGGCGGATGATTGTGTCTTTAAGCGGAAGCTCGGTAATTGTTAACGAGACATTAACCATTGTTCCGATAGGTGGAGACGCTTTGGCGGTGGATGCTTTCGGGAATATCTCCGGCTGGATTCAGGCAGTTAAGGCAAAGGACGTTGCTCAGATTTTTGTTGTGGGTCCGGATTATCTAAACTTTAACACTAGTGGCGATACGGTTAATACCGAACAAACCCCGCGTGCCTCGGTTCGGTCATTGCAGAGGGCATCGGCAATGGCTGAAGGGGTCGAATATGTCGATACCTACGCCCATATGCGTGATCTGATTCTAGCGTCTCACATTGCGCAGGGCGACTGAACGGTTTGGCATCAAGGGGCGACTAATACGCATCTGACACCAGCTGGCGAGGTGGTTTTAGCCGACGCAATTCGGGCCGCGATCTTTTAACGCGCTATTAACGATTGGCGCCGGGGACCCATAAAACGTCTTCGGCGCCATTATTATTGGCCGCGCGGGATGCTACGAAAAACCAGTCAGACAGGCGGTTCAGATATTTTATTACGGAATTGTTAACGCTTTCGGTTTGGGCCAGTTCCACTGCCAGACGTTCGGCACGGCGCGATACGGTTCGGCACAGATGTAAGTGGGCAGACAGAGCGCTTCCACCGGGCAGAACAAAACTTTTCAGCGTTTCCTG
Source organism: Paracoccaceae bacterium (assembly GCA_029938175.1). Taxonomy (GTDB): domain Bacteria; phylum Pseudomonadota; class Alphaproteobacteria; order Rhodobacterales; family Rhodobacteraceae; genus NORP23. Next base: position 27,483 of record JAPYON010000006.1, on the reverse strand, counting down.
CTGGCTGTTCATTGCGTCGATCTCGGATTCCAGGCGGCTTACTTGTGGCTGGGTTACGCGAAGTGGCGGGTATTCAGCCTCTGCGTCGGCCTTCATTTCAGGGCGGCACAGGTCTGCGCCAAGGTCGAATAGGTCGTTCTGTATGCGCGATAGGGCCACGTTTATTTCACCTGTTGCATGCAGTCGCGCCAACCCGACGGTAGCGTTGGTTTCATCCACCGTTCCGTATGCATTAACGCGGGCCGAGTGCTTCGCCACTCGGTCACCATTGCCCAAGGCGGTGTCGCCTTTGTCGCCGGTACGGGTATAGATTTTGCTTAGCGTAACCATGTTATCCTCCGTTGCGAAGCCATGCGTACAACACAATCAGCAGGACGGCAAAAAATTGTAATCCAATGCGCCAACGCATGATAATGTTGGCGTATTTCTTGTAGAATTTACCGCTTTTGGCAAAGCTGCCAACGCCCAGCATCAGGACGGCAAACACCGAGATGCAGGCGACGATGATTAGGTAGAATAAGGGGTCCGAGGTCATGATATACTCCTTTTATCGCAGCTTTAGGCTATTTTGTGGACCGCGCCAAGGGCCCTACTGTCGCGATAAAACGCTGTCCAGCAGGCTTGTAGGTAAGATGCGACGCATTATGCCAGCGAAATGGGTGGCCCAAGTAACGTAATAACGCGGGTTCGGGCGGCGGGATTCAAGCGCGTGGGTCAGCTTTTTGGTGACGGCGGACGGCGGGAGTTCCGAGAAGTCTTTCTTGCCGGCTGATGCGTTGCGTTTGTTGAGCATCGCCGTGTAAGCGCCGTTGTGATGCGTTGCGTCCCGATTAATCCATTTTTTAAACTGCTTGATTGCGTTGTTTCCAAATTCTGTCGTGATCGGGCCGGGTTCGATCAGTATGAACTCCAACGGGCTATCTTTATGCTCCATTCGCTGGGCGTCTACGAGTGCTTCGAGGGCGAATTTAGTTCCGCAATATGAACCACGGTAGGGGGTCGAGATGAAACCCAAGACCGACGAGTTAAAAATCACACGCCCAAAGCCTTGTTTGCGCATCACCGGGATCAGGCGGTTGGACAAGTCGATCTGGCCAAATACGTTGGTCTCGAAGATGTCCCGCATGGCGTCACGGGACATGTCCTCGATTGCGCCGGGGATGGCGTAGGCGCCGTTGTTGAACAGGGCGTCGAGGGTGCCGCCGGTGCGGGTTAATACTTCGTTAACGGCGGATTCGATGCTGGACTCATCTTGGTAGTCCAGTCGGAAACTTTCCAGACCCTCGCCGCGCAGGCGTTCGCAATCGGCATCGGCGCGGCATGTCGCGAAAACGCGCCAGCCGTGTTTGTTTAATGTGTGGGCCGCATCGTACCCGATACCGGACGAGCATCCGGTGATTAAAATAGATTTTTGAGACATAATTAACCTTTGTTATACGAGAGCGGTAGCTTTGCACATATTAGTCAGCTTGGCTTCGGCAAGTTCCGCCGTTAGTAAGCCAAGCCCGCAGTCAGGTGCAACAACCAGACGGTCGCGGTCGATATGGCTGAGGGCGTGCTTTAAGCGCGCCTCGATTTCTTCGACCGTTTCAATGCGGCTGCTGGCGATAGCGACGGCGCCGAAAATGACGGTTTTATGTTGCAGTTTTTCCAATAGGATAAGGTCGTTGCAACAATGTGCGTCCTCAATGGAAATCTGGTCAAAGTCGGCGACGTCGATAGCGGCGCTTAGCTGGTGGTAGCTTTCGGGGTCGGCTTTTTTGTAATCGTGATCGTCGAGGTGGTCGGGGTAGCCACAGCACATGTGGACAATGCGGGTGACGGATTCTGGGACGCCGTGGAAGCATCGTTCCAACCCCTCCATACCAAATGCTAACGCGTCGTTAACCTTTCGGGCAAACAGTGGTTCATCGACTTGGATATACTGGCAACCAGCGTCAACCAGCGCAAGGATTTCCTTGTTAACGGTTTGGGCCAACGCTGCGTTTAGCTTGGGGCGGTCGTCGTAGAAACAGTCTGCCGTGGTGTCCATAATGGTTAACGGGCCGGGCAGGGTGAATTTCACCGGCACAGGGCTGACGTTCTGGCTGGCGCGCCAATCGTGCGTTCCATAGGCTTTACTGCTGTGTGTTATCGCTTTGCGGATCGCGGGCAGGTCGGTTTCATAGGCGCCGTCGCGCAGAACGCGGTGTTCCAGATTGTTGAAATCGAATCCCTTAAGGTGACGGCAATGGTAGTGGATGTAATTCTCGCGGCGCACCTCTCCGTCTGTGGGGATGGAGATACCTGCGCGAAGCTGGGTGTCGATCACCTCTTTGGCGGCGCGGATAAACAGGGCCTCGTAGGCATCTTTGTTTTTCTCGATTTCGGCGGTGTAATCCTTTGTCGTTTGGGCGGTGTTCATGCCACCAGTTTCTCGTGAATAGTCGAACCAGTCGCGCACGGGTACATAGCTTGGCTTTGGAAAGGCTCCTAGCGTCGTTGTTTCAAGTGGTTTTAGGCTTCGCATGAGGTCCCCCGATTTAGATTTCTGACGAGTACGCTAGCTTTGGGTGAAACGGCCTGTCAACCTGACCTATCGTTTTCGGGGTAAAGTAGTTTTCCCGCTGGACCCCTTCATTGGTCCGATATACACCACATGTATGGCAAAAAAGACTGACACCCCCGATATACCCGATGGCGGCGCGATGACGTCCGAACCGCTGCGCCGCGCGCTTGGGGATCGGTATCTGACCTATGCGCTGTCCACGATCATGCATCGTGCCTTGCCGGACGCGCGTGACGGGATGAAACCGGTGCATCGGCGGATCATGTACGCGATGCGCGGATTAAAGTTGGATCCGATGGGCAGTTACCGAAAATGTGCCAAGATTGTCGGCGAGGTGATGGGTAACTATCACCCCCACGGCGACCAAGCGATTTACGATGCGCTGGCGCGTCTGGCGCAGGATTTTTCGGTGCGATATCCGTTGGTGGATGGTCAGGGAAACTTCGGTAATATCGACGGGGATAACCCTGCGGCGCAGCGGTATACCGAGGCGCGCTTAACCCACGCTGCCGTGGCGATGATGGAAGGCCTGTCCGAGGATGCGGTTGATTTCAAGGACAATTATGACGGTTCCGAGCAGGAGCCAGCCGTGCTTCCAGCCGCCTTTCCGCAGCTTTTGGCGAATGGTTCCACCGGTATCGCGGTGGGCATGGCAACGAACATTCCACCGCATAATGTTGACGAGCTTTGCGCTGCGGCGCTGCATCTGATCAAGTCGCCGAACGCGCGAGACGAGACGTTGGTTGACTTGATCCCCGGGCCGGATTTTCCGACGGGTGGTGTGTTGGTGGAGCCGCGCGAAAACATTCTGAACGCATATAAAACGGGGCGGGGGTCGTTCCGGCTGCGCTCGAAATACGAAATCGAGGATATCGGGCGCGGCATGTGGCAGGTGGTTGTCACGGAAATTCCGTATCAGGTACAGAAATCCAAGCTGATCGAGAAGGTCGCCGAGGTTATTAACGCCAAGAAAATCCCGATTTTGGCCGATGTGCGTGACGAGTCTGCCGAAGATATCCGGCTGGTGCTGGAGCCGCGCGCCAAAACGGTTGATCCGACCGTGTTGATGGAGGCTTTGTTTAGGCAGACGGACCTCGAGGTTCGGTTTTCCATGAACATGAACGTGTTGATCGACGGACGCACGCCGAAAGTCTCGACATTGAAAGAGGTTCTTAAGGCATTTATTGACCATCGTCGCGAGGTGCTGTTGCGCCGCTCGAAGTTCCGCTTGGGTAAGATTGATGCGCGTCTTGAGGTTTTAGAAGGGTTCATCGTTGCCTTCCTGAACCTAGATCGTGTCATCGAGATCATTCGATACGAGGACGAGGTTAAGCCTACGCTAATCGCCGAGTTTGACCTGACGGATGTGCAGGCCGAAGCAATTTTGAACATGCGACTACGTTCGCTGCGTAAACTTGAAGAGATGGAGTTGCGCAGAGAACGGGATGCCCTGCAGATCGAGCGTGCCGAGATCGAAGACCTGCTGGACAGCGAAGACCTTCAATGGACGAAGATATCCGAACAGCTACGCGAAACTCGTAAAAAGTTCGGCAAGAACAGTGATGGCGGCGCGCGGCGTACCGAACTGGCTGATGCGCCTGATTTTGAAGAAGTGCCGATCGAGGCGATGATTGAACGCGAGCCGATTACGGTTGTCTGCTCGTCCATGGGATGGATCAGGGCGCTGAAGGGGCACGTGGCGCTGGATCAGGACTTAAAATTCAAGGACGGCGATGAGGGCCGGTTTATTTTCCATGCGGAAACCACGGACAAGATCGTGGCGTTTGCCAGCAACGGGCGGTTTTACACGATTGCTTGTTCCAACCTGCCCGGCGGGCGCGGCATGGGCGAGCCGATCCGCCTGATGATCGATATGCCGAACGAGTCCGATATGGTCGATTTGTTCATCCATAGGGCAGGGCGCAAATTGCTGATGGCGTCTTCGGCCGGGGATGGCTTCGTGGTGGCCGAAGACGACGTGATCGCGCAAACGCGCTCGGGGCGGCAGGTGTTGAACGTTAAGGCGGGTGCGCGGGCGTTGATCTGTAAGCCGATTGATGGTGATCACGTTGCTTGTGTTGGTTTGAACCGAAAAGTGCTAATTTTTCCACTGTCGGAACTGCCAGAAATGGGCCGTGGCAAGGGGGTTCGCTTGCAGAAATACGCGGATAAAGAGGGCGAGTTGTTGGATGCCAAGACGTTCAATCTGGCAGATGGTCTAAGTTGGAAAGACCCCGCCGGGCGTACGCGGACGGAGTCCGATCTGGGTGACTGGATGGGTAAACGGGCGGCGTCGGGCCGGATGGCACCGCGTGGGTTCCCTCGGAATAACAAATTTACGGAAGATTAATGCATGAGCAAGAAACTGGTTTTGGTGACGGGTGCTGCGCGAGGGATCGGGTTGGCGACTACGCAAAAGTTTTTGGCTAAAGGTTAGCAGGTTGCGATGCTGGATATAGACGCCGAAACGTTGATCGCGGCGGTTGCATATATTGGCCAGTCGGATGATACGCTGGCCGTTACGTGTGATGTGTCAGCGCCTGATCAGGTCGCAGCAAGTGTTGCCGCGATTGACGCAAAGTTCGGGCGGATTGATGCATTGGTGAACAATGCCGCCATCGCGGATTTTCGAACATGCTCCGTTATCCAAAATTCGCCCCGATATACTTATGTCGAGAAAATATCGTGACCCGTCATTTGCACGGCAAGTGAAGGCGGCATATAGGGGGCGGTGCGCAATTTCAGGATTCGAGTTAAGAAATGGTGGAGGCCGACCTGAGGTCGAAGCTACGCACATTCGTCCTGTTGCGAAAGAAGGACCTGACACGGTCAGAAACGGTCTTGCCCTTTCAGGGACCCTTTACTGGATGTTTGATCGTGGATTGATCTCAGTATCAGAAAATTAAAAAATCTTGATTTCGCATAACAAAGTGCCTCAGGAAACGGTTTCACGATTGATTGCACCTGAACAGCTTTTGCTATTGCCGGACAACCCAAGATTCCATCCACACTCGGAATATTTGCGCTATCATCGTGAAGAAATTTTCGGCAAGTAGCATAAGAGTAGTGATTTCATTATAATGTTAAATAATAGCCTATTTAATGCCGGCGACATCGGCGTTAGCTTGGTGGCAAATTCGAAGCCACGGAGGCATTCATGACCCACGCTCATATGAACTTACCTAAAGCTGCAGCGAACTATGTGCCGCTGTCGCCTGTATCCTTCATGAACAGCGCGGCGCGGACGTTCCCTGATCATACCGCAGTAATCTACGGTGAGACGCGCCGGAGTTGGTTGCAGACCTACGCGCGATGTCGTCAACTGGCTTCGGCGTTGACGAAATCGGGGCTGCAAGCAGGCGATGTTGTCGGCTTCATGGCGATGAACACGCCGGAGCTTTACGAGGGGCATTTCGGCGTTCCGATGGCCGGAATGGTACTGAACGCGCTGAATTATCGCCTCGATGCGAAGACGACTGCGTATATTATCGACCATGCGCAGATCAAGTTACTGGTTACGGATCGCGAGTTTTCCAATATCGTGAAAGCGGCTGTTGCGATGGCGGATGGCTCGCCGATTTTAATTGATATTGACGATCCCGATGCCGAGGGTGGCGAACTGCTAGGTGCGCAGGATTACGAGGCGTTCATCGCGGGCGGAGATCCTGAATTTTCCTACGAAGGGCCAGCCGATGAGTGGGACACGATCAGCATTAACTATACTTCCGGCACGACGGGCGATCCAAAGGGCGTCGTATATCACTACCGCGGCGCGTATCTGAATGCGCTTGGCAACACGCTGGAATGGAACATGGCGGCGCATCCGGTTTACCTGTGGACGCTGCCGATGTTCCATTGCAACGGTTGGTGTTTCCCTTGGACGGTTGCTGCAAAGGCTGGCACGAACGTTTGCATCCGCAAAGTGACGGCGGCGAATATTTATAACGGTATCGTGGATCATGGTGTCGATCACCTGTGCGGCGCGCCGATTGTGCTTAGCTTTATGGTCAACGCGACGGACGAAAAGCGCCCCTTTAACCATCTTTGCAAGGTGATGACTGCGGCGGCGCCTCCGCCCGCAAAAATTCTGCAATCCATGAATGAAGAGGGGTTCGATGTGACCCACACTTACGGGTTAACGGAGACCTATGGCCCTGCCGTTTCCTGTGCATGGCATGAGGAATGGAATGACCTGCCGATTGGCAAACAGGCGAATTTGAAGGCGCGTCAAGGGGTGGGTTATGTGGTGCAGAAAGACACCAAGGTGCTGGACCCTGAAACCATGATAGAGGTTCCGCACGACGGTGAAACCATGGGTGAAGTGATGATGCGTGGCAACATCGCCATGAAAGGGTATTTGGACAATCCGGCTGCGACGGACGAGGCATTCAAGGGCGGCTGGTTCCATTCCGGCGATTTGGGCGTGGTATATCCTGACGGTTATCTTCAACTGCGGGATCGAGCCAAGGATATTATTATTTCGGGGGGTGAGAACATCTCTTCCATCGAAATCGAGAGCTGCCTTTATGCGCATCCGTCGGTTCTGGCTTGTGCCGTGGTTGCGCGGCCTGACGACAAATGGGGTGAAACTCCTTGTGCGTTTGTCGAACTGAAGCCGGGTTCGGTTGCGACAGAAGACGAAATCGTTGTGCATTGTCGCGAACATATGGCGCGTTTTAAAGTGCCTAAAACGGTGGTGTTTATGGAGGTGCCGAAGACCTCTACAGGCAAAATCCAGAAGGTGCCGCTGCGGGCCCTTGCAAAGGTCCTGTAATTAATGGAACGCGCGTACAGTAAGGCGACACCTTCTGACGGGGAGCCACTGGCCGACATTCTCGTCGCTGCGATGCGCCCTAGTCTGGAGGCAGTTGGCAGGTTCGATCCGGCGCGCGCCCGCGTCGGGTTCTCGAACGGTTTGATCCCGAAACTACGTATAAAATCGAGAAGGCCGGTGCTGCAAAGTTTGCGGGTATCCGCGCTCGTCGGATTAGCAGGCGGCCTTGCCTAGCTGGGTTGGCTTTTCGCTATGACGCTGCAAAATGCGGCATACGTCAAAGCCGTCGGACAGATCGAGCTGTTGTTCACCTTCGCCGCGTCCGTCCTAATTTTCCGCGAACGTCCTAACCGGCGCGAGGTCGGCAGGATCATCTTGGTCAGCCTCGGCATCTTGCTACTGTTACTGTGGAAATAGTGCCCATCCGGCACTGGCAATAGAAAACCCGCAAAGATTACTCTCTGCGCGGTTTGGTAGTTTGATAATGATTAACGTTGGCCGTAATACAAGCCGACAACGTGTTCTGCTTCTGCGAAGAACAACCAGCGTTGGACGAACAGGCCAACCATGTGGACCAGTATCACAACCAGTGCGATCAGGTGGCTGGCAGGCAGGGCCAGCAGCAACACGGCTGGAATAAGCGAGCCTAGACCCAAGCCGATGATCCGCAACTTCATGATGTGCTTGCGACCGATCACGTGGATCATCTCGCTCATCAGGTAGTTGGTGCCGGTGTGCGGTTTCTCTAAAAGGCGGACTTTACCCAAGAAACCAAGGCCTGTGGCTGTGCCCGTGTCGGAACCAGTTTTGGCGAATGCGCCGTCCCCGAGAACCCATGTTGTGATCTGCACGATGGCGAGGGCCAGCATCAACCAACCTGCCAGAACAACTTGCGAAGTTAGCAATGCGCCGCCGGCAAGACCGTACATCAGATACATAACGGAGGTCATTGGGGTGTGCCAACGCGGGACCGATTTCATCTGTGCATAGATCATCGAGGTGCTGAAGATGGTTAACACAGACAAGAATGCCGCGATGTAGCCAAGCCACTCGATACGGTTATCCATGAAAATCCACAGCAGTGCATAGATGCCAAAAACGCCCATCGCCGCCATCGACAGCACGCCTTCGCGCGACAGCCAGCTTGAGCGCCATTGGGTGAAGGCTTTGAGGAACCGCTCGGGGTGGCCGAGGTGGAAAAGCGAAGATAGCAAACCGCCGCCGGCCAGCGCATATGCGATGGCCACGAAGATGAACGCTACCCAGCCGGACACGTCCAGCATGCCAAGCCCGAGGAACACCATCATGCCGAAACCAAGGCCGGAAAGTGCGGTGAAGATGATTACTGAAATTGCTGGATGCATCAGAGTTTCTCCAATGTACGGTCAAGCCAACCGAGGAATCCACCGGTTTCTTCGGGTTGACGGGCTAAAAGGGGGCCGAGGATGTCGATCTGCTCGACGTCTGTTTTTGGACGCGGTGGCAGGTATTTGTTAACTGGCTTGGTACCTTGTTCGGGCATCAGATCGAAGCCTTCGCGCGCGGCGGTCAGGATCGACACGTTGCTTTCAGGGTCTGCGAAATCACCGAAGTGACGTGCGCCTGCGGGGCAGGTGCGAACGCAGGAAGGCACGCGGTCTTCTTCGGGGATGTTCTCGTTGTAAATTCGGTCAACACATAGTGTGCATTTCTTCATTACACCCTCGGCGGCGTCCATTTCACGCGCTCCGTATGGGCAGGACCATGCGCACAGACCACAACCGATGCAGTCGCTTTCGTTGACCAGAACGATGCCGTCTTCGACACGTTTATAGCTGGCACCCGTGGGGCAAACGGTGACGCAAGGGGCGTCTTCGCAATGCAGACAGGATTTCGGGAAATGCGTTACCTGTGCCGGCTTGTTTTCCTGCTTAACCTCGAACGTATGTACACGGTTCAGGAAAGTTCCGACGGGTTCCGCACCGTATGCATCCATGTCTGAAAGCGGCGCACCATAGTTGCTTGTGTTCCATTCCTTACAGGAAATCACACAAGCATGGCAGCCGACGCAGGTGTCCAGATCAATGACTAGGCCGAGCTTTTTCTCGGTGGATTGTGGTAAAGTTGTCATTTCCACTCCTTCCCGTATTCAACGTTTTTGGGACCGAGACTAACAGGAGATTCCTGCGAGGCGATGTTTGGTTGCGATTGCAGGTTCGACGGAGTCTCGGTTTTTTCGATCTTCACGCGAAGGTCGAACCAAGCCGCCTGACCCGTGACCGGATCGGAGTTCGCCCAGCGCTGACCGTCCCCCTTGGAGGGCAACAGTTCGTGGATCAGGTGGTTCAGTAAGAAGCCCTTGGTGGTTTCCGATGCATTATCCTGCAACGCCCACGCACCCTTACGCTTACCAATCGCGTTCCATGTCCAGATGGTGTTGGAATTCAACGCTTCCATCAAGGCAACAGGCGCCGTGATAGAGCCATGATACGAAGTGATTTTCGCCCAATCGCCATCTTCGAAGTTGTTCGCTTCCCAGATATCGGTTGGCACATACATTGGGTTGTGGCCGTGAATTTGGCGCAACCATGCGTTCTGTGAACCCCAGCTGTGATACATCGCCATAGGGCGTTGTGTCAGTGCGTGGTGGGGGTATTCGTTGTTATCAACCTGCGCTTGCTCAAACGGTTCCCACCATGTTGGCAACGGGTCCATGCTTGCGTGAACTTGTTCACGCAGATGCTCGGGCGGTTGAATGTCGCCTTTGCCCTCGGCCGCGAGGCGGAACTTTTGTATGGTTTCTTGGTAGACATCGAAAACATAGGGCTGAACGGCGTCGTAAAGACCGCGCTCGACCGCATAGTTCTGGTAATCCATGTTCCACGGTTTGAAGTAGGAGGCTTCCTCGGGGATATGGTCAATCCAGAAGCCGCCGTTGTCAATATAGGCTTGGATCTGGTTCGGGTTTGGTTCACCACGACCCATGCCTTTGCCATCCTTGCCACGAAAACCGGCCAGCGGGCCAACGCCGGGGCGACGCTCGTGGGACACGATGTAATCTGCGTAATCCTCGAACTTGTCGGTGCCATCCTCGTTGACAAAACCCGGCAGGCCGAGTTTTGCGCCAAGCTGCACAAGTGCTGTCTGGAAGCCGCGAACATCGCGGTCAGGTTCTACCACAGGCCATCGGATGCTGTCTGCAATCGCGTCCGGCTCGCAAATCGGTCGGTCCAGCAACGAAATACAGTCGTGACGCTCAAGATATGTCGTGTCAGGGAATATCAGATCCGAGAACGCTACCATTTCAGACGAATACGCATCGGAGTAGATGATGTGCGGGATTACATAATCGCCGTTCTCATCTTTGTCCGTCAGCATGTCCATCACACCGCTGGTGTTCATCGACGAATTCCACGACATGTTCGCCATATACATAAACAGCGTGTCGATTTTGTACGGATCGCCAGCATGCGCATTGGAAATAACCATATGCATCAGGCCGTGCGCCGATAGCGGGTTCTCCCATGTAAACGCTTTATCAATACGTTTGGCCTTACCGTCCGCATCAATCGCAAGATCTTCAGGCCCACGAGGATACCCCAGATGCGGGCCGTTCAGCGGCTTGCCGGGGGTCACATCATGGTGCGGTTTCGGGTGTGCCGAAACGGGTTTTGGATAGGACGGCTTAAAGCGGAAACCACCCGGAACCTCGACCGAGCCCAGCATGATTTGCAACGTGTGCAATGCCCGCGCGGTCTGGAAACCGTTGGAGTGCGCCGAAATACCGCGCATCGCGTGGAAGGACACAGGGCGACCAATCATCTGCTCGTGCTTTTCGCCACGGAAGTCTGTCCATGGACGATCCAGAACGATCTGCTCGCCAAAAGCGACTTTTGCAAGTTCGGCAGCGATGGATTTGATCCGGTCGGCAGGGATGCCACAACGATCGGCGACAGCTTCAGGTTTATACTCATCGGCCAGATACTTGTCGGCCAACAGCATGAAGGCAGGTGTGCAAGGCACGCCGTCAACTTCATACGAACCCTTCATCGCAGGCTTAACGCCTTTCGCGTCCCAAGCAGCAGGGGCGTCTTTTACGCGGTCCCAGACCAGTTGTTTGCCGCCAGCGTCGCGCAGGATTAGGCCGTGCTCGTCGCTATTCTTGTCCTGATTAACCAAGAACGGCATGTTGGTGTAGCGAATCAGATAGTCGAGATCGACGTTGCCGGACTTCAGCAATTCGTGAATCATCGACAGGATAAATAAGCCATCCGTACCCGGCGTAATGCCGACCCACTCATCCGCAATCGCGTTATAGCCCGAGCGAATTGGGTTAACACCGATAACTTTCGCACCGCGTTTTTTTAGCTTGCCCAGTCCGATTTTGATCGGGTTGGAGTCGTGATCCTCGGCGACGCCAAAGATCATGAATAACTTAGTGTGCTCCCAATCGGGTGCTCCGAATTCCCAGAACGCGCCGCCCATCGTATAGATGCCGCCAGCCGCCATGTTAACGGAACAGAAACCGCCGTGGGCGGCGTAGTTCGGCGTACCGAAGGCCTGTGCCCACCAGCTTGTGAAGGACTGCGATTGATCGCGGCCAGTGAAAAATGCCAACTTTTCAGGGGATTTTTCGCGGATAGGTTTCAACCAGCCAGCGGCGATCTCATAGGCTTCGTCCCACGAAATTTCCTCGAACTTGCCTTCGCCACGCTCGCCAACGCGCTTCATCGGTGCCTTTAGGCGCGAGGGTGCGTAGTGCTGCATGATGCCCGCAGAACCCTTGGCGCAAAGCACGCCTTGGTTAACCGGATGATCTTTGTTGCCCTCGATATAGGCAACTTTGCCGTCGCGAAGGTGGACGTTAATTCCGCAGCGACACGCGCACATGTAGCATGTGGTGTGGCGAATTTCGTCGCTGATGTGCGGCGAAGTATTGAGTTGTGGCTGGTGATGCTTGCTCATTTTTGTGACCGCCCTCCCGTTTGATTTAGTGATCCTTGATGGTCTTATATTTATATATGCGTATTTATGCAATCAATAGTCGCGTTTGCCAAGTACGCAAATCCGCCGCAAGTTCGGCTTGCGACATTATTCAGCGTCGATAAGCGGTAATTCCAAGGCCGCCTTAAGATAGCTGGCGTCGACAAATTCGTCGTACGAATCAAGTGCATCGTTCAGAGTTCCTTGCGCGACAAAGAACTCTGCCAGCGAATTCAGGTGGTCTTGCACCCCGCCGTTTAGCCATTCATCCCCGAGCTTTGCCGTCGTGCTTGGAAACCTGAATCCTTGCATCGAGGTTGTCACGCCCACGGTAGTCATGTTCATCGCTGTGGCAATATCGGTGATCATACGGACTGGGCTGCCGTTGAAACTAGCGTTCAGGTTTGCAGTAACTTGTAAAAACCGCGCGACGGCTTTGGGATTGTCCCTGCCGAAACTTGAACGAATTACGATTGTGTCGTAATTCGAAATCTCGAGCCTCTGTTTTTGGGCTTCGGAAAGGAGCGGTGTGGCGAAACCCTCCAGCGTTTGCAAGGCTGGGCCCCACCCGCAGGCGATGTCAACTTTCCCCTGTTTCAATGCGGCAGCGGCCTGAGCTGGTGGCATATTCAACATTTCGATGGAGTCGGGGTCTGCGCCGAAGTTTTCCAGCGTCCGCTTCAGATTAAAATGCGTGAGCGTTCCAACCGCAAGCGCGGCGGTCGTGTTACTTAGGGTAAAAGGGCTGTCGGGCGAATATTTCAAGTCTGGATGCGCGCAGCAGTTTTCGCCAGAAGGATAGGACACGGCGATGTCGACAATTTTGAAATCCAACGCGTCGTTGGCAACCAGCAGGAACGGCACTAGACCTTGGGAAAGGGCAATTTTGATGGCTCCGGTTTCAAGGGCTGCATACATGGCGTTGCTATTGTTAAAAGATGTCCAGACCGTGGGCGCGGCGAGAGATTCGTCGTATGCGCCCGAGATTTGGCCGTAATGGGCGGGCAGGGGCCATTCAGCGAAATACCCGATTTGCAGAGAGTCCTGAGCGACAGCCGGGGTCAGGATGGAGGCCAGCGACAGTGTTAGAAAGGTTAACGCGGTTTTCATGGGTTGGCCTTGGAATTTGAGTATTTATGAAAAGAAGGATTGCTGAATTCTAGACTTTACTTTGGCCAACGACAAAGGAAAATTAGCGAATTCGGTTGACAGCCGCGCGTGGTTTCATTCGGATAGTGACCGGACAGATATTAGTAAGGCAAATGGTATGACGTGGCTTGAGGACAATACCGATGCAAGCAGTATTCGGGCAGCGGTTGTCGACCTAAACGGAGTGTGGCGCGGGAAGCGGTTGCCGGTTGCACAGACGAAAAAGGTGATATCCGAGGGCGCGCGAATGCCGCTATCCATCAGCACGGTAGATATTTGGGGCACAGATACGGACGACAATCCGCTGGTATTTGATACCGGCGATGCCGATGGCTTTGCGCGACCTACGGGGCGCGGGCTGATACCGATGGATTGGCTGGAACGCCCGACCGCGATGGTGCCGCTTTGGATGTGGCAGGAGGATGGAACACCTTCGCCCGTGGACCCTAGGCAAGTTTTGGCGCGGGTTTTGGAGCGCTACAAGGCGGCTGGTTTGACTGCGGTATGTGCAATGGAGCTGGAGTTTTATTTGACCGATCCGGCGGAGGGGCAGCCGATGCCTCCACGCTCGCCTGTGACGGGTCGGCGATTGGAGGGGGATGATATCCTTTCCATGAGTGAAATTGATGCTTTTGAGGGGTTTTTCGCAGACGTTTATGATGCTTGCGCGAAGCATGATGTGGCAGTGGATGCGGCGATTGCCGAGAATGGAACAGGACAGTTCGAGGTTAATCTGATGCATTGTCCCGATCCAATGAAAGCCGCCGATGATGCGACTTTCTTTAAACGGTTTGTAAAGGGAATCGCACGAAAACACGGGTTCGCGGCTTCGTTCATGGCTAAACCATATCTGGATTTGGCGGGCAGCGGGCTGCATGTGCATTTTAGTGTGCTGGACACCGAGGGGCGCAACATTTTTGACAATGGCGGAGATGAGGGCACGGATGTGATGCTCCACGCTGTCAATGGTTTGATCGAGGCGATGCCGGAATCTGTCCTGATTTTTGCTCCGCATCTAAATTCGTATCGCCGGATGGACCCGGGGGCACATGCTCCGACCGGGATTTGCTGGGGGTATGAAAACCGCACCGCCGCGATCCGTATTCCGGGTGGGTCTGCCAAGGCGCGCCGGATTGAACATCGTGTGGCGGGGGCTGATGCCAACCCGTATTTGATACTGGCCGCTGTGCTTGGCGCTGCCCTTGAGGGTATTGAGGCAGGAAACCTGCCTGTTGATCCTGTCGAGGGCGATGCCTATTCGCTGGATTTGCCACAGTTGCCGGCAGATTGGGGGCGGGCGATTACTCTTTTCGAGAACGGTAATACCAACGCTGCGATTTATCCTAAGCTGATGCGGCAGGTGTATGCTTTGGCCAAGCGACAGGAGCTGGCGCAATTTGCCGCCAGAATGACGGACTTTGAAATCGCCAGCTACTTTGAGGTTATCTAAGTGAATTAAATCACAAAAAGGGCTTGATTTGTTTGCGTGATTTGGTGCCAGAATACAACCATTACGCCCGATATGTGGCGAATACCAAATGATCTAGGGAGACTACAATGAAACGCTCAATACTTTTGGCCACGACCGTGTCTTTTGCCGCTGGTGCTGTTGCCGCACAGGACAATGTTGTAAATGTTTACAACTGGTCCGATTATATCGCCGAAGACACGCTCGAAAAATTCGAGGCCGAGACCGGCATTAAAGTCGTCTATGACGTGTTCGATTCCAACGAAGTGCTAGAGGCAAAAATGCTGACAGGTAGCTCTGGCTACGACGTTGTTGTGCCGACTTCGGACTTCCTTCAGCGTCAGGTCGCAGCGGGTGCTTATCAGCCGCTCGATAAATCGAAACTGCCCAACCTAGTAAACATGGATGCGGATTTGATGGCTGGCGCTGCGGTTTATGATGCAGATAACGAGTATGCAGTAATCTATATGTGGGGCACCACGGGCATCGGATACAACGTGGGCGCGATTGCTGAACGTCTTGGTGAAGACTATGAGGTCAACAGCTGGGATTTGGTGTTCAACCCCGAAATTGTCAGCAAGTTGGCTGATTGCGGAGTAACATTGCTGGACGCACCAACCGAGATGATTCCGGCCGCGATGAACTATCTTGGCCTGGATCCGCGTTCGACGGATAAGACTGACCTAGAGGCTGGTGCAGCGTTACTTGAAAGCGTTCGCCCAAGCATTCGCTACTTCCATTCCTCGCAGTACATCAACGATCTTGCGAACGGTGATATCTGTGTTTCCGTTGGTTGGTCCGGTGATGTATTCCAAGCGCTATACCGCGCCGAGGAAGCCGAAAACGGTGTGGAAATCGGCTATGTGATCCCCGACGAGGGCGCATTGCAATGGTTCGATATGCTGGCAATTCCGGTGGATGCGCCGCATGCGGATAACGCGCATACGTTCATCAACTTCATCATGGACGCGCAGATTACCGCCGACATCACCAACTATGTTTGGTATGCGAACGGGAACGCGGCCTCCATGCCGATGGTTGATGAAGAAATCACATCGAATACGGGCATCTTCCCAACAGAAGCCGCAAGTGCGAAATTGTGGAGCTCGAAAGTTTACGATGCGCGTACAGACCGCACCGTGACACGTCTTTGGACCAAGGTTAAAACAGGTCAATAAGGCCCTATCGCAGGGCGCGTCTTCGCGCCCTGCTTCCCCAATATATCCGGAGGTCCGATGGCCGAGCCATCCCTAGCTGCCGACGCTAAGCCGTGGAAAGATGCCACCGCGACGCCATTCATACGCATAAAAAATATCACCAAAAAATTTGGTGATTTCGCTGCCGTCGACGACATCACACTCGACATCTACAAAGGCGAACTGTTCTGCCTGTTGGGCGGCTCGGGCTGCGGTAAATCTACGCTGTTGCGAATGCTGGCTGGATTCGAAACCCCAACTTCCGGCACAATTGAAATTGACGGACAGGACGTGGCAAAGATCGCCGCATTTGACCGTCCGACCAACATGATGTTCCAGTCATACGCTCTTTTCCCGCATATGACGGTCGAAAAGAACGTCATCTACGGATTGCTGCGAGAAGGCGTTCCAAAGGCCGAAGCGATGGATCGTGTAGCGGACATGTTATGCCTCGTGAAATTACAAGATTTTGCCAAACGCAAGCCGCTCCAACTGTCCGGCGGGCAGCAACAACGGGTCGCGTTGGCGCGCTCGCTAATCAAGCAACCGAAGCTTTTGTTGCTGGATGAGCCGCTTGGGGCGCTCGACAAAAAGTTGCGCGAAAAGACGCAATTCGAGCTGATTCACATTCAGGAATCCCTCGGTGTGACCTTCATCGTTGTGACGCATGATCAAGAGGAGGCGATGACGCTTTCCACCCGTATTGGTGTGATGAAAGACGGCAAAATCGTGCAAGTGGGCGAGCCGCCGCAGATTTATGAGGACCCGAACTCTAAATACGTCGCCGACTTTATCGGATCGGTTAATATGTTCGAGGGTACGGTTGATGTCGCTGTCGCCGATACGCTTCGGATCAAATCGCCCGAGGCAGGTATTGACCTGCTGGTGGAGCCAATCGAGGGGTTGAAAGTCAACCAATCGGTCTCCGTGGCCATCCGCCCTGAGCGCATCGCAGTCACGCGTCACAAACCCGAAGGGGCCGCGAATATCGTTGAGGGAGAGGTCGAAGAGGTTGCATATCTTGGGAACCTGTCGATCTACTGCATCAAACTGGCCAGCGGCAAAACGCTTAAAGTCACTAAATCCAACCTTCTGCACGACGATGTACCGATCAAATGGGACGAGAAGGTTTTTCTTAGCTGGAGCAACGCCGCAGGCATTGTCCTGACCACATGACCACCCTTCAAGCATCCTCCCCTTGGCGCAAAACCGCTGCGTTGCTGGCGCGGTTCGGGTTGACTGGCCGAATGCTGGTGATCGCCGTTCCAATGTTGTGGCTGCTGGTGTTTTTCCTCGTACCATTCTTAGTGGTGCTAAAAATCTCGGTGGCAGATCCGATGATCGCCCGCCCACCCTATTCACCGCTATTCGTGGACGGTTCGATACAGGCTACCATCGGTAATTATGCCTATATGTGGGAGGACAGTCTTTATATCAACGCCTACTGGTCCTCGATCAAAATCGCGTTCTTCTCGACTGTTCTGGCGCTGCTGATCGGCTATCCGATGTCTTACTACATCGCGCGCAGCCCTGAGCCGAAACGCTCGCTATTGTTGCTGCTGATCGTGTTGCCATTCTGGACCTCGTTCCTTTTGCGCGTCTACGCGTGGATCGGCATCCTTAAAACCAAGGGTGTCCTAAACATGTTGCTCATGAAATTCGGCCTGATTAATGAGCCGCTAATCATCATGCAAACCGATGTCGCCGTCTACATCGGCATCGTTTACACTTACCTGCCATTCATGATCCTGCCGCTTTATGCCAATCTTGTGAAGCTGGATGATGCGCTGCTGGAGGCCTCGGCCGACCTCGGCGCAGGACCGATTTCAACGTTCTTCCGTATCACCATCCCGCTGTCCCTGCCGGGGATCGTCGCGGGCTCGATGCTGGTATTCATCCCCGCAATCGGCGAGTTCGTTATTCCCGCCCTGCTAGGAGGCCCCGATACGTTAATGATCGGTAAGATCCTGTGGACCGAGTTCTTCGCGAACCGCGACTGGCCCGTTGCCTCCGCCGTCGCCATTGCAATGCTGTTACTTCTGGTCATACCGATCATGCTGCTGCGCATGGCGCAAACGAAGGGGGCCGAAACATGAAACGTGGCCTCTTCCTGCCCATCGTATCCTTTCTGGGGTTCGTGTTCCTCTACATCCCGATCGTATCGCTTGTGATCTTCAGCTTCAACAAGTCTAAGCTGGTGACGGTTTGGGGCGGCTGGTCCACCAAATGGTATGGCGAGTTGCTGAACGACCCGCAAATCCTTGGCGCCGCATGGATTAGCCTGAAAATTGGCGTGGTAAGCGCAAGTTTGGCCACGGTTCTAGGCACAATCGCCGCCATGGTCCTGACCCGTTTCGGCAAGGTCCGCGGGCGCGGGTTGTTAACCGGAATGGTCACCGCACCGCTGGTCATGCCCGAAGTCATAACCGGTCTGTCGCTGCTGCTATTGTTCGTCGCGATGGAGGCAGCGTTCGGCTGGCCCGCCGGTCGTGGCATGGTAACAATCATAATTGCCCACACTACATTTTGCATGGCTTACGTCGCCGTCGTGGTGCAATCCCGACTGGTGGATATGGATGATGCGATCGAAGAAGCCGCCTCTGACCTCGGCGCGCAACCCATGCGGGTGTTTTTCGATATAACTTTGCCGATGATCGCTCCTGCGCTGATTTCGGGTTGGTTATTGTCCTTCACGCTGTCGCTCGACGATCTTGTGATCGCCAGTTTTGTGTCGGGCCCGGGGGCCAGCACCTTGCCGATGGTAATTTTCTCGAAGGTTCGCCTTGGGGTCACTCCAGAAATCAACGCGCTGGCCACGTTGATCGTCGTTGTGGTAGCCATAGGCATATCAATTTCGTGGTTCTTCATGCGTAAAAAGGTAAAAACATGAGCACTGGTGACCAAGCATTCCGCGCCAAAGGCAACAACGAGCGTTGGGCGGAAATGACCTATGGCGGGGCGCTCAGCTTTCTGCGCCGCCGCTATTCGCGCGATATCGAGGGCGTGGACGTGGTGGTTAGTGGTGTGCCGTATGACAGCTCCGTCACGTATCGTTCCGGCTGCCGCCTTGGTCCGCGTGCTATCCGCGAGGCTTCGGTTCAACTGGCGGAACTGGAGGCTTTTCCCTTCGGTTTCGACCCGTTCAAAACCCTGTCCGTGATCGACTGGGGGGATTGCATGGTTGACCCGCACCACCCCGAAACGGTTCCAGTGGACATCCAAGCGCACGCCGCCGAGATCATCAAAAGCGGTGCCAAAATGCTAACCTTCGGAGGAGACCATTTCGTCGCCTACCCGCTGCTGAAAGCTCACGCCGAGAAATACGGTCCCGTCACTCTAATCCAGTTCGACGCGCATTGCGATACGTGGGAAGATCACGGCGGGCTGGACCATGGCACCATGTTTGGCCGTGCGGCAGCAGAAGGGGTGATAGATGTCACCAAATCTACCCAGATAGGGCTGCGCACATATAACGACAGCGATCACGGCTTCGAAATCCTGACCGCGCCCTGGGTACATCGTAACGGCATCGACGCAGCGTTGAAAATCATCAAGGAACGGGCAAGCGACACGCCGGTCTATATTTCGTTTGATGTGGATGGACTTGACCCTGCATTCGCGCCGGGCACTGGCACCCCCGTTATGGGCGGTCTGGCCAGTTGGCAAGCGCTGGAATTAATACGCGGGCTTGGATCTCTAAATCTGATCGGCATGGACGTGGTTGAGGTATCACCCCCCTACGACCACGCCGAAATCACCGCGTTGGCGGCGGCGACGGTCGCACACGATTGGCTGTGCCTGATTGCGCAGAAGAAGGGTGCGAAAGGGATCGAAGTCGGGCGCCTCTAGTGCGCGAATAGTCGTGAACCTCTATTCAGAGAGATAAATTACATGCCATCGCAACGGCAGATTAACAAAATATTAAGAGGGACTAATAAATGGTTAAAACTATCCTTGTTGCCGTTGGCGGCTCCGATCACACGCTGAAGACTGTTGATTATTCAGCTTCAATCGCGAGCGCAATGAATTCCGAATTAGGCGTTCTATACGTGCTCAAAAGCCAAAACTTGCCAAAAGGCCTGCTGCAGTACGCGGCTGCAGAGCATATTATTGGTGGCAATAAAGACATTTTGAAAAAAATGGCTGCGGACATTATGACTAATGCCAAAGTTCCTGTTTTAAGTGTGCGATACCCCAACCAAATCCGAAGAAGATAACCATGGCTCGTAAATCACAAGAATTCGTCTCGCGCTTCCCCAAGGCGACGCAGAAATGGCTGGATGGCCGTCGCGTAGAAGAGGTGGAATGCATCATCGGTGACCTAGTGGGAATGTCGCGTGGTAAAGCGATGCCGTCAAACACGTTTGCGCGCTCTGACCATACATTCATGCCGCTGTCGATTTTCTATCAAACGGTATCCGGTGATTACGTGGACATGGAGATTTCCGACCAGTGGACGGAATCCGACATGATTTTAACACCGGATTATTCCACCGCTGTAGCTGTACCGTGGTCCGATGACGTGGCCATTCAGGTTATCCACGATGTTCACGACCTTGAAGGTAATCCCGCCGAAGTCGTTCCGCGCAATGTACTGAAACGGGTTCTGGCGTTGTATAAGGCCGAAGGTTGGGCGCCTGTTGTTGCCCCTGAAATCGAATTCTATCTGACCAAGCCGAATCTTGACCCCGCCAAACCGATTGAACCTCCAATGGGTCGCACCGGTCGTCGCGTGGTAAGCCGTCAGGCGTATTCGATGATGGCTGTGGATGACTATGGCGCTGTGATCGACGATATTTATGATTTCTCCGAGGCGGTCGGGTTGGAAATCGACACGATTATTCAAGAGGGCGGTGCGGGCCAGATCGAGATCAATCTGGTGCATGGTGATCCGGTTAAACTGGCTGACCAAGTGTTCCTGTTCAAACGACTGATCCGCGAGGCGGCGCTAAGGAACGATTGTTTCGCAACCTTCATGGCCAAGCCGATGCAGGACGAACCGGGCAGTGCGATGCATATTCATCAATCTGTACTGGATGAAACCGGAAAGAATATTTTTAGCGACAAGGACGGCAAAGAGACAGAGCTATTTTATAATTTCATCGCTGGCCAGCAGAAATATATCCCCCACGCGATCAGCTTTTTCGCGCCTTACGTGAATTCCTATCGCCGTTTTGTGGCGTCTGGATCTGCCCCGATCAATCTGGAGTGGGGCGCCGATAACCGGACCACGGGTATTCGAATTCCGATCTCTGGCGCTGCTGCTCGCCGCGTGGAAAATCGGGTGTCGGGCATGGATGCGAACCCGTATCTGGCGCTCGCAGCATCTTTGGCGTGTGGGTATCTGGGTATGAAGCAAGGCCTGAAGCCTCGCGATGCTCAGACCGGTGAAGCATATGAGCAACCCCGCGCCCTGCCGCGCAGCTTGCTTGGGGCGATTGATTTGTTCGACGGGGCGCTCGAACTATCGAAAATTCTGGGCGAAGAGTTCTGCCGCGTCTACAAAGCCGTGAAGCGCCACGAAGCCGAGGCATTCCTCGAAGTCATCAGCCCGTGGGAGCGGGAGCATTTGCTTCTGAACGTCTGATGGATTTACTTACCGTTAACGATCGTGCGGGCGAATATCCTGCGTCTTACTACGCCGCCTCCGCGCAACCTTTAGACACGTTTCCCGCCCTTAACGGCAGCGAAATCTGTGATGTGTGCGTTGTCGGGGCGGGTTATACGGGGTTGTCCACGGCGTTGCATCTGGCGGAACGCGGATACGATGTGATCTTGCTAGAGGCGCAACGTCTTGGTTTTGGCGCATCGGGCCGAAACGGAGGGCAGGTCGGGTCTGGCCAGCGGGTAGAACAGGATGATTTGGAAAAGATGGTCGGCAAGGATCACGCCCGTGCATTGTGGAAAATGGGCGAAGAGTCCAAAGCCACAGTTCGCGAGTTGATCGGAAAGTACAGCATCGCGTGCGGATATAAGTCCGGTGTTATGCACACAGAGTTGAAGCCAGGGCACCTTCGTCACACAAATGATTACGTAGAAAAGCTGCGCAAAAATTACGGCTATGGCCAGATTGAAATACTGGATCGTTCCGCCGTTGAGTCTGCTTTGGGCACCAAGGCGTATTGTGGCGGTTCGATGGATTGGGGCGCTGGACATTTGCACCCTCTGAATTTCGCGTTGGGGTTAGCGCGGGCATGTCAGGCGGCAGGTGTTCGGATATTCGAGGAGTCTCGCGTTGCGAAAATAAACCGCGGAGAGCCGGCCGAGGTGCACACGCAGGGCGGCTCGGTCAAAGCCAAGTTTGTAGCTTTGGGCGCAAATGGATATCTTGGCAATCTGGAACCACAAGTTGCGGCGCGCGTGATGCCGGTCAACAATTTCATAGTCGCCACCGAACCGTTGAGCGAGGACATGGCGCGGAGTCTGATCCGCGATGACGTGGCCGTGGCTGACAGTAAA
Organism: Paracoccaceae bacterium; assembly: GCA_029938175.1. GTDB lineage: Bacteria > Pseudomonadota > Alphaproteobacteria > Rhodobacterales > Rhodobacteraceae > NORP23. The sequence continues at coordinate 4,927 of JAPYON010000006.1, read as the reverse complement.
TTCGTCGTTAACTATTTCCGCCTGTCCGAGGACAACCGCATGCTTTTCGGCGGTGGGGAAAGCTATGGTTATAAGTTCCCAAAGAACCTGACCAAAATAGCCCGAAAACCGATGTTGGAAATTTACCCGCAACTCGCAGACACCCGAATTGATTACGCGTGGGGCGGGACGTTGGGAATTACGGTGAGCCGAATGCCGGATTTCCGCCGCCTAAGTCCGAATATTCTGTCGGCATCGGGATATTCTGGGCACGGTGTGGCCATGGCGACCTTGGCAGGAAAATTGATGGCCGAGGCGATTTCAGGCACGGCGGAACGTTTCGATATAATGGCAAATGTTCCGACGAAACGTTTCCCTGGAGGGGTAAATTTGCGTCTGCCGCTGTTGAGTCTCGCGATGCTCTGGTTCAGTTTGCGTGATCGGATGTGATCGCACTACCGTATTTTCCGCTTTACGTAGGGGAAGTAGCGGACAGTTGCCAGTGTTTTACGTAGAATTTCAAATTCTTTCACAGACGTTCACAAATTATATGCACATTAATGTTGAAAGCGCTTTAAGGCTTGATCGGCCCCCGTTGATTGGTCCAGTTTGAATGTTAGTGCATGATTGGCCTTCGGTCTATTTAACCCGACAGACCACATCGGTCCTGCAGCAGGGCCATTTACGAAATCAGACAAATCAGGCGCGGGTTTACCCGAACGCCTTCTTTGTCGTGGGTTTTACCCCTCCATCGCTTCCAATTCGTCAATCATTGAGGAAATCAGTGACAGGCCTTTGTCCCAGAATGTAGGGTCGCTGGCATCCAGACCGAAAGGCGCCAATAGTTCCTTGTGATGTTTAGAACCACCCGCCTTCAGTAAATCGAAATACTTCTCCTGAAAATCCGGATCGCCTTCTTCATAAACGGCATAAAGCGCGTTCACTAAACCGTCACCGAATGCATAAGCGTAGACATAGAACGGTGAGTGGATGAAATGCGGGATGTAGGTCCAGAATGTCTCGTAACCCTCCATAAAGTTGAACCCGTCGCCAAGGCTTTCATGCTGGATTTCCATCCAGATCGCGTTGATCTGGTCTGGTGTCAGTTCCCCTTCGGCACGCGCGGCATGCACGCGGCATTCAAAGTCGTAGAACGCAATTTGGCGGACGACGGTGTTAATCATATCCTCAACCTTGCCCGCCAGCAGACGTTTGCGGGCAGCCGGATCTTTCGCATTATCCAACAGTTTACGAAACGTCAGCATCTCGCCGAATACAGACGCAGTTTCCGCCAGAGTCAAAGGCGTATCCGCCAACAACTCGCCTTGCTCGGCGGCAAGAATCTGATGCACACCGTGGCCGAGTTCATGCGCTAAAGTCATCACATCACGCTGTTTTCCAAGGTAATTCAGCATCACATACGGATGGACATTGGTAACTGTCGGATGCGCGAATGCGCCCGAAGATTTCCCCGGTTTAACCTCGGCATCAATCCAGCCTTTGTCGAAAAACGGCGCCGCCAGTTCGGCCATACGCGGATCAAAGTCTGCGTATGCATCCATCACCATGCTGCGCGCCTGATCCCACGGGATAACCAGATCGTCCTCGCCGGGCAAGGGAGCATTGCGATCCCAGACCTCCATCTTGTCCAGCCCCAGCCACTTGGCCTTCAGGGCATAATACCGATGCGACAGCTTCGGGTAGGCCGCAACAACCGCATCACGCAAGGCTTGCACCACCTCGGGCTCGACATCATTTGCAAGGTGGCGCGACATTTGCGGAGTCGGCAGCTCGCGCCACTTGTCCTTGATCTCTTTCTCCTTGGCCAGCGTGTTGGTAATGCGTGCAAACAGCGGCGTATTCGCGCTGAACACTTTGACCAAAGCCCGCACGCCGACTTCACGTCGTGCACGATCCGTGTCTGACAGCAGGTTCAACGTCGCCTCCAACGTTTGCTCCTCGCCGTCCACATCAAAAGTCAGCGCTGCCATGGTTTCATCAAACAAACGATTCCATGCAGATATCCCAACAACAGATTGGTCGTGCAGAAACTTTTCCAACTCGTCGGACAGTTGGTACGGCTTCATCTTGCGGATACTGTCAAACACCGGTTTGTAGCGGTTTAGATCAGAATTCTCTGCCAGCAAACCCGCCAGATCGTCGTCTTCGATCCTGTTCACCTCTAGGCTGAAAAACACCAGATTGGCCGACATATTGGTAATTTGCGCCTGCATATCCGCCATGAACTTGCCGCGATCCGCGTCCGTCGTGTTTTGGTAATACAGCAGCCCCGCATAAGACATCACGCGCCCTGCGACCTGCTGGATGCGTTCATAGCGCAGCACACATTCCAGCATGGCGGCCGCGTCCAGCTTATCCAGATTGCCTTGATAATCGGCGCCAAAAGTTGGCCCTTCATCACCCAACCACTTCAAATCAGCGGCAATTTCCGGCCCGTCGGTTGAAGAATACAGATCGTCCAAATCCCATTCGGGCAGGTCGCCCATATTTCCATCGGCGGCAGTTTCGCGGTTGTCTCTGAAAATTTCGGTGTGTTTGAACATAATGGTCTCCTGAAAAGCATTTCAATATTGATAAGCTGACAACAGCAGAGGCGAAAGCCTTAAAACGATAAATCCACGCTCACTGGAAAATGGTCCGAGGCCGTAAGCAGCGCGTCGCGCAAATTATCATCCTTAAAACACTCGGGATCATCAAACGGGTGCCATATCCGCCAAGATGGGGCCGCCGTTTGCGCCAGATCGGGTGACAGCATTACATAGTCCAGCAAGGCGTTAAGATAGCGCTTATATTTGCTGATATAGAACCGAGAAGTCGCCAGCGACCACGATTGCCGCGGGTCCAGCATGATTGCGGCATGTGGCTCGACCATCTCCATCGTGCCCGCATCGCCTAGCACGATCTCGACGCCGGATTTCGTGAACAAAGTCTCGAAGTCGCTCACTCCAGGCCCGTCATTGAAATCCCCCATTACCACCAATGGCACACCCGCTGCCAGATGGGTTTCTGCTCGTTGCCGGATCCAAATACACTGCGCCAACTGCTTGCGAAGGTTATCAACCAACATTCGCGACGCGTCTGCGGCACCTTTTGCTCCGTAAGTCGATTTCGACTTGGTGTGAACCCCGATGATCCGCAGGTTTCTCTTCTTTGCCAAATACTCAACAGACAGCTCGACAGGCGGCTTGGAAAACTCGAAAATCTCTGCCTTGCCGTCTACATCAACGTCATACCGGAATTTTCCGTCAAACCGAGGGGCTACGGCATCCGAACTGCCATCCGAAATCGCGCCTTGTGGATCATGCGTAACGCGCACCACGTAAGGGTCGTACATCACGGCCAGCTCTTGATGCGTTTCATTGGCGAATCCCATGACCACCGAGCTCTGGCGCAGTCCGAAATGCTGTGCGAACCCCTCCAAGGCTTTTACGGTGTCCTGCGTTTGCCCTGTGTTGGGGGCCTCGACGATCAGGATCAAATCCGCATCGACCTGCCGGATCACTTCGGAAATCGCTGTTGCCTGATCTACCCGCCGAACGTCATAGCGCCGTGACCAGCCCTGATCCATTTGCAGATTACTGTCCTTGTCGAACAGTTCATCGAACCACTCGACATTATACGTGGCGATCCGCATGTTAGGCGGCCTCGTGGGTCTGCTGTATCTCGGCCCAGGCATTGTTTATGGTGATCAGCCGCGTATTGGCTAGCGCAATCGCTTCCGAGGGTAATCCCCGCGCAATCAGGTTATCGGGGTGTGCCTCACGCACCAGCCGCTTCCACGCCTTGCGGGCCCCGCTAAGGTCGGCGTCATGTTCGATTTCCAGCACCGAGTAGGGGTCCGGTGCCGCCCCCGGTACATAGCGCGAGCGCAAACAGGTGAACAACTGCGACGGCAGCCCGAAGATCCGGCTAACGTCTTCGATAAACGCGTCCTCGGAAGGGTGGTAATGCCCGTCCGCCATCGAGATATGAAACAGCCCCTCAACCAAATCGCGTAGAATAGCGCTGTCGCCCTCAAACATCTTGCCGATTTTGGTGGCATAAAATTCATATCCGGCCACGTCAGTGCGGGCGAGATCGAACAGACGGCCAGCATTGGCCTCGTCTTCAGGCGGGATTTGGAACACTTGCCGGAAGGCAATAACCTCATCGCGGGTCACTTTGCCGTCGGCCTTGGCCATTTTCGCGCCCAGTGCGATGACCGCGATGGTAAACGCCACGCTCTTTTCAGGCGGGCGTTTCAGGTTTTCGAAGATCGCAGAAAGCCCTTCGCCTTTTGCAAGCGCGGATAATGCTTCGGAGATGCGGGTCCAGATTGACATAGATATAGCTTAACAGATTAATAGGAATGTGAAACCGAAGGTTGTTAACAAACGGTTAAAGAATTTTTTGTAACAATATCAAGTCCAACCATCGGTCAAACTTACGCCCCGCTTGCGGGATAACGCCAACCTGCGAATATCCGGCCTTCGCATGAAATTTCACAGCGGCAATATTATCCGCCGAAATCCCTGCCAGCATAGAATGCACCCCGCGTGCCTTTGCGTGTATCTCAAGCGCGTCCAACAATGCCGCCGCAACACCCCTGCCTTTCGCTGCATCGCTCAGAGCAACCGTGTGTTCCATCGTTTGTGCATAACCAACGCCTGCACGAAACTGGCCATATGTTGCGAACCCAACCAACTGACCGTCTTCCTGCGCCAACAGAAACGCATATCCGGCAGCCTGTCGTTCCATGATCATGTCATGCAGGCTTTCTGCTGACTTTTCTACATTGTTAAAAGTGATCGTCGTATCACGTATTAATGGGTTCCAGATCGCGGCAATAGCCTCGGCGTCATGGATATTTGCATTCGATATTTTCACATCTGGCTGGCGCAAAGCGTCGCGAAGGACAAAAATAGTACGGCCAGACCAAGTCCCGCCC